>CAYTYV010000459.1:0-5322 GCA_964441055.1 uncultured Polyangiaceae bacterium | reverse complement strand
TTCCGGCCGCGCCGCCCGCGCCGCCCGCGGTCGAGCCCGCCGCGCCGCCGCTCGCCGCCGAGGCGCCTGCCCCGGCTGGCGCTACCTCGGAGTCGTCGCCGCAGCCGCTGCCGTTCGCGAGCGAGGCCACCGCGAGCGAAGTCCCCACGAGCAGGCCGATCGCTGTCTTTGGACGCCGTCGAATCATGCTTTCCTCCCGCGGCCGTAGCGCACGCCGCCGCAACGCGGGTGCCCGTTTCAGACGTGGATCAGCATTGACGCGATGTCCCGCTGGATCAAGCCCGCCAGAGCCGCCATGCTCTTCACTGGCCCGAGGTCACCCCCGGGCGGCGTGGGCCGCAATCGCGTCCACCAGCCGTGGCCACACCCCTGGCGCCAGGCCGTGGCCCATGCCCTCGATGAGCTCGAGCCGTGCGCCTGGCACTGCGCGCGCCATCAGGCGGGCGCAGCTCGGACGCACCAAGGGGTCGTCGGTGCCGTGGATCACCAGGGTGGGCACCCGCACGAAGCCGAGCGCAGCCGTGCGGCTGGGGGTGGCGAATATGGCGGCCAGGTGGCGCGCGAAGCCCCGCGGGTAGAAGCAGCGGTCGTAGGCCACGGTGGCGATGCGGCGGATCTCGTGCTCGTTGATGGGATGAAGGCGGCCCTGTGCCGTGCAGTAGAACTCGACCATGCGCTCGATCGCGTCCCGTCGGTTGCGAGGCGCCTTGGACAGCACCAGCCGCATGACCCGCGCATGGCCGATGAAGCAGCGCCGATCGCCCGTGTGGGACATCATCGAGGTCAGGGTGCGCAGGCGAGACGGGTGCGCGATGGCCATGGTCTGGGCGATCATGCCGCCCATCGAGGCGCCCACCACGTGGGCCTTGTCGATCTCGAGAGCGTCGAGCAGGCCGGCCACGTCGTCGGCCATGTCGAGCAGGGTGTAGGGCACCTCGAGCTTTTGGCCGAGCAGCCAGCGGGCGACGAGCCGAGCAGGGCGCGGCGTCTCGGCCTGCTCGAGCTTGCTCGACAGCCCGCAGTCGCGATGGTCGAAGCGGATGACGCGAAAGCCGCGCCTGGCCAGCCTGCGGCAGAACGGCTCGGGCCAGTAGACGAGCTGAGCGCCCAGGCCCATGATGAGCACCAAGGGCTGTCCCTCGCCCATGGACTCATAGGCGATGTCGAGGCCACCCACACGCACGCGAGGCATGACGCGATGATGGCGCCGCGCGCCCGGGCGATCAACCGCGGACGCGCGACGGGGCCCTCGTGGGCCGAGCGGTGGAGCCGGCTACTTCGCGGGTGACGGCGCCTTCTTGCTGCCGCCCTTTGCCTTGCCAGGCGCGCGCAGATCCAGGTTCTGCAGCAGGTCCTCGAGCTCGATCTTCTTCTCGAGCCGCTTGCTCTGCAGCTCGACGATCTCGCGGCCCACCCGGTCGCCGTCGCGGGTGAACTCCTCGAGCCGCCGCTCGAGCCGGGCGCGCAGCCCGGCGGCCTGGGCCGAGCGGTCCTTCTTGATGGCGCGCAGGTTCTGCCGAGTCTGCTCGGCGCGCCCGTCGAGCTCGATCTGCTGCTTCTTGAGCCCGTCGATGCGCGTGTCGATGCGGCCGATCGCTTGGCGCACCTTCACGATGGGCTCGAGCCTGGCGCGGGCGTCTGCGCCGAGGTTGGTCGACAAAAGCAGCTCTTCGAGCAGCCCCGGAGCCTTGCGGTCCCAGATGCTGAGCGTGGTGCGCGAGGGCGTCTGCTCGACCACCTCGAGGGAGGCCTCGCGCTTGCCCGCGGGCACCACCAAGGGGATCAGGTAGCCGTCGCGCAGCTCCTCGGTCCCCTGGGGGCGGTCCGTGATCTCGTAGTTCCAGCCCGCCTTGGGGTGGCGGATGAGCACGGTGTAGCCCTTGGTCATGGTCTGGGCCTTGGCGGTCCAGGTGGTGTGCTTGCGCTGGAAGGTCTCCACCTCGAGGATGCCGCGCACGATGCGCACCAGGTGCATCTCCTTGCCTTCCTGCTTGTCCTTGGAGCTGACCATGATGCCCGGCTCGACCGCGAAGGGGATGGTGGCGCTGGTCTCGGCGCCCACCGCTTCGGACAGCCCCTCGCCGACGAAGCTGCAGCCCGAGTAGATGCTGATGGGGCCGGGCTCGAGCACGAAGGGCGTGGAGTTGCGGAAGCGCACCACCCGGTAGGGGTTGGCCTCGTAGCCCGTGCCCGCGCCGCCCGGCTTGAACAGGAAGGTCTCCTCGGCCTGGACCTTCTGGTTGATGACGGCCACCATGGTCGATGTGCCGTCGGGCACGGTCACGCGGTGCTCGAGGTCGAAGCGGGTCAGGCCGCTGATCTGCGTGGCCCGCGCTCGCGCCTGGGTCGAGCGGCTGAGCGTGTCGATGTCGAGGGCGGGCGGAGGCGGAGGTGCGGCAGGGGGACGGCCGTCGACCTCGGCCCAGCCGGTTGCCAGCCCCTTGTCCTTGGCCCGCTCGCGCTTGGCCGTGTCCCGACGGCTGCCGCGCGGGCGAGAGGCGGGCGCGGGCATGTCCGCGGCTGCGTAGGCGCCCGCCAGCTCCGCAGCGTACTCCTCCTCGGGCTCCTCGAGGGCGCTCTGGTCGTCCTCGCCCTCGTAGCTGGTCTCGCCCACGGCCACGCGCGCTCGCTTGCGCACGCCGCTTTCGGTCAGATCCGTGCGGTGCACATCGCGCGGGGTGTGCAGGTCGTAGCGGAAGGCGATGGGCTCGCCGCTAGTGAGCTGCAGCTCCACCTCCGACCAATCCTCGCCCGAGGTGTTGTCGACCACGGCCCAGCCCTGCAGCAGCCCCTCGCCCTTGCCGCCCTCGGGCAGGACCACCCGGTAGGTGGGCTTCCACATCGGTGCCGAGACCACGTAGCTCACGACCACGTCGTGGGGGTCGCGGCCCGTGAGGCGGATGGCGACGTCGACCTGCTGGAACATGCCCTCGCCCGCGGTGGCGTCGAGGCTGCGGTGGAACTGCATGGCCAGATCGCCGTCCTCCAGCGTGACGCCCTGGATCTTGGATAGCCGCACCACGTGCATCTCTTGGCCCTCGAGCAGGGTCACGCTGTGGTCCTGGCCCAGGCTCTGCGCGGCTACGCCGCGGGCCGGCTGGGGCATGGTGGGATCGGGCACGTCCACGATGGACTCGACCATCACCACGCGCCCTTCCATCGAGCCCACGGTGGTCTCCAGCGTCACGTACATGCCGCGCAGCGAGTCGAGCACCTGCGCCAGGCTGCCGCGCCCGGGTGCGAGCGTGGCCATGGCGACATTGGCCCAGGTCTGCGGATCGAGCGGCATGGACACGCTCACGGCCTTGCCCGTTCGTCGGTCGACCACGGTCAGGCTTTTCAGCAGATCGTTGACCTGGTCCTTGCGGACCTTGATGGTGAGCAGGTCGCCATCGACCGATCCCGCGCGCTCGAAGTAGCCGACGCCGTTGCGGTAGAGCACGACGCGGTTCAGCCCGAGTCGCTGGTCGGTGGTGGCGAATCGAATGCGCCCCTGATTGCTGCAGCCGCCGAGCAGCACGGTCACGGCGACGACGAATGAAATGGCAGAAACTCGCATGCTAGACCTCCCGATCACTTGCCAGTGGCCGCGACTGTAGCAGGCGTGACCACCTAAAGGCGTCGGAACCGTGCTGCGGCTCGTTCAGTACAACCGCTTGACGCGCAGAAGCTGCTCGGTGCGGCGCGGGCCCACCAGCCGTTGGTACAGGCTGCGGTCGAGCTCCACGCTGGGGCCTGCGAGCTTTGCGTCCACCCCTGCGACGACCGCCTGAGACGAGCGCAAGCCGCCCAACCACCGCCGTCGGTCGCTCACGTAGACGAGATCGCCGTCGGCGGCCTCGAGCGCCTTGCTCAGCTCGGACGAAATGCGCACGGTCGGCAGGCCAGCGTGGCCGAAGACGGGCTCCAGGCCGCTCCCGAGCGGGCGGGCCATGGCCCAGTCGCTCTCGCCCTCTTTGCCCGCCTTGCCCTTGTAGTGGCGGATGGCGTCTCCGACCGTGCCCCAGACCAGGCCGCGCAGCTCGCGCTCGGGCCGAGGCTTGGTCAGCAGGGTGACGACCACGCCGATGACCACGCAGCCGCCGATGCCGAACAGCGCCCGCATGAACTTGAACTGGTCCTTGCCCGCGAACAGCCCTTCGCCCACGTCCTCGGCCATGGGCACGCCGTGGGCAACGGGCTGGACGAGCTCGGGGAAGATGATGGACAGGAAGATCAGCGTCCCTCCGCCCACCATGGTCCACCACGCCGCAGCTGGGGTGAAGCGACGCCAGAACACGCCGAACAGAAGGGCCACCACCAGCGGCGGGGTCACGGCCGCCGTGAAGGCGCCGTGGGCCGAGTAGATCGAGCCGAAGCTCATGAACACGGGCACCAGGGCCACGCCGAGCAGCGTCACGCTCACCGAGGAAAGCCGCGCGACCCGCAGGAGCTGCTTTTCGCTCGCCTGCGGGCGGCGCGGTCGATAGACGTCGTTGACCACGATGGCGGCGATGGCCGTGATGAGCGTGTCCACGGTGGACATGAGCGCGGCCGTGAGCGCCGCCATCAGCAGGCCGAACACCCCCGGCTGCGAGAGAAACTCGGCCGAGACGAAGAAGGCCTCCTTGGCCGCCATGTCGGGGGGCAGCACGCCCGCGTGCACCAGCGCCTTGCCCACCCAGCCGCCCGAGGCCACCACCATGGCGGCGATGGGCATCAAGACCAGCATGGTCGTCATGATCGCGCGGCGACTGTCCCGCACCGTGCGCGCCGCCACCAGTCGCATGACCAGGCCCTGGTTGAGGAAGTAGAACATGGCCGAGTTGGCCATGGCGTCCTGCCAGAAGATCCCGACGGAGTTGTAGGCCGGATCCTCGTTGAAGTTGGCAAAGGCCTTGCGGTGCCCGCGCGGCAGGTGCTCCCAGAACTCGCCCGGCCCTCCCAGGTACTCCATGCCCAGGTACAGCAGCACCAGGCCCGTACCGAGCAGCATCACGCCCTGGAACAGATCGGTCATGATGACGCTGGTCTGGCCGCCGAAGGTCACGTAGATGGCCGAGATGGTCGCCACCGCAGCGGCCGCCCCGAGCACGGGCCAGCCCACCAGGATGTTGAGCGCCTGGCCCATGGTGAACAGGTTGATGCCCACGTAGCCGACCAGGTAGACGAGCAGCAGCCAGGTACACACCTGCCGAGCCCGCCTACCGAAGCGGCGCTCGAAGTACTCGGGGATCGAGACCACCCGCGAGAAGTAGAGGATGGGCAGCCAGCCGAAGAGCAGCAGCGGCGTCCAAAGCCAGTCGTTGAGATAGGTCTGCGAGGACGCGATGCCGTAGTTGT
>CAYTYV010000458.1:0-5348 GCA_964441055.1 uncultured Polyangiaceae bacterium | reverse complement strand
ACGATGGGGGCTCCGGGCGTCGCTCCGCTCCTTCCTCTGCCCCCAAACCCCCGCACGGGTCTCTCCGGGAAAACTTGATCGGTTTGCGACAACTCCTCGGCCTCTAGGTCGCTAGGCTCCACGTTCCTCTTGGGCGCGCGGCAGGACTGCGAGCGCTCACGACAAGAAAAACATGACCGAGGCGCGCGACCTGGTCAAATCGCTCGGCAGGCGCGGCCGAGCCAGCGGCGGTCGGCCGGCTCGTCGAGCAGCGGGGTCAGGGTCCGCTTGACGCCTCGGTGGTGGGCGTTGAGCCAGCGGCGCTCCGCCGTCGTCAACAGCCGAGGCTCGACGAGCCGCGTATCGATGGGGCACTGGGTGATGGTCTCGAAGCGCAGCCACGGCTTTTCCGGGCGCGAGTGGACCTCGTCGGGCTGCACCAGCACTAGGTTCTCGATGCGGATGCCATAGCGGCCAGGCCGGTAGTAGCCGGGCTCGTTGGACAGCACGTTGCCCGCCTCCAGCGGCACCCCCGTGCAGCGCGTAGGGCTGATGCGCTGCGGCCCCTCGTGCACGCTGAGAAAGGCGCCCACGCCGTGGCCCGTGCCGTGGTTGTAGTCCAGCCCCGCCTGCCACAGGTGCATGCGGGCGAGCGTGTCGAGCCGCAGCCCCCGCACCCCCGCCGGAAAGCGCGCCATGGCCAGGGCGATGTGGCCCTTGAGCACTCCGGTAAAGCGCGCCTTCTGCTCGCGGCTCGGCCGGCCACCGAGCAGCACGGTGCGGGTGATGTCGGTGGTGCCGTCCAGGTACTGGCCGCCCGAGTCGATGAGGTAGATGCCGCGCGGACGCAACGCCGCAGCGGTCTGCTGCTCGGCGGCGTAGTGCACGATGGCGCCATGCGCGCCATAGGCCGAGATGGTGCGAAAGCTCAGGCCTTGGAAGTGCTCTCCCTCGGCGCGGAAGCGCTCGAGCTCCGCCTCAGCGCCGAGCTCGGTGACCCCGCCGTTGGGCACGGCCTGCTCGAGCCAGCGCAGAAACCGCACCATGGCCACGCCGTCGCGCACGTGGGCCGCGCGCATGCCAGCGATCTCGGTGGCGTTCTTTTTGGCCTTCATGGTGGCCACGGGGCTGGGGTCGGTTACCCGACGGCAGCCGTTGAGCAGGCGGATGATCCAACGGTTGGTCGTGTCGGCATCCACCCAGACCCTGGCCTTTTTCTGCGACAGCTTCCCGAGCGCGCCCTTGATCTCGTCGTAGGGCCGAATGGTCACGCGCGGGGCGAGCTTGCGGGCGACCGAGGGGGCAACCTTGCCCGGTGCGATGAAAAGCTCCGCTCGGTCGTGCGCGACGAGGGCGTAGCTCACCGCTACCGGGTTGTAGTCCACGTCGCGGCCGCGGATGTTGAACAGCCAAGCGATGGCATCGAGAGAGCTGACGACCAGGGCGTCGGCCTCCCGCTTCGTCATCGCCTTGCGCAGCCGCCGCAGCTTGGAGGCTACGCTCTCGCCCGCGAAGCGGCGGGGCAGCAGCTCGATCGGCGCCGAGGGCATGCTCGGCTGGTCCTTCCACAGGGCATCGACCAGGTTGCGCTCGAGCAGGGCGAGCTTGGCCCCACAGGCGGCCAGGGCCTGCTCCACCCCTTGGGCGCGCGTGAGCGACAGTACGCGGGGATCGGCGCCCAGGCGATCGCCCTTGCCCAAAGTGCGACTGAGATAGCCGTTGAGGGTGGGCACACCGGGCTCGCCCATCTTGAACAGGCGGATCCCCGTACCGCGAAGCTGCTCGGCTGCCTGCAGAAAGTAGCGGCCATCGGTCCACAGTCCCGCATCGTCGCGGGTGACCACCACGTCACCAGCCGAGCCGGAAAAGCCGCTCAGCCAGGCGCGTCGCTGCCAGCACTCGGGCACGTACTCGCTCTGGTGTGCATCGGTGCTCGGCACCAGGTAGGCAGCCAGCTTGTGCCTCTTCATCCGCTCTCGGAGGGCGGCCAGTTTGTCGGTCGTCTTCATCATCGCTTCCTCGAGGCTCGGGAGCCGGAGCATGTCTTGGCGCGCAGCATGCACCGAGAGCCGCGAGTGGTGAAGCCCTGTTCGTCGATGGGCGCAAGTTGTGGGCTCAGCGCGCGCGGGCAGCGAGGCGCCGAGCCCGGTCGTTGACGCCACTGCCCGCTCGGCCAACCATGCCGAGCCATGGCTGTAGGCGAGCTACTCGAGGTCGAGCGAAGCGTGGTCGTGGTCATCGATCTGCAGGGCAAGCTGATGGGCATGGTCCATCGACCCAAGCTGGTAGTCGAGGCGACCAAGCGGCTCGTCAGGCTGGCCGACATCTTCGGCGTGCCCGTGGTGCTGACCGAGCAGTATCCGCAGGGGCTGGGCGCCACGGTGGCCGAGATTCGCGCGGCCTTCGACGAGCTGGGCGCGCCCAAGCGCACCGTGCAAAAGACCAGCTTCGGCTGCTGCGGCGAGCCCCGCTTCAACGCCGCCCTGGACGAGCTTCGACCCGGGCTGGCCCCGTCGCGCCGCCAGGTGGTGGTCGCGGGTATCGAGGCGCACGTCTGCGTGATGGCCACGGTGCTGGAGCTACTGCGCCGCGGCGAGCAGGTCCACCTGTGCTGGGAGTGCGTGTCGAGCCGCGGACAGGAGTACCGCCGCCACGCGCTCGACCGCATGCAGCAAGCGGGCGCCCAGCTCAGCAACCACGAGTCGGTCTGCTTCGAGTGGGCCCGCGACAAGGACCACCCGGGCTTCAAGGCCATGAACCGCATCCTGCGGCAAGGGCAGCTCACCGAGTAGGCGAGCCCCAAGGCGCGGCGCGGCAGGGCGCATCCTTCCGTCAATAGGACACGTAGTCCGCGCTGACGGGCTCGGCCGCGGCCGCGGGGGCGGCGGTGGCGGCAGGCTTGTAGCGGGTCTTGGAGCCCGCGCCCTTGGCGGTCTCGGCGTAGTCGTTGACGTTGTCGGCGGCCGTGACCTGGCGCCGCCGCTTCTTGGCCGCCTCGATGTCGCTGACAAAGCTCGCAACGGCCTGGGGTTTCATGGCGGGCGGCGCCTTGGGCGGCTTGCCCGCTTGCGCGGTGATGGCATCGAGGGCCGCGCCCTGGATCAGCATGGAGCTGAACTGGGCGTAGACCCAGTGGTTGATGAACCAGCGCACGCCCTTGATGCGGCCGTCGACGGCATAGGCAAAGCCCACCACCGACGAGCGGGGTTGCACCTGCGCCAAGTGCCCTTGAATCTTCGCGGTCAGCGCGGCCTGGCGACGGGCCACTTCCTTGTCGTCCAGAGTGGCGAACAGGGTTCCCGACGAGGCGCTCTTTTCATTGGCGTTGTTGACCTCGCCGACCTTGGACCACACCTCGCCCTGACTGCGCTTGTACTGGCCCGCCGCGCGCACATCGGCGTTGGCCAGGTGCCCGGCTGTGCTGAACTTGCCGTAGGTGGCCGCCCCGCCGCGCTGGTCGGTCCATCGCCCCTGCTCCACGCAGAAGGCGTCGACGGGAACGGTCTTGCCTGCGGCCACGATGAAGTCCTGGCCGATCTGGCGATCCTGGTTGCCACCTTTGACCACGGTACCCGCCAGCACGTAGATGGGCACCTTGCCCTTGTTCTCGATGACCAAGGTGCCGACCTCGGCGCCGCCGCCACCGCCCCGCCGCTGCTGCTGCGGCTGGCTGCGCTGGTCGTCGTTCGGGGCGGGGCTTCCGCCGACCTCGCGCACCTCGGCTCGGCCCGCGGCAAGGGCCGCCCCGAGCGTGGTGATGGGCCCGATGTCGGTCTGGTGGCGAGCCGTGATGGGGAACACCGTGAGGTTGTCGAAGCTCCGCGGATCGCCCACCCGTCGGCCATGGCCCAGCGCGACCGCCACGGGCGCTGGCCCAGCCGGTCCCATCGAGCCGGGCGGCGCTGGCGCGCTCTGGCCAGTGGCCTCCTGGCCGTAGCTGAATAGCGAGATCAGCACCACCACGGCCGCCAATCCCGACAGTAGCCTCTCGAACCGACTCGACTTGTGCGTCATGCTCCGCCTCTTTTTTTCGCGATGCTGTGCGCCCGCGGACGCAACGGTCGCGCCGCGGCGTTCCATGGATACGGACGGCGCCCGCTGGAGATCTGACCGTCAGCGGCTGCCCACTGGAATTGCTGCGGCGCTGTGGCATGCTCCCGGTTGTGTACTCTCGTCCCTTCGATCCTGCGCCCATCGGCCGCGCGCTCGGAGCCGTGCTGCGAGCGGCGCGGCGACCGGCTTGGGCGGGCGCCTGCGCGCTGAGCATGGCGCTCGGATGCTCGACCCAAAGCGGCCACGAGGATCCGAAGCCACCGCCCTTCAAGCCCGCCTCAGGAGCCGAGGCGCCGCCAAACCCGTCGGGCCCTGCCAAACCGCTGGCTTCCGGCCGCGGCGACCAGAGCGGCACGCCCGAGACGGCACTACCCGAGCGCGGCGTGGATGCTGCCGCTAGGGAGAAGCCGACCTCGATCCCACGACCGCCCGTGCGTGAGCCCACCTCTTGGTCGGCCGAGCGGGCCAGCCCGTCCGAGCGCATGCGCCAGGCGCGCGAGCGACTGCCGGTCGTTCGCCAGCTCTTCGACGAGGCGGGCGCGGCCTTTCCCGCCGAGGTCCTGCTGCTTCGCGGGTTCAAAAAGGAGGGCGAGCTGGAGGTGTGGGCGGGCGCCAAGCCCGGTGCCCCGCTCACGCACGTGACCACCTACGGGTTCTGCTACGCCTCGGGCGAGCTCGGGCCCAAGCGGGTCTCGGGCGATCGGCAGGTCCCCGAGGGCTTCTACCGCATCGGCTACGTCAACTCCGCCAGCGCCTTTCACCTGTCCATGCAGGTCAGCTACCCGAACCCGTCGGACCGGATCCTCGGCCACCCGCGCAACCCGGGAAGCGACATCATGATCCACGGAAACTGCGTCTCCATCGGCTGCATTTCGCTGGGCGACGAGCGCATCGAGGAGCTGTGGACGATCGTCACCTCGATGCCGCGTTGGCAGAGGCGCGCCCGCGTGCACCTGTATCCCTCGCGCGATATGGCCGGCCTGCTCGCCTCGGGAGCCCATCCCGAGCACCACGCCTTCTGGCGCAACCTCAAAGAGGTCTACGACTTTTTTTTTAATGATAGGTCGATCACCTAGATCGACACCAAGCCGAGCGGTCGCTATGTGATCCGCTAGTCCCGGATGCGCGGACCGTGGAGGATGGAGCGGACGAGGTTGTGCTTGGAGGCGTCGCCCAGGGTAAGGCCCCACATGCCCGGCTCCTCGCGACCCAGCACCCACGGGGTGAGGATGAGATCGGGGTAGCCAGCGGTGTGGTCCGAGTGCAGGTGGGTGCAGAACGCCCGCGTCAGCTTCTCCACGGCGAGCGCCTCGATG
>CAYTYV010000457.1:0-5349 GCA_964441055.1 uncultured Polyangiaceae bacterium | reverse complement strand
GGGGGCGGGGCCCCCCCGCGGGCGCGGGGCCCCCCGGGGGGGGGGGCGGCCGGCCGCCCGACGGAGGTCGATCCAGCAGTTGAGGAAAGAGCTGAAAAAGACTGCCGCCAGCCAAGAGGCGGAGCTCATCAACAGCTACGCGTACCGCTTCCTCGTGGCGCCTGATGGTGCGGCACCGTAGGCGGGGCGCCGCCCCGCCACCGCAACTCCCCTACCGAAGCTCCGCCACGTGGCCGCCGAACAGCCGCTCTAGCGCCGCCAAGAGCGCGTCGCTGGGCGCCACCCGCAGCTCTGCGCCCAGCGCGAGCACCGCCTCGGCGCCGTCCTCGGTCTGGATGCGAAGCTCGACCGGGCATACCCCGCGGTGGCCGCGCAGCACCTCGCGCAGCCTGCCGAGCTCCTCGCGCCCTGCGGCCGCCGCGCCCAGCCGGATGACGACCCGCCGGGTCCGCGCCTGGATCGCCTCGCTTAGCAGCGCCACATCGTCGAGGAACACGGTCGGCTCGCGGCTGCCGCTCTCGAGATCGCCCGCGTCCTCCACCATGGGGAAGCTCAGCTTGCCCGTGACCAGCACGGGCTCGCCGCTGGTGAGCAGGGGAGTGGCGGTCTCCAGGCGCTTGTCGCGCACCTTGACGGAGATGGTGCCGCTCAGATCCTCGAGCTCGAACCAGGCCACCTTGCCGCCCGTGCGGAAGCGCCGCTCGCGAAAGCCCTCGACCGTGCCTGCCACACGCACGGGCGTCCAGGGCTCCAGGCCCGAGAGCTTGGCCACGGGCTCGACCTCGAAGCGGGCCAGGGCATCGCCGTAGCGGTCCAGCGGGTGCCCGGAGACGTGGAAGCCGAGCGACTGCTTTTCGCGCCGCAGGGTATCGATCAGGTCCCAGGGCTCGGCCTCGACGAACTCGTCGCTCTCGACCGTAGTGCCCGCTTGCTGGAAGGCGCCGAAGAGCGTGGTCTGGCCGCGCTCGCGGTCGCGGCTGGCGCTGCGAGCCCGCTCCACCGCGCGTTCGACCGAGGCGAAGGCCTGCGCCCGGCTCACCCCCTGCTCGGCTAGCGAGGCATCGAGCGCGCCCGACTGCACCAGCGCTTCGAGCACGCCGCGGTTGAGCCGACGGGCATCGACCCGCGCCGCCAGATCGAACAGGCCGGAAAAGGGCGTATCCTCGGCCCGCGCCTCGAGCAGGGCCTCGAGCGTGCTCTGCCCTACCCCGCGAATGGCCCCCAGGCCGAAGCGGATCTTGGGGTCGAGCGGGTCGCGCACGCGTCGGCGCGCCCCATCGGTCACGGCCGGTCGATCCACGCGCTCGGCCGCCCCGTCGGCCGCGCTTGCAGTCGCCCGCTCCGCGGCTGGCCGCTCGTAGACCACGGTAAAATCGATGTTCGACTCGTTGATCTCGGGCGGCAGGATCTCCACGCCCCAAGCCCGTCCCTCGGCGATGAGCCGCACCACCTTGTCCGTCTTGTCGCGGTCGGCCGTGAGCAGCGCGCACAAGAGCTCGACCGGGTAGTGCGCCTTCAGGTAGGCGGTCTGGTAGGTCAGAAGCGCATAGGCCGCGCTATGCGAGCGGTTGAAGCCGTAGCCCGCAAAGAACTCCAGCAGCCCGAAGATGCGCTCGGCATCGTCCCGGCTGGCGCCGCCCGCCTCGGCTCCGCGGAGGAAGACATCGCGCTGCTTGGCCATCTCCTCGGGCTTTTTCTTGCCCATGGCGCGGCGCAGCAGATCGGCGCCGCCCAGGGTGTAGCGGGCCAGCTTCTGGGCGATCTGCATCACCTGCTCCTGGTAGACGATGACGCCGTAGGTGGGCGCGAGCAGCTCGTCGACCAAGGGGTGCATGCGCTGCACGGCCTTTCGCCCGTGCTTGCAGTCGACGAAGTCCTTGACCATGCCGCTGCCTAGCGGCCCGGGACGGTAGAGCGCGACGGCGGCCACGACGTCGTCGAAGCAGTCCGGCCTAAGCTCCTTGAACAGCTGCTGCATGCCCGAGGACTCGAGCTGGAACACGCCCGTGGTCTCGCCCGATTGAAGCAGGGCGTAGGTGAGCCGGTCATCGAGCGGCAGGCTCTGGACGTCGAGCGTGCGCTCGGGGCCGTGGTCGGGACGGGCGTTGACCAGGCGCTGGGCGATGTCGATGACGGTGAGGGTTCGCAGCCCCAAAAAGTCGAACTTGACCAGCCCGGCCAGCTCGACGTCGTCCTTGTGGTACTGCGTGACGATGTGGCTCTCGTTCTTGAAGCAGGGGACGTAGTCCCACAGCGGCCCCTCGCTGATGACCACGCCCGCGGCGTGCATGCCCGCGTGGCGGGTCAAGCCCTCGAGCCGCTGGGCTTGCGTCAAGAGCTCATCGATCTCGGGATCGTCGCGCGCCGCCTTGAGCTTGGGCTCTAGCTCGAGCGCCTCGCCGATGGTGCACATGGCCCCCGGTCCCTTGGCGGGCACCAGGTTGGCGATGCGCTGGGCCTCGTTGGCGGCCATGCCCATGGCGCGGGCCACGTCCTTGATGACGCTGCGCGCCTTGAGCTCATGAAAGGTGGCGATCTGCCCCACCGACTCGGCACCGTAGCGCTCGGCCACGTAGTCGATCACCTCGTCGCGGCGGTCCATGCAGAAGTCGATGTCGAAGTCGGGCATGCTGACCCGCTCCGGGTTCAAGAAGCGCTCGAACAGCAGCCGATGGACGATGGGGTCGAGGTCGGTGATCCGCATGGAGTAGGCGACCAGCGATCCCGCGCCCGAGCCCCGACCTGGACCGACCGGGATGCCGCGCTCCTTGGCGTGTCGGATGAAGTCCCACACGATGAGGAAGTAGCCTGGGAAGTCCATCCGAATGATGACCTCGAGCTCTTGCTGCAGGCGCTGTTCGTAGCTCGCCCGATCGATCTCGAGGCCGGCCTCGGCCATCTCAGCGAAGCGGGCTTCCAGGCCTTCGCGCGCCACCTGGCGGAAGTACGAGACGATGTCGTAGCCCTTGGGCACCTGGAAGGCGGGCAGCATGGGGGTGCCGAGATCGAGCTGCAGCGCGGCGCAGCGCTCGGCCACGGCGAGCGTGCTCTTCACGGCCTCGGGCAGGTGTCGGAAGAGCTGGACCATCTCCGCGGGCGGCTTGAGGTACATCTCGAAGCTGCCGTGGTGGCCCTGTCGCAGCTCGCCGATCGATCGGTTGCCCGCGATGCACGATAGATAGAGCTGGGCCTCGCCGTCGGCGCGGTCGAGGAAGTGCACGTCGTTGGTCGCTACGGGCGGCAGCTCGAGCCCGCGGGCGAGCTCGATCAGGATCTCGTTGAGCACCCGCTGCTCGGGCAGGCCGTGGTCCTGGATCTCCACGAACAGGCCTTCGGGCTCGAAGATGTCCCGAAGCCGCGCCAGCATCTCGCGGCCGGCCTTCTCGCCGTACTCCAGCACCTGCTGGGCGAGCATGCCGCCCATGCAGCCGGTCAAGGCGATGAGGCCCTGGCTGCGCTCAGCGACCGCCTCCAGGGTCACGCTGGGCGCTTCCGGGCTGGCGGGCTGGACGTGCCCGGCCGAGACCAAGCCGATCAGGTTGCGGTAGCCCTGCTCGCTCTCGGCCAAGAGCACCAGGTGGTCCAGCGGCCCGGCTCCGTCGTCCCGATCGGCGCGAGCTCGCAGCACGTTGAGCTCGCAGCCGAGGATGGGCACCACCTCCTGCTTGCGGCAGCTCTGGTAGTGGCCGAGCGCGCCGAACATGTTGCCGTGGTCGGTCAGGGCCACCGCGGGCATGCCGAGATCGCGGGCGCGCGGGCCGAGCTGGCGGCAATGGATGGCCCCATCGAGCAGCGAGTACTCGGAGTGGACGTGCAGGTGGACGAATTCTGCAGTCACTCGCCCGACCTAACGGCGCGGCCTGCGAATGTAAAGCGCGCCCGCGGAGCCGCGACGATCGGCTCGGCACAAGCGACGCTTGCACGGCGCCGAGGCTGCTCCTATATGTAGGGTGATGTCTGGAGCTGGCGTGCACGCGGCCGGCTCTTATCGAGGATGCTTTCCCGCCTTCGGGCGGCAGACAACAAGAGAGGCCCCATGAAGCTGCAGTCCCCCCTGGTGTACGCTGGAACCTGTTTAGTGCTGCTCGGTGGCTTGTATGTCGCTGGCTGCGATGACGACGAGACCACGGCAGTGGTCGACGAGACCGGTAAGCAGCCGCCTGCTGAGCCGACCGGCGCTGGGCCGGGCGACGGGCCGGGCTATACCTACGCCATGAGCCGCATCTTCCTCGGGGATACCGACTGGAACGGCAACCCCGATCCGAGCGGCGGCTGGCAGAACTACGGCTACAACCTCGACATGCTGGTCACCAACAAGGACGACGCCGCGTCCCTGGCCAAGACCTGCACGCCGCCGGACAACGGCCCGCCCGCCAACCTGCACGATGGTGCGCGCGGCGTGGACAACTCCTTCGGCAAGAACATCATGACCGTCATCGGGCCGCTCATCGGCAACCCGAGCGAGGAGGCCACCAACGCGATCAACGAGGGCGACTTCACGGTCATCATCGACATCGAGGGTCTGGGCGACCAGGCCAACTACGAGGCCAGCCTCGCCACGCAGCTGTTCGCAGGCGCCTCGCTCGGCTACGAGCCGCTGTGGGATGGCTCGGACGAGTGGCCGCTGGCGCCGGAGCTACTGACGAGCGAGAATCCGCCGACCTCCCAGGTGCAGTTCTCGGCCGCCTACGTCAACAACCACACCTTCGTCTCTGGCACGCCGGTCAACATCGACATCCTGGTAGCCATCCAGGGCTACGAGCTGAGCCTAGCCATCCGCAAGGCCATCATCACGATGGAGCTCGACGCAACCCGCGACAACGGCGCGACCCGCGGCATCATCGCGGGCGTGCTCGAGACCTCGTCGATCGTCGAGGAGATCTCCAAGATCTCCGGCTCGATCTCGCCCGATCTGTGCCCGGGCAACCCGACCTTCGACACCATCATCAGCACGCTGAGCCAGGCCTCGGACATCATGTCGGACGGCACCCAGTCACCGGGCTCGGAGTGCGACGGCATCTCGATCGGCCTCGGCTTCGAGGTCAAGCCCATCATGCTGGGCCCGGTCGCCGAGCCGTCCGAGCCCAGGCCCAACCCCTGCACCTGCTCGCAGGCAGGCGAGGATTGCAGCGAGCAGGTCGACTGCTGCGAGGATACCCTGTGCGTCGAGCTCGACTCCCAGCAGTGCGCTGCCGAGTGTGACACGAGCAACGAATGCGACGGCGACGACTGCTGCTTCGTCGACGGCTCGGAGAGCAAGGTCTGCTCTCCCAGCCAGTACTGCGACGCGGCCGGTGGCGGCGGCGCAGGCGGCGGCGGCGCAGGCGGCGGCGGCGCGGGCGGCGCTCC
>CAYTYV010000456.1:0-5366 GCA_964441055.1 uncultured Polyangiaceae bacterium | reverse complement strand
GAGCCGCCGCAGGCCGTCAGGGCAAGCAGCACCGCGCACGCCAGCTGGCAAGCGATCCGCCCGAAGCGCGCCCCCGACCAGTTCGGCCCTCGACCGCTGCGCCGTGTTCGGCCTCTCATCCTGCCAACCCGTGCGGCGCATTGCCGCCGCGACAAGCGTAGCCGCCCTCGCGGCCTAGGGCGAGGCCAGGAGGCCCGGGGCGACGCCAGGAGGCCCAGGATCAGGCTCGCCGATTCAAAGCATCTGGAAGAAGTCGTTGCCCTTGTCGTCGACCAGGATGAACGCGGGGAAGTCCTTGACCGAGATCTTCCAGACGGCCTCCATGCCGAACTCCGGGTAGTCGAGCACCTCCACGCTCTTGATGCTCTCCTGGGCCAGGATGGCCGCGGGCCCGCCGATGCTGCCCAGGTAAAAGCCGCCATGCTTGCCGCAGGCATCGGTCACCTGCTGCGAGCGGTTGCCCTTGGCGATCATCACCATCGAGGCGCCGTGCGACTGGAACAGATCCACATAGGGATCCATGCGACCGGCCGTGGTCGGGCCAAAGGAGCCCGAGGGCATGCCTTCGGGTTTCTTGGCGGGGCCCGCGTAGTAGACCGGGTGGTTCTTGAAATAGTCGGGCAGCCCCTCGCCGCTGTCCAGCCGCTCCTTGAGCTTGGCGTGGGCGATGTCGCGCGCCACCACCATGGTGCCGCTAAGCGACACCCGCGTCCGTACGGGGTGCTTGCCCAGCTCGGCCAGGATCTGCTTCATCGGGCGATCGAGGTCGATGGCCACCGCCTCGGCCTGGGCCGCCTCGCCCACGCCCTCGAGGAAGCGAGCCGGGTTGTGCTCCATCTGCTCGAGCCAGATCCCGTCGCGGTTGATCTTGGCCTTGATGTTGCGGTCGGCCGAGCAGGACACGCCGATGCCGACCGGGCAGGAGGCGCCGTGGCGCGGCAGGCGGACGACGCGCACGTCATGGGCGAAGTACTTGCCGCCGAACTGCGCGCCCAAGCCGGTCTGCTGCGCCGCGGCGAGCAGCTTGGCCTCGAGCTCGGTGTCGCGGAAGGCCTGCCCGCCCATGTTGCCGCTCGTGGGCAGGCCGTCGAGCTCACCCGCGGTGGCGAGCTTGACCGCCTTGAGGCAGGCCTCGGCGCTGGTGCCGCCCACCACGAAGGCCAGGTGGTAAGGCGGGCAGGCCGCCGTGCCCAGCGCCTTCATCTTGTCGATCAAGAAGGACTCCAGGCTCTCGGGGTTTAACAGCGCCTTGGTCTGCTGGAACAGCGCCATCTTGTTGGCCGAGCCGCCGCCCTTGGCCAGGAACAGGAGCTTGTACTCGTCGCCCTCGGCCGCGTAGATGTCGATCTGGGCGGGCAGGTTGCTGCCCGAGTTCTTCTCCTCGTACATGCCCAGCGGCACGGTCTGCGAGTAGCGCAGATTCTGCTGGGTGTAGGTCTCGAAGATGCCGCGGGCGATCTCGACGGCATCGTTGCACGAGGTCAGCACCCGCCCCCCCTTCTTGGCGACCACGGTGGCCGTGCCCGTGTCCTGGCAGAAGGGCAGCTGCCCCTCGGCCGAGACCACGGCGTTGCGCAGCATGGTGCGGGCCACGTACTTGTCGTTCTCGGAGGCCTCCGGATCGGTCAGGATGCGGGCCACCTTCTCCTGGTGGGCGGGGCGCAGGAAGAACGACACCTCCCGCATGGCCTCGCGGCTGAGCAGAGCCAGTCCCTCGGGCTCGACGACCAGCAGCTCGCGGTCGCCCAGGCGCTCGAGCGAGACGTGGTCCTTGGTGAGCAGGCGGTACTCGGTGCTGTCCGCGCCAACGGGAAAGGGGTCTTGATAGCTGAACTCGACCATTGGGGCCTCCTCGGAGCGGGTTGTCGCCGCCTTCTTAGCTTTCCGCGGCACCGACCGGAAGGGCCAAATCAGCCGCCGCCTCCACGACCGCGGCCGAGCTGGCTCCCGCGCGGGCCGGAGCGGGTGACATTCGGGTGACGATGGGCCGAAGCGTCTTCCGATCCGGCGGGGTTGGGGCTACATCCAGAGATCGGCGCGCGAGCGGCGGACGCTCGCCCGACACGGTCGACACCTCAAGGGGAGGATCCTCGGATGAAAGCCTCGGAAGTCGAAAGCAGCTACGGACTGGAGCACCACGGCATTCGCAACGTCGGACACGTGCACTGGAACCTGCGCACCACGGTGCTCTACGAGCACGTGATCCGTCGCTCAGAGGGCCGCATCGCCCACATGGGCCCGCTGCTCGTGCGCTCGGGCCAGCACACGGGCCGCGCCGCCAAGGACAAGTACGTGGTCAAGGACGAGCACACGGCCGAGCGGCTGTGGTGGAACCCGAGCGGCAAGGCGCTGGACCCCGAGTCCTACTCGCGGCTGCGCATGCGCATGATGGCCTACCTGCAGGGCAACGATCTGTACGTGCAGGACACCTATGCTGGAGCCCATCCGGACTATCGGCTCAAGGTGCGGGTCATCAACGAGACCGCCTGGCACAACCTGTTTACCCGCACCATGTTCGTGCGGGCGCCCGCCGAGGATCTGGCCGACTTCAAGCCCGAGCTGACCATCATCCAGGCGCCGAGCTTCTTGGCCAACCCCGACGTGGACGGCGTCGAGCGCGAGACCTTCGTGGTGCTCAACCTGAGCAGGATGGAGGTGCTCATCGGCGGCACCGCCTACGGTGGCGAGATCAAGAAATCGGCCTTTTCCGTGCTCAACTACCTCTTGCCCCAGCGCGAGGTGCTGTCCATGCACGCGTCGGCCAACATGGGCGAGAATGACGACGTGGCCGTGTTCTTCGGCCTGAGCGGCACGGGCAAGACCACCTTGTCCACCGATCCCAAGCGGCGGCTCATCGGCGACGACGAGCACGGCTGGGGCCCGGACGGGCTCTTCAACTTCGAGGGCGGCTGCTACGCCAAGGTCATCAACCTCTCGCCCGAGGCCGAGCCGCAGATCTTCGCCTGCACGCGGCGCTTCGGCACCCTGATGGAGAACGTGGCCTACGACGCCTGGACCCGCCGCGTCGATTTGGACGATGCCGTGCTGACCGAGAACACCCGCGCGGCCTACCCCATCACCCACATTCCCAACGTGGTGCGCGGGGGCCGGGCCGGCCATCCGAACCACATCATCATGCTGACCTGCGATGCGTTTGGGGTGATGCCGCCCATCGCCAAGCTCACGCCCGAGCAGGCCATGTACCACTTCATGTCGGGCTACACGGCCAAGGTCGCGGGCACCGAACGGGGCGTCACCGAGCCGCAGGCCACCTTCAGCGCCTGCTTTGGCCAGCCCTTCATGCTGCTCCACCCCTACGAGTACGCCAAGCTCTTGGCCGAGAACATGACGCGGCACGACGTCTCGTGCTGGCTCATCAACACGGGCTGGACGGGCGGCCCCTACGGCACGGGCAAGCGCATGCCTATCGCGGTAAGCCGCGCCTGCGTGACCGCCGCGCTGAGCGGGCAGCTCACGGACGCGCCCACCCGCACCGATCCGGTCTTCGGCTTCGAGGTGCCCACCCAGTGCGAAGGGGTGCCGCCCGAGGTGCTCGATGCACGCGGCACCTGGACCGACGGGCGCGCCTACGACGAAAAGGCCCGCGGCCTGGCCCAGCAGTTCAAGGACAACTTCACCCAGTACCAGGACGTCGCCCCCAAGGAGGTCACCGAGGCCGGGCCGGCCTAGGGCCGTGGGGCGATGGATCATCGCGATCCCCATAGCTATCGCTTCGACGACTACCTCCAGGCGCTGGGGCGGGATTGGTATGCCGAGGACGCGCTGCTCTGCCGCTGGCTCGAGCGGCGCGCCCCGTCGGCCGAGGCCCTCGCCCTGGTGCAGGACTTCGGCCAGCGGGCGGCCACGCGCTATCGCGAGCTCGGCGAGGTGGTCGAGCGGCCCGAGAACCTGCCGCGAATCGGCCACGAAGATCCCTACAATCGGCATGGCCAACAGATCGAGCTGCCGCCCCAGACCCAGCAGATGCTGGGCGAGGTGCACGGCTCGGGGATCTGGCGGCCGACCATGGACGCCCGAGCGCGCTGCGCCATCGCCTATCTGCTCGGTCAAAATGGCGAGATCGGCGTCTTGTGCTCTATGGCCTGCACCGACGGCATGGTGCGGGCCATGGGCGCGCTCGGCCGCGACGAGCGCAGTCAGGGCGTGCTCGCCGAGCTCGCAGCGGCCACGCCCGCCTCCTGGGTGCACGGCGCCCAGTTCGTGACGGAGATCCAGGGCGGCTCTGACGCGGCCACCAACGCGCTGCGGGCCGAGGCCATCGGCGAGGGGCTGTACGAGCTTTCGGGCGACAAGTGGTTCTGCTCCAACTTGACGGCCCAGTACTGGATGATCACCGCGCGGCTTCCCGGGGCGCCCGACGACCACCGCGGCATCGGGCTGTTCTGCATGCCGCGGCTCTTGCAGGGCCAGCCAAACGGCTACCGGATCCATCGGCTCAAGGACAAGCTGGGCACCCGCGCCCTTCCCACGGCCGAGCTCAGCCTGGACGGCGCCAGGGCCTGGCCCGTGGGTCCGCTCGATGCCGGGCTCAAGAACATGGTGGCCCTCGTGCTGACCACCAGCCGGATCTACAACACGCTCGGGGGGGCCGCGGGGCTTCGGCGGGCGGCCCGCGAGGCGCGCGCTTATGCCGACTTTCGCCAGGCCTTTGGAAAGAAGCTCGGCGACTATGCGCTGCTCGACGCATCGCTCGAGCGCGTCGAGCAGGCTGCCGACCTCTATGCCGCGGGCGGCTTTGGCACGGTGGACGCCTGGCTGGACGCCCAAGCCCACCCGGGCGATCCCGAAAAGAAGCTCTGGGCGCGGCTGCTCGTCAGCATTGCCAAGGCCGTGACCGCGCGCGAGTGCGTGGGCCTCATCTACGAGGCCATGATGGTGCTGGGCGGAAACGGCATCGAGGAGCGCTTCTGCGCCCTGCCACGGCTGTGGCGCGACGCGGCCATCATGGAGACCTGGGAGGGCCCGTACAGCTTGTTGCTCATGCAAGCGCTGGGCGACATGGTCAAGTTCGGCGTGAAAGGTCGCGAGCAGGTGCTATTGCGCGCGCGGCTGGGCGAGCGGTTTGAGGCCGAGCACGCCCGCGAGCTCGGCGAGGTCCTCGCCGCTCCCGAGGAGGCGGGGCACATTCGCGCGTGGAGCGCGCTCGCGCCCGGCATCTATCGAACCTTCTGCCAGCACGCCCTGGACCAGATCCGCACGGGCTCACCCGTCGGCTAGACGAGGACGAGGCCGCGATGGAGGAAGCAGACGTCGTCATCATCGGCTCGGGCTACGGCGGGGCCGTGGTCGCCGCGCGGCTGGCTGAAGCGGGCATGTCGGTGGTGGTGCTGGAGCGGGGGGCGCGC
>CAYTYV010000455.1:0-5392 GCA_964441055.1 uncultured Polyangiaceae bacterium | reverse complement strand
GGAGGCGGGCCTGGCGCTCGCAGTCGTCGCGGCTCACGTTGTCGCCTTCGCGCCAGGTGCGGACCACCAGCACGGATGAGGTGGCCACATGGTCCAGCACCAGAAAGCTGCTGCGCTCGCGGCGCATTTGCCAAGCGTCGGGATCGGGAAGCGGAATGCTGAGCCCGTGGCGCGCGAAAAAGACTCGGCCGAAGCCCGCCCCAAAGCCCGTGACGGCTGGCGGTGGACCGACCGCGCCGTGGTCACCACCCGTCCCGCTCGGGCCCATGGGAGGTGGGCCCTGCGCCGTGGGAGGGTCGGGCTCGAGCCGCGGTCCGCAGCCCAGGGAAAGGGCCAGAGCCAGGGCTGCGGTCGTGAGCGCGCCCATCCAGCCCCCCTGCCCACCCCGAGCATGGCCCCACGTTGTCCTCAGATTATCCACAGTGCGGTGATCCCCCCCCAGCATCACCACAAAAAGCGTGGGGTTTCAACAGCATCACCCAGGTTCTGCCCAAGGCTTCCCCCAGGTTTTCCACAGCCCGAGGCGGCTTGGCCTCAGCGAGCCACAAGCTCTTCACAGGATGCTCGGCGGGCTTTTTCCTGCCAGGCCGTTGCCACCGCGGCCGTTCGGCCCACCGTGCCCGTTCGAGCGCAGCGCTCGCTCTAGGGCCAGCGCCGACAGGGCGTTTTGCACCTCGCCGCGGCGCAGCCGCTCGAGCGCATCGGCCCAGTCCAGGACCACCGTTTCGGTGTGCTCGTGCTCATCGACCTGCTCCTGGCCCACGAAGACCGCGCCGTCGGCGGCCAGCATGTGCAGCCGATTGTTCTGGAAGGCCGGGTTGGGGTGCACGCAGCCCAGCGCTCGCAGGTTCTCGGCGCGGAAACCCGTCTCCTCGAGCAGCTCGCGGGCCGCGGCCTGTTCGACGCTCTCGTCCGGCTCCACCACGCCTCCCGGGGTCTCCAGCATCGTTTCCCCGACGCCGTGGCGGTACTGGTAGATGAGCACCACGCGATGCTCCGGAGTAAACGGGACGATGGTGACCCAGTCGGGCATCCGCAGGCACATGACCTCATAGGGAGAACCGTGCCCCTGTGGCGTGGGGTCGGCGACCTGATGGCGCTCGAGGTCGAAGACGCCGTGACGCCCCACGGTCTCGCTGCGCAGGCGTCTGGGCACGATCACGGCCATGGCGATGGCGGCAGGCGGCCTAGGCCGCGTCCAGGGGCTCGAGCGCCGCGCCCTGACGGTGCTCGGCGGCTGAGGCGTTGTCGATGCGCAGGACGATGCAGTCGTCGCGGCCTCGTCCGGTGGGCGCGGTCCGTACGAGCGACACCGTTTTTCCGGGAAAGCCTCGCGCGAGCCCGGCCATGCGCTCCAGCGCCGCGGCGTCGATCGGGCATCGCCTCGGCCCCTCGTTCCTCTTTCCACACTGGCTCTTCGCCACGATGCGCTCTCCTACGGTCGATTCGGTCCTTGGCGGCTCGTTTGCCATGGCGACAGCCGGTCGGCCCAGTTTATGGACTTCGCGGCGGCGGCCATCCTGTGTTACGGATGGAGCCCAGATGGCCCGGTCCCAGGACCGAGCCTCCGTGAAGCCGCGGGTGCAGTCGCCAAGCAGGGGGTAGTCGGCAAGCACCGCTAGCGACGCCTGAGCACCCGGGCCACACGGGCAGTGATTCGCGCACGCCGTCACAGAAGGACGATTCGGCGACGAGGTCTGGCAGAGCTTGTAGGATCCAGCCAAGCGGCTCCAGAGGTGGCACGATGAGGCGCAAGCGACACCGCGATACCAAGGTGTGGCACGACCCGCTCCTGACCGAGGCCGGTCGGCGCAAGCAGCGCGCGACAGCCAGCCGGGCGGAGCGCGACAGTCGGCCTGGACGAGGCCCGCGCAACCACCGCAGTGGCCAGCGAGGGGCGGTGGAATCGACGCGGCGCGGGGCGGCCCGTATCATCGCCGGCCCGGCCCAGGAGGCCGACCCGCGCGAGGCCGAGCGCGTGCGGCTGCTCGAACGGCTGCTGTCGGTCGAGGGGCGTCCCGCGGTCACCCACGCGGCCCAGGCCTATGCCGAGGCGGGCTTCGAGCTGCCCGCGACCCAGGCGGTGTGGCTGCAGATGCTGGAGCATCGCGACGAGCAGACCGTGCGGGCCGCCATCGAGATGCTCGCGGCCATCCTCGCCGAGGAGGCTCCCGAGCGGCGGGCGGTGCTGGAGCCGCGTCTTCGACGGATCGAGCAGTTCGCCGACGAGAGCGCCACGCGTCAGGCCGCGGCCGAGCTGCGGCGCATGCTCAATTCCACGCACGCTGCGCGCAACGGCGAGCCCGCCCCGTCGAGTCGCTAGATGACGCGGCAGGACTTCGAGCGGGCCTTGCGGGCCTTGCACGCCGAGCACGATGCAACAAGCGACAACCGCGACTGCGTGAAATGCGCGGGCTGCAGCCGCTGCATCGACTGCACCTTCTGTCGCGACTCCGAACGACTGGTTCGCTGCCACTACTGCACCGACAGCGTCGACTGCATCGACTGCACCCACTGTAGCGGCGCGACCGAGCTGGGCGGCTGCGCCCACTGCAGCCAGAGCTACCGCTGCACGCGCTCGGCCTACCTCCAGTACTGCCTGGATTGTGCCGACTGCAGCTACTGCTTCGGCTGCGTGGGGCTACAGGGCGCGGAGTTCTGCATCCTGAACGAGCCGCAGCCGAGGCGCCGCTACTTCGAGCGCATTGCGGAGCTGGGACGAGAGCTCGGCGCGGTGCCGCTCGAGGCCTTGCTGCCGCGTTGACCCGGGGGGCGCGGGAAGGGGGCGCGGGAGGCGAGCTCGCGGGCGCAGGCTCGCCGCTACGGCGTATAGCCGCGCTCGAGCGCGGACGACAGCAGGTTGCATAGGGCGTGGAAGACCACGGCGGCGCCGATGCCTCCCGTGCGCGCGCGCAGCCAGCCAAACAAGAGGGCGGGGAAGAACACCGCGAGCCTTTGCGGGCGCGGGTCGGCCAGCACGTGCCCTGCGGCAAAGATGGCGCAGCTAAGGATCCAGCCCGGGCCGAGCGAGGCGCCGAGCACGCGCCGCTGCTTCTTCTTCCAGGCGCCGTCCAAGGCAGGCTGCAGGTAGCCGCGGTAGAAGGCCTCTTCGGGCAGGGCGATGACCAGGAGCTGGCCGAGCACGTGGTCCCAGAAATCGGCGGGAAGCCGCGGCGTAAAGGGCACGTCCACCTGCCAGTAGAGGCGGTAGCCCAGCCAAAAGGGCGGAAAGACCACGGCGGCGACCAAGAGCGCCCAGCCGACGGCCCGAAGCGCCGAGGCGAGCAGACGCCGCGGCTCGAGCGGCTCGGGCTCGGTCAGGCCGCCCAGCGAAAGCCCGTAGGCCCGCACCGCCTGGGTGTCCTGGCGCAGCACCAAGAACCAGGCCGCTGCCAGGAATACCGCGCCCACGGCCGTGCCGATATAGGGCTCGGCCGCGGGAAGCACGCGGTCCAGATGCGAGATGGCCGTCGCGGCCAGGGTGACCACCGCCGCGGCGGTGAGCGCGCGCCGCGGCCTGGGCCAGGCCAACGAGCCGCGTGGGGCCTCAGGGCTCTCAGCGCGCATGGCGCCGAACGATCAGGTCTTGTTGCCGCCCAGCTTGGCGAGCTGCGCCTGCTGCTGCTGGAGGAACTGCGCCACGAGCTGCGAGCGCTGGATGGCGAACTCCTTGACCTCCTTGTTCTGCGAGCTCGCCAAGGAGTTCAGGAGCTTGGTGACCTTGTCGAGCTGGCGGAGCTGGAACAGCGCCTCGAAGTAGTTGTTGGCCAGGTGAGCGTTGCTCGCCATCTTGTTTTCGTGGGGGGCGAGCAGATCGGCGATCTCCTGCGCCTTGCCCATCTGACCGTAAAGCGCGGAGAGCACCAGCAGGCAGACCGGGTCGTCCGGGTTGAGCTCCACGGCCTTCTTGGCGTAGCCGACGGCCTTGTCGCGAGTCTCCTCCTTGGCCGCGAAAAAGCCCTGCAAGGCCACGTAGGGCGCGGGGTTCTTGCTGTCGGCCGCGCGCTTTTCTAGCTCGGCGATGGCCTGCTCCTCGCTCTCGCGGTCGCGGACGCTCTGGAAGAGGTAGGCCCAGATGTCCACGCAGCCCGGGTCGCGCTCGATGGCCTTGTCCACGTGCTCGTTCTCGGCCTCGCGGTCCTCTTTCTTGCCGTAGAGCCGGGCCAGGTGAAGCGGCGGGTAGGGGCTGTCCTTGAGCAGGTTCATGGCGCCCTTAAGCGTGCCCTCGGCCTTGTCGAGCTTGTCCTGCTGGAGCTGAGAGATGCCGAGAGCCAGCCAGTCGTCGGCGCTTCCGCCCTTGGCCACCAGCTTGGACAGCACCTGCTCGGCGCGCTGCAGCTTCTGGTGCTTGAGCAGCTCCTGGGCGTAGACCCGAGCGCGGTTCAGATCGTCGGGCTTTTCCTTCCAGTGCTTCTCCAGACCGTCGAGCAGGTCCTCCAGGCCGATGGCGATGGGGCGGCCCTGGTCGTCGCGCACCTGCACGGCAGGTCCCCTGAAGCCGAGCAGCTCCCACATCTGCTCGGGGGTGACGGCCATCGGGCCCTTCTCGAGCGAGCTCTTGAGCTCGTCGCTCGCCTTGGTGATGGGCATGACCACCAGGGCGTTGGGCGGCAGGCCGTGGGGAAAGGCCCCGGCTGGAGCCACGATGGCCGCGCCTCCCTTGATCTGCAGACCCGGTACCATCTGCTGCGGTCCGCCCGCGCCAGCACCCTTGCCGTTGCCTCCGTTCATGACTGCTCTCCGAATCTCCCGCGCCCGGCGGGGTAGGGCGCGGACGGTAGCAGGGGGCAGGGGCTTCGGCAATGGGTCCGCGGGGGAAGGCCGCGGGGATGATGGGGGCAGGTTGCGGTCACCCCGCCAAGGCTCGCTGGGCTGCGCGGGGAGCCGAGCTCGCGTGCCGCTCCGCCGTTACCCGGGCTGCCCTCACCAGGACGGCTGGTACTCGTAGGCGCCCATGTCCGCCCAGGGCGGGCCCTGGCCCGTGTTGGGGGTGTCGGGGTCGTCGACGCGGGGGTTGCCGTCCAGGTCGAGCTCGGGCGCGGCGTTGCCGTAGGCCGCGTCGATGCAGGGTGAGCCAGGGCCGAGGTGGAGGTCGTCGGGGGCACCGACGAACAGGGGGTCGGCGTCGATGTTGCTATCGCCAAAGTAGCCGCCCTGGATGTTGCTGTAGTCGACGGTGGGGTAAGAGTACTGATTGTAGACTTCGCCCCCTATGTCTCCCCACAGAATGCAGTTGACCACGGTCGGGAAGCTGTGATTGCAGTTGTACATCCCGCCGCCGTCGCTGCTTGCGGAGTTGTTGTAGAATGTGCAGTTCTTCACGGTCGGGGAGCTCTCGTCGTTGTACATCGCGCCGCCGTCGCTGCTCGCGGCATTGGCGGTGAATGTGCAG
>CAYTYV010000454.1:0-5399 GCA_964441055.1 uncultured Polyangiaceae bacterium | reverse complement strand
CTCGGGCGCGTACTGGACGTAGACCTCGGCCGGATCGAAGTCGATGTGCACGATGGGTTTTTTAGTGCGCGGGTTCCATTTTTCCGGGGCGAACTCGGCGATGTCGTAGCCCACGGTGAGGATCAGATCGGCGGTCTCGACGGCCTCCATCACGTAGTCCTTGACGAAGCCCACACCGATGCTGAGCAGCGATAGGTCGAGCTCGTCGGAGATCGCACCCTTGCCCATGAAGGTCGAGGCCACGGGGATTCGGAGCCGCGTCACCAGCTCGGTCAAGTGCTTGCTGGCCCGCTTGCGGATCGCCCCGTTGCCCGCGATGACCAGCGGTCGGCGGGCCTTTTCCAATAGCTCGATGGTGCGCTCGATGGCCTTGTAGTCGGGTGCGGGCCGACGCACGCGCTCGGGCCGCAGCGGCTCGAGGTGGCGCTCGACGGGCTGGCTCGCCACGTCCTCGTACAGCTCGATGTGGGTGGCGCCCGGCTTTTCCAGCTCGGCCACCTTGAAGGCCTTGCGCACCACCTCGCTCACCACCTCGGGCGAGGACAGCGCGACGTTGTACTTGGTGATCGGCTTGAACATGCCGACGATGTCGATGTGCTGATGGCTCTCGTGGTGGATGCGGTCCATGCCGCCCTGGGCGGTGATGGCCACCAGCGGCGCCTTGTCGAGCTGGGCGTCGGCCACGCCAGTCACCAGGTTGGTGGCGCCAGGGCCCAAAGTGGCCAGGCACACGCCCGCCTTGCCCGTGAGCCGTCCGGCCACGTTCGCCATGAAGGCCGCGCCCTGCTCGTGTCTACAGGGGACGAACTGAACGGACGAGCGCGCGAGCGAGAAGAGCAGCTCCTCGTTCTCCTCGCCAGGCACGCCGAAGACGTAGCGCACGCCCTCGTTCTCGAGGCAGCGGACGAATAGCTCGGAGACGTTCATCGGTCGGGCTCGGGGCAGATGGCGGCAAAGGACACGGGCGACGGCAGCCGATGCTGCCCGCGCTGAGCGTTAGATGCAACGGGCCGATGTGCGACCGCGCGCAAGCCGACGCTCGCGTCGGAGAGAGCGATTCGGCAAGCGCATGCGAACGCTCCCGCGCTCAGCGGCCGACCGTCATGCCCACGACCTCCCACGCTGCTAGCCGCAGCTTCCACGCGGCTGCCGCGCTCGGCACGACGTCCTGCACCGCCACCGGGCCCGTGCCTCCTTGGAAGTCCGCGGGCAGGGGCACGAGCTCGAGACTTTCGCGCTCGGCCAAGCCGAGGGCGCGCCGCATGTGCCAGGCGCTGGTCACCAGCCCCACCCGCTGCCAGCGTCGCTCGCGCACGAGCCCGGCCAGCTGGCGGATCTCGTCGGACGTGCTGTCGGCCTGCCGGATCTGGACCAGCGCTGTGTCGGGCACGCCGAGCTCGCGGAGCAGCGCGGCCGAGGGCAGCTCGCCGCGCGCCTCGGAGCGATGAGCCGAGCCCGTGCACACGAGGTGGCGGGCCCAACCGCGGCGATGAAAGCGCGCGGCCGTGGCGATGCGATCGCCTGCGGGTGAGAGCTGGGGCTCGCCCCACGGCCGCAGCGAGCTGCCCCCGCCCAAGACGACGATCGCGTCAAGCGGCTCGCTCGGTGGGCTGGGCCGCTGGCGAAAGGGAGCCTCCAGCCAGCGGACCCAGCCCGTGGCAAACCAGGGGTTGCCGACAAGCCAGACGAAGCCGCAGGCGGCGAGCAGCAGCGCCGCCCCGCGCCTCCGCTTGCGGCCGAGCGACCACAGCCCCGCGCCGAGCAGGCCGAGCCATACTAGGCCCAGGGGCATGACCAACGAGCCCAGGAGCTTGCGGAGGTCGTAGGCGGGTGCGGCCCAAGCGGCCGCGAGCAGCAGCGCGAGCGGGATGGCCAAGGCCCGGGCTCGTGGGCGCTGTTTGTTGCGCCCGCGAGCGGCCGGGACGTCGCGCCCGCGAGCGGCCTGGACGGCGGCCAGCGCGGCAATGGCCGCCAGCAGAAGCACGGTCGAGACCACGTACCGGAGATAGCGGAGCCGCCCGAGACCGACAACGCCTCTGGTCGCTTGCGCGGGCACGAGCGAGCCACTAAACCCACCCCACCAACGCCGAACCCCGCGAGGAACCCATGCTGAAGAAGAAGATGCAAGAGGCGATGTGCGATCAGATCAACGCTGAGCTCGCCTCCTCGTACCTCTACCTGGCGATGTCGGCTTACTTCGAGTCGCTCAACCTTGCTGGCTTTGCCAACTGGATGCGTGTGCAAGCCCAGGAGGAGCTGGCCCACACCATGAAGCTCTTCGACTTCGTCAACGAGCGCGGTGGCCGCGTGAGCCTCGGTGCCGTGGCGGAGCCTCCCCAGCAGTGGGACTCGCCGCTCGCCGTGTTTCAGCACACCCTCGAGCACGAGCAGCAGGTGAGCGAGCGCATCAACCGACTCGTGGATCTGGCCATCAAGCACTCCGACCACGCCTCGAACAACTTCCTGCAGTGGTTCGTGGCCGAGCAGGTCGAGGAGGAGGCCAGCGTCGACGCCGTGATGCAGAAGCTCAAGCTGGTCGGCATGGACGGCAACGGGCTGTTCCTGATCGACCAGGAGCTCAGCACCCGCACCTTCCAGATGCCCGCCGGGCCGGGCGCAGCTCCTGCCCCTTGAGGCGCTCCGCCGCGCTGGATCCCTGAGCTCGGCGTAGGCCGCAGGGCTCGGGCTTCGGGCTTGACGCGACCGAGCGATGGGTGTTTGTCCGTGGCACCCAAGCCCTCGGTCGGGCTCCCATCTCCCCGCCGACAACAAGGAGAACGGTCATGGCGCTCGCATTCGCCTCATTCGCTCAGTCGTACCTCGCGCACCTCGCCGAGCGCGAGGCTCAGGGGATCCCCCCGCTGCCGCTCGACGAACCACAGGTGGGCGCGATCACCGCCGCCTTGGAGCAGCCCGCGGCTCCCGATGTGCCCGCCGAGCTCGCCGACGGCAGAACGGGCTCGGACGCGCTCCGCTGGCTGCTCGGTGAGCGCGTGCCCCAGGGGACCTACCCCGCGGCGCTCGCCAAGGTGGCCTGGCTGGGCGCAGTGCTGGGCGGCGAGCAGTCCAGCCCGCAGCTGTCGCCCGAGGCCGCCCTCGAGATGCTGGGTCACATGGGCGGCGGCGCGGCCAACGCGCCGCTTATCGCCGCGGTCGGTCGCGGCGGGCCGCTCGCCGAGGCGGCTGGCAAGCTCCTGTCCACCTTCTACCTGGTCGCCCCCGCCGATCTCGACCGGGTGGCCGAGCTCGCCCAGGGCGGCAACGCCGTGGCGCGCCTCGTCTTGACGGCCTGGGCCGAGGGGCAGTGGTTCGCCGACCGGCCGCCCTGGCCCGAGAGCGAATTTTTTTTTTTTTTGAGGTCGACGGGCGAGATCAACACCGACTTCTTCTCGCCTGCCCAGCACGCGCCCACCCGCGACGACATCCCGCTTCACGCCTTGCAGATGCTGTCGACCAGCCCGCACGATCGAGACTTCTTCCAGCGCCTCAAGGGCTTCGATACGGGCGGCAAGCCGCTCATGCTGGCGGGCGACGTGGTGGGCACGGGCTCGAGCCGCAAGTCGGCCTCGAACAGCCTGGTGTGGTGGATCGGCGAGGATATCCCGCACCTGCCCAACAAGCGGCGCGGCGGGGTCGTCATGGCTGACAAGATCGCGCCCATCTTCTTCAACACCCTGCGCGGCTGCGGCGCCGTGCCCATTCGCTGTGACGCGGCCCGACTCAAGGAGGGGCAGATCGTCACAATCCACTACCGAAAGGGCGAGGTCCACGACCAGGGCGACAAGGTGCTGGCTCGCTTCGAGGTGGAGCCGGCCTCCATCTTCGACGAGGCCCGTGCGGGCGGTCGCAATGCCCTCATCATCGGACGGGCGCTCACCCGTCGGGCCCGCGAGATCTGCGCCCGTCAGTCGATCGAAGTTGGCCCCGCCAAGGTCTCGCTGCCCGATCCGCCCGAGCACGAAAAAGACCAGCCCTACAGCCTGGCGCAAAAGCTGGTGGGCCAGGCCGCAGGGCTCGCGGGGGCGCTGCCCAGCGACTACGTCGAGCCCCAGGCCAGCCTGGTCTTCAGCCAGGACACCACGGGCAAGATGACCCAGCAGGAAATCCAAGAGCTCGCCTGCACCCGCTTTCCCACCGTGTTCGTCCAGTCCTTCTGCCACACCGCGGCCGGGCCCAAGAGCAAGGACGCGTCCATGCAGAGCAACGTGGGCGACTTCGTGCGCGAGCTGGGCGGCATCGATCTGCGGCCGGGCGACGGGGTCATCCATACCAATGGCAATCGCTTCCTCTTGCCGACGGACGTGGGCACGGGCGGCGACAGCCACACCCGCTTCCCCATCGGGCTGTCCTTTCCGGCTGGATCGGATCTGGTGGCCTTTGCCGCCGCGCAGGGCTTTTTGCCGCTGGATATGCCCGAGTCGGTGCTGGTGCGCTTCAAGGGGGCCACGCAGCCCGGCATCACGGTGCGCGATCTGGTGCACGCCATCCCTTGGGTGGCGATGCAGCAGGGCAAGGTCAACATTCCGGGGCCGGGCCAGGCCAAGCAGAACGCGTTTTCCGACCGGGTGCTGGAGATCCAGGGAGCCGAGTGGATGACGGTGGACCAGGCCTTCAAGCTCACCGACGCCTCGGCCGAGCGCTCGGCCTCGGGCGCCACCTTCCAGCACAAGCTCGAGCACGTGGTCGACTATGTGCAGAGCTGCCGCAACTTCCTCGGCAAGACCTTTGCGCCTCGCCATCCGGCCGCCGTGGTCAAGGAGGTCATGGCGCGCATGGATGCCTTCCTCGCCGACCCGAAGCTGCCCGTCGCCGATCCGGGCGCGCCCTACGCCGAGGTGGTGGAGATCGATCTCGCCGAGATCACCGAGCCCATCTTGGCGGCGCCGAACGATCCCGACAAATCGGTCACCCTCTCCGAGGCCGCGGGCACGCCCATCGACGAGATCTTCATCGGCTCGTGCATGGTGGACATCACCGACTTCCGCGCTGCGGCCGCCATCTTCGAAGGCGAGCGGGTGGAGCACCGCATGAAGGCCTGGCTGGTGCCGCCCGACCGCGAGAGCAACGTTCAGCTCGGCCGCGAGGGCGTGCTCGGCGTGCTGCTCGAGGCGGGCGCCAACGTGCACGTGCCCGGTTGCTCGCTTTGCATGGGCAACCAGGCGCAGGTGGCCCGGGAGGCCACCGTGGTGTCTACCTCCACGCGCAACTTCGACAACCGCATGGGCGTGGGCGCGCAGGTCTACCTGGGCTCGTCCTACGTGGCCGCCATGACGGCCCTGCTCGGCCACATCCCGAGCGTGGACGAGTACATGGACATCTATCGCCGCAAGGTCGAGGGCAAGCTCGCCGAGATCAATCGGCCGCTGCGCTTTGGATAGCAGCGTTCGCCAGCCCCTTGG
>CAYTYV010000453.1:0-5431 GCA_964441055.1 uncultured Polyangiaceae bacterium | reverse complement strand
AGGCCTCGGCCGAGCCCGGCACGTGGGGAAAGCCGAACTGGGCAAAGGGCATGCTGCCCGAGTCGAACCAGGCGTCGATGACCTCGGGCGCGCGATGCATGGGCGCGCCGCATTGCGGGCAGGGCAGCACCACCTCGTCGATCCACGGCTTGTGGACGATGAGGTGCTCGCTCAGCTCGGGCTCGGCCGCACGGGCGCGGTTGAAGGCCTCGAAGGCGCGCGGCTCGAGCTGCTCGATCTCGGCCGTGCCGCTGGGCACCAGCTCGTGCTCGGGGTGGGCCTCGCACACCCACACGTTGAGCGGCGTGCCCCAGAAGCGCTCGCGCGACAGCGCCCAGTCGACGTTGTTCTGCAGAAAGTCGCCGAAGCGGCCGTCGCGGATGTGCTCGGGCAGCCAGCGGATGGCCTGGTTGTTGGCGATGGCATCCCGAATGCGCGCGGTCGTGCGGATGTACCAAGCCGGCCTGGCGAGCTGGATGAGCGGGTCGTCGTCGGCGCGCCAGCAGAAGGGGTAGTCGTGGCGATACAGCTCGGAGTGCACGAGCAGACCGCGCTCTTCGAGCTCGCTGAGCAGCACGGGGTCGGCCTCCTTGACGGTCTTGCCAGCGAGCGGGCCCATCACCTCGGTCATGGTCCCGTCGGGAGCCACGGCGCAGATGAGCGGCACGGCCTCGGGATCGGCGTAGCGCTCGAGCTCGCGGCGGTGCGCGGCGAAGTCGTCCTCGCCAAAGGCGGGCGCGACGTGCACAATACCCGTGCCCGTATCGAGCGTGACGAAGTCGCCCTCGATGACGCGCCAGTACATGGCCTCGCTGCCGCCACTTTTGAGCGCCACCTGACGATCGAACAGCGTTCGGGCGAAGGTCTCGAAGGGCGGCCTGTAGCGCTTGCCCACGAGCTCTCGCCCGCGCAGCCGCCTCTCCACCTCGAGCGGGCCGCCGAGCTTGTCGGCCAGGCTCTGGCGCAGGGCCTCGGCCACGATGATCCGACGGCCACCGGGCGCCCGCACCACCGCGTACTCGAGCTCGGCCCCGACCGCCGCGTAGCCGTTCGAAGGCAGCGTCCAGGGCGTGGTCGTCCACACGCAGAGGCTCAGCCCGGGCTCGTCGACGAGCTCGAGGCCGAGGTAGGCGCTCGGGTCATCGACCGTCTTGTAGTTCCACCCCACCTCGGCCGCGGAAAGCGCCGTGCCGCCCTGGGGCCACCACCAACAGACTCGGTGCCCGCGCTGCAGCAGGCCCTTTTTGTGCAGCTCGCTGAGCGCCCACCACACGCTCTCGACGTAGCTCCGATGGTAGGTCACGTAGGCGCGGGGCAGATCGACCCAGAAGCCGATCTTCTCGGTGAGCTTCTCCCAGGCCTCGGTGTAGCGGAAGACCGACTCGATGCAGCGGGCGATAAACGGCCTCATCCCGTACTGCTCGATGCCCGCCTTGCCGTGGATGTCGAGCTCCTTTTCCACCTCCACTTCCACGGGCAAGCCGTGGGTGTCCCAGCCGCCGATGCGCGGCACGTCGTAGCCGCACATGGTCTTGTACCGAGGCAAGACGTCCTTGACGGCGCGCGTCAGCACGTGGCCGTTGTGCGGCATGCCGTTGGCCGTGGGCGGCCCTTCGTAGAACACGTAGGTGCCCTTGCTCGGCCCGGTAGCGCGGCCCTCGGCCCGCAGGGTCTTGTGGAAGATGTCGCGGTCCTTCCACAGTTGTAGGATGCGGGCCTCGTCGGCGGGGAAGTCGAGCTCGTTGCGTACCGGTTCGAATTCCCCCGTGGCTGGGTCGTGGCCGCTCATGGCAGCCCTACCTAGTGCTACGTCGGGCCGAGTGCAAACCCCGGAGGGAGCGCCATCAGGTCGGCGCGGATGCCAGCCACCCCGTTGGCGCCAGCATCCAGACAGGCCCGGACGCGCTTCGGCGTCACGCCGCCCAGGGCGATGAGGCCGATGGCGGGTGGCAGCACGGCCCGCGCCTCGGCGAGGGCCCCGAGGCCGAGTGGCTCGCCCTTGCCTGGCGAGGCGAAGATGGGAGAGAGCAGCACCGCGTTCGGCCCTGCCGCGGCCACGGCGCCGAGCTGGGCCAGGTCATGGCAGGAGGTCGAGATCCATGCGGCGGGCCCGAGCAGCCGACGCGCCTCGGACACGGACACCGAGCGGCGCCCGAGGTGTACGCCGTCGGCGGCGAGCACCAGGGCGAGGTCCAGCCGATCGTTGACGACCAGGCTCATGGCCGCGGCGCGGGTGAGGTCGCGAAGCTCCTTGCCCAAGCAAAGTAGCTCGCTCGCGCTGAGCTCGGGGTCGCGGAGCTGCACCGCCAGTCGGCGGCGAAGCTCGAGGGGGAGCGCCGCGGCCCGCCTGAGCCGCTCGAGCAAGGTCTCGGAAGGCACGCTACCAGCCGCGCTGAGCTGCGTTAGCACAGGGGTACGCACGCTCACCTGTCGCGGTCGGGCACGGGCTCGCCAGCGTCGCGCAGGTCCTGCTCGGCCATGACCGCGAAGCGGCTCGAGGGGTAGCGCTCGAGAAGGTAGTGCAGCGTGCCGAGCCAGCCCTCGCGGTCTCCGTCGCGGCGAAAGCGGCCGGCCAGATCGTACAGGGCCTCGGGCGCGGTCTCCTCCAGGCGGTGCGCTGGGTCGGGCTCGCCCGAGCACTGAAACGGAGCCGTCCCGAAAAGCCCGCAGAGGGAGCTCAGCACCAGAAGCGGCATAGCCCGAAGCACGGCCGCGAGCTTAAGTCGGCGTGCGCGATTCCGCCACCCCCACAGACCCCCTCACCCGAGCGCTGGCGTTGGGCCGCCAACAGCCGAGTCTGCTAGGCTCGGCCGAGGACCCGGCCATGGAGGCGCGGTTGTACGAGCGGCCCAGAGTCCTTGAGGAACGGTTTCGTTGGCAAACGAGTCGAGTTTGCCCCCCAGAGACCCTCGCGGGGGTTTGGGGGCAGAGGGAGGAGCGGAGCGACGACCGGAGCCCCCATCGTCGAGCCCGCAGGACCTGCGGCTGGACCTTGGCGCTCGGCTGCTGCCTGCTTGTCGTCCTCGGCTGCGAGCGCCGTCCGCGACCCTGGGAAGGCCCAGTGGACGCGGCCGCCTCTGAGCCGTCGCAGCCGTGGCTGCCAAACGCCGTCGACGCCTCGTGGCTGGGCGGCGAGGGCCAGCCGCCACGCGCGGATGGCGGCGCCGAAGCGGGCGCCAGCGACCTGCCAGCGGTGAGCCCCGTAGGCGGGCTGTGGGTGAGCTGCTACGGGGGGTTCCGACCCACGGGCCAGCCCGTCAAGGACGTCGCACGCCTGGGGATGATGTGCGGCCCGCCAAACGGCATGCAGCTCGTCGACGCCGGGCCCATGACGGGCGCGGTGGACGCCGCCGCGAAGCCCGTGACCCACCGCTTCTCGGCTCAACGCGGGGCCTGCTACCGGGTGTTCGCCGTGGCCGAGCCGGGCGTGAGCGACCTCGACGTCGCCGTGCGCAGCAGCCGGGGTAGCCGGCTGGCGACCGACCACAGCGAGGACTGCTGGCCCATCGTCGACCCAGATCGCCCCTTCTGCACCTTCGACGATGATACCTTCGTCATCGAGGTCCACGCTCGGAGGGGCGCGGGGCGCTACGCGGTCGAGCTCTGGAAGCTACCGGCCGAGCGGGCCGGCGATTGACGTATCGGGTGGACAACGCTACGTCAGCCCGCGGATGAACAGCCCGACCGATACCGATAGCGACGACCGCGAGCCCGAGGACGAGGCGAGCAGCCCCGAGGAACGCGAGCGCTGGCGGCTGTTCGAGCGCGCCGTGCCCGAGGTGTTTCGCCGCGTGCTAGAGCGCGCGCTGGAAAGCGGCGTGGAGAAGATCAGCGAGGGCCCCGAGAACCTGCGGGGGCTCGTGGCGGATCTGAAGCTCCCCAAGGAGGTGCTCCACTACGTCTACGGCCAGATCGACGACACCAAGAAGGGGATCTACCGCGTCGTGGCCAAGGAGATCCGCGACGTGCTCGAGCACACCAAGTTCTCCGACGAGATCGCCGATGTGCTGACCAAGCTCTCCTTCGAGGTGAACACCCAGATCCGCTTCGTGCCCAATGTCCAGAAGGGGGACAAGCGGTCGGAGGAGGCGTCGGACGACGACGATGACGAGCCGGGCGCGGACCACGAGCAGGCCCATCAGGGCCGGCCGCGCCCGCGGGTGGTCTCCAAGGTCGTGATGAAGGCGCGAGACCGATTGGACCGACGCAGCAAGAACGACGACGACCGAGAAAGGCCGAACAAGACATGACGAAAAAAACCGCTCCCGGTGGGGAGGTCGATGCCTACTGCACCAAGTGTCGGCTGGATCTGTCGCATCGCATCGTGGCGATGGTGGACGAGACCATCAAACGCGTCGAGTGCCAAACCTGCGGCGGCCAACACAACTACCGCCCGCCCAAGGGCGCGAAGGCGGCGCCCAAGACCAAGAAGCGCGCCACTCGCAAGAAGCCCTCGGCCGCCGCCAAGGCGGCCGCCCAGGCCGCCGCCAAGGACGAGCAGCACAAGCAGTGGCAAGAGGCCATCGTGGGCCGACCTGCCGAGGACTTCGTGCCCTACAGCCCAGCCGTGGCGCTGTCGCTGGGGCAGATGGTGCGCCACGCCAAGTTCGGCGACGGCGTGGTGACCGAGGTGCGCGCTGGCGACAAGATCGAGGTGCTGTTCGAGGGCGGCTCGCGCCTGCTCATCCACAATCGCGCCTAGCGACTCGCGTGAGCGTGGCGGCTGGAGGGCTGCCGCTCGCGGCTGGCCTGAGGCTCGCGCCAGGTCAGGTAGAAGAAGTCCCTCGGTGAGGGTCGGCTCACGTACTGGTCGTCGTAGTACTCGAGCGAGGGGATGATGGCCGAGCTGGCGCGTAGTGGCTCGTCGGGCGAGGGCCGGTCGTAGAACAGAAAGCGCGGGTAGGAGTAGTTGATGTCGAGCTCGGCGGCGTCGTGCGCGCCCCCCGCCGTCATGCCGCGCGCGATGGCGGGGGCGTTCATCGCGTCGCCCAGCCCGTAAAAGAGAATCTCGCGCTCGGCGTCCAAGCCGATGGCCGAGCGCCGCACCACCGTCTCTCCGTTGATGGCCGCGCCCCAGCCCTTGGCGTCCTCGTGGTAGCCGAGCACCTTGTGGGTGACGCCCTGCTCGACCAGGCACGGCGGCGTTTGCCGATAGTAGAGCATGTCCGTGGCGGGCTGCTCCAGCGCCGACCAGGTGGCGATACCGAGCCCGCCCTGACGGTAGCGCACCACCGTGCAGGCAAAGCCCCGCGGCGGCAACAGCTCGACGCCGCCGACCATCATGCCGTAGTGGCCGTGGGTGGCCAGAAAGCCGCCGTTGAAGGCCGCCACGAGCTCGCCCAGATGCTCGGTGGGGATCAGGCCCGGCCGATCGCGGCGGGCCAAGCGGGGGCTGGCAGGCTCGCGCGTTCCCGCCACCAGGTGCAGCTCG
>CAYTYV010000452.1:1300-5433 GCA_964441055.1 uncultured Polyangiaceae bacterium | reverse complement strand
GCACAGCCGGGCGTTGGGATCGATGTGGTTGTTGCCGAGGCCGCCCTTCATGAGCTTTTGCGCGGCATAGCCCTCGGGAATGGTCCATTGGCCGCTGCCGTAGATGGCGAAGCCCTTGGGATCGGCCTGGATGCGCTCGGCCACGACCTCGATGGCCTCGTCCCAGTCGATGGGCTCGAGCTTGCCGTTTTTGCGCAGTAGCGGCGTGGTCAGCCGGTCCTTGCCGTATAGGGCCAAGCCCACGTGATAGCCCTTGACGCAGCACAGCCCCTTGTTGACGTCAGCGAGCCGATCGGCCGCGACGGCCTCCACCTTGCCGTCCTTGACCCCGACCATCACGTGGCAGCCCGTCCCGCAGAAGCGGCACGGCGCCTTGTTCCATTTAACGCCGTCGATGTCGGGCGGCTCGATCTGCGCCGCAGCCTCGGGACCGCCTCCGAGCCGGCTCGTGATCGCGGCCGCCGCCATGGCCATAGCGGCCTGCTTTAGAAAATCGCGTCGACCCGTGGCAGTGCTCATCGCGCGGCCCCTTCGTAGTGGGCGATGACAAGCTCGACCGCGAGCACGCCAGGCAGGACCCCGAGCCCGTTCAGGCAAGCGCGCTGCTCCGGGGCGCTGGCCGTGTCCAGCACGACCGGAACCATGTTGCCCTGGCGCGGGCCCAGCTCGTAACGGTCGTCGCCTTGCAGAGCGAGCAGCGTTTGCTCGCTCTGCGGATCGGTTTCGTCCAAGGTGATCACCAGCCCAGAGATGGCCATGCCTGCCTCGCTGCGTGCTGTCTTCCCGCAAGGTAAACGGGCCCCAAATCAAAATCAAGATAAATCTGTCGTTTTATCTTGATTGACGACCAGCGGTCGAGTATGACTGGACCATCGAGGGGAGCGACCCGTCCCTCCCCACGCGCTTGGGACGAGGCCTAGATGCCGCAGCAACCAGCTCTGAGCTCCGCGATCGGCCCATGGGCCGTGGCAGCAGTCGTGATGGGAAGCGCCATGGTGGGATGTGGCGATGCGGGCCCCATGGACTCGAGCGCTGGCGAGCCAGCCGAGGCCACCGCAAAGGCGAGCTTTCGGAGCAGCACGCACCAGCCCTACACGCAGCTCGGCATGAACACCGACAAGCGAGATCCGCAGGGCCGTACCGTGCGGGTAGCCTGTGCGGTCTGCCACCACGCGCTCGAGCCCAAGCCGGAAAACGCGCGGGCCAGAAAGCTCGAGGGCTTTCACGAGGGCGTGGTGGTCGAGCACGCCGAGCTGGGCTGCCAGTCCTGCCACCAGGGGCCGAGCTACGAGGGCTTCCACCTGGTCAGTGGCGAGGTGGTCGAGTACGGCAACGTCGTCGAGCTCTGCGCGCAGTGCCACGGACAGCAGTGGCGCGACTACCAGCACGGGGCGCACGGCGGCATGACCGGGCACTGGGACCTAGGCGCAGGACCGCGGCAGCGCAATCACTGCATCGACTGTCACGCGCCGCACAGCCCGAAGTTGCGCCAGCAATGGCCCGCGCCCATGCCCAACTATCGCTTCCTCGGCCCTGAGGAGGGTGAGCATGGCTGAGCAAGCCTCCGACCAAAGCCCCGGCCATCGCCCGCGCGCCTCGCGCCGAACCGCCCTCAAGCTGGCTGCTGGCGCCGTGGGCGCGGTCGCCTTTGCGCGCGCCATCGCGCCGCTTCGTGCCTTTGCCGACGGGCTGAGCCGCGAGCAATTCCTCCAAAAGCACTACCAAGAGCTCAGCCCCGAGGACAAGAGCGAGCTCTTCGCGCGCCTGGAGCGCTGGACCGAGCGCGAGTACGGCGCCGAGGTCGATATCGCCGATCCCGCCGCCCGCCGCGGGACCCGATTCGCCTACGCGCTCAACCTGACGACCTGCCTGGGCTGCCGTCAGTGCGCGGCGGCTTGCCATCGGGAGAACAACCACGATCGGCCCAGCCGCAACAGCTACATCCGCGTGTTCGAGATCGACAAGGGCACCATGGATCTCGGCCGCGGCAGCTCGGTCTACGACCACCCCGTACCCCAGGACGACAAGTTCTACATGCCCGTCCAATGCCACCATTGCGACAAGCCGCCCTGCGTGGACGTCTGTCCGGTCGAGGCGACCTGGAAGGAGCCGGACGGCATCGTGGTTATCGACTACAACTGGTGCATCGGCTGCCGCTACTGCGAGGCCGCCTGCCCCTATCACGCCCGACGGTTCAACTGGACCCGTCCTCAGATCCCGCCAAGCGAGGTCAACCCGGACCAAGCCTACTTGTCCAACCGCATTCGCATGCAGGGCGTGATGGAGAAGTGCACCTTCTGCCTGCATCGCACGCGGGTGGGCAAGCTGCCCGCCTGCCTGGAGGCCTGCCCGGCTGGCGCGCGGGTTTTCGGCGATCTAGCCGACCCCGAGTCCGATCTCCGCTGGGTGATCGCCGAAAAACGCGTGTTCGTGCTCAAGGAAGACCACGGCACGGTGCCGCGCTTTTTCTACTACTTTGCAGAGTGAGCAGCCCACCATGTCCACGGATGCCTCATCGAGCCCCGCCGCCAGCCGCCGTGGCATGGCCCATTGGAAGAGCTATGCCCGCTTCCTATGGGACTCGGCCGTCCTGGCCACCGACGGCAAGCTTCTCTTCTACGCCTGGATGATCGTGCTCACCGCCGTGTCGCTGGTGGGGCTCAACGCCTGGGCGCAGCAGGTGAGCTCGGGCATGGTAGTCACCCATTTGACCGACCACGTCTCCTGGGGGCTGTACATCGCCAACTTCACGTTCATGGTGGGCGTTGCCGCGGGTGGCGTTATGATGGTCATCCCGGCCTACCTGTACCGCGACCGCAAGATGCACGACGTGGTGATCTTCGGCGAGATGCTGGCCGTGGCCGCCATTGTGATGGCCATGCTGTTCGTGCTGGTGGATCTCGGCCGGCCGGATCACTTCTGGCACCTGATCCCCGGCATCGGGCAGTTCAACTGGCCGCTGTCCATGCTCTCGTGGGACATCCTCGTGCTCAACGGCTATCTGCTGCTCAATCTGCACATCTGCGGCTATCTCTTGTACATGCGCTACCTCGGCCGCACGCCCAATCCCCGCTGGTACGTCCCCTTCGTTTTTCTGTCCATCATCTGGGCCATTTCGATTCATACGGTCACGGCCTTCCTCTACTCGGGTTTGGGCGGCCGCCCGCTGTGGAACTCCGCGCTGCTCGCTCCGCGGTTCTTGGTCTCGGCCTTCGTCTCCGGTCCTGCCTTCATCGTGGTGGCGCTGACGCTGGTCGAGCGATGGACCACATTTCGTATTGGTCGTCGCCCCATCGAGGTCCTGCTCAGCATTCTGCGCGTGACCGTGGTGGTGAACCTCTTCATGCTGGCGCGCGAGCTGTTCACCGAGCTCTACACGGGCGGCGCGCACACGGCCTCGGCCCGCTACCTGTTCTTCGGGCTCGAGGGCCAGACGGCCTTGGTGCCCTGGATCTGGACCGCGGTGGGGCTGAACATCCTGAGCGCGGCGCTGCTCTTCTTCCCGCAGGTGCGGCAGCGCCGCGGGCTGTTGGTGGCGGCCTGTCTGCTCGGCTTCGTCGGGATCTGGATCGAAAAGGGCATGGGATTGGTGGTGCCCGGGTTCATCCCCAGCGCGCTACACGAGATCGTGGAGTACCAGCCTAGCCTCATCGAATGGAAGGTGACCGCGGGGATCTGGGCGTTCGGCCTGCTGGTCTACACGGCCGCCATCAAGATTGCGGTGCCCACCTTGACGGGGGCCTTCCGGCTGCGGCAAACCTGAGCCTTGAGTAGCTCCGCGCGTGCTGCGACGGGCCGATCGCGCTCGCTGCTGCGCGCTGTCGAATCGACATGATCAACAAATCCACCGAGGCCGCCATTGCCGCCATGAGCCTGCTCGCGCAGCGGTACGACGGTGGGGCGAGCACGCTGACCGCGGCCGAGATCGCTGAGCAGCGCAAGTTGCAGCGGCCCTTTCTCTCCAAGCTTTTGACCACGCTCTCGCACGCCCGCTTGATCCGCGGAACGCCCGGGCGACACGGGGGCTACACCCTGGCGCGCGCCCCGCGGAAGATCCGGCTGCTCGACATCGCCAACTGCTTCGAGCGACGAGAGCCGCTGGACGTCTGCCCCTTTGGCCCCGAGCATTGCGG
>CAYTYV010000452.1:0-1200 GCA_964441055.1 uncultured Polyangiaceae bacterium | reverse complement strand
TCGGGAAGCGGCTGGATCTGCCCGTCGATGCCCACCTTGATCAGCTCGAGCGGCAGCCTCTTGCCGCTCTGCTCGATGGCTGTGGCCGCCAGCCGCGCCAAGCCGTGACAGCACGGCACCTCCATGAAAGCCACCTCCACGGCGCGCACCTCGTTGAAGCGGAAGATGGCCGCGAGCTTCTCCAGGTAGGCCGAGGTATCGTCCAGCTTGGGGCAGCCGATGACGAGGATCCGGCCTGCCAGCATGTCGGCGTGGAAGCCTGGGTGGGCAAAGGGTACGCAGTCGGCCGCCAAGAGCACGGTGGCGCCCTGGAAGTAGGGCGCTTGCACGGGCATCAGGTGAAGCTGGATAGGCCAGTTGGCGAGCGCTGACGGCGCGCCAGCCCCCGTGGCCGCGCCAGCGCCTTTGGCCGCGGAGGCGCGCTCGGTAGCCACGGGTCGGAGCTGTCGGCTCGCCATGCTGGGGCAGCCCCCGTGGATGGCCCCGAGCCCAGCAGGGAGCTCCCGCGGGCCATCGCGACCCGCGCGCTCTGCGCCGTGCTCGGCCTCGCGCTCTGCCGCGCGCTGTGCGACCGCTCGGGCGTCAAAGGGATCGGCCTCGCGCTCGATGATCTGGATAGCCCCTTGCGGGCACTCGCCCAGGCAGTCGCCCAGGCCGTCGCAGTAGACGTCGCTCACCAGCTTGGCCTTGCCATCCACCATGGCGATGGCGCCTTCGTGGCAGGCCGAGACGCACTCTTCGCAGCCGTCGCACTTGCTCTCGTCGATTTGGATGATCTTGCGTTGCATCAGGGGCACCTCGTCAGTCAGCGTCGCGAATCATCACCAGCAGCATCTGCAGCGGCTCGAGCGCTCGCACCGCATGGGGCACCTGGGCGGGCATGATCACCACCTCGCCCGCCTCCGCCACGACGGGCTCGCCGCCAATGGTCAGCTCGACCTTGCCAGAGAGCACCTGCACAAAGGCGTCGAACGGTGCGCTGTGCTCGCTCAGCCCCTGACCCTGGTCGAAGCTGAACAGGGTGATGCTTCCCCGCCGAGCTCGCACCACGGTGCGGCTCACCACGGCGCCAGGCGAAACGGGCACGAGCGAGCGCAAATCGGTGGGTTGGGCAGGTGCGAGCTGTCCGTCGCTCGAGGTGGCTTGGTTTTGGCTCATGATGTCTGGGACGCTGGTTCAATCGGTCTGCTCAGGGATGCT
>CAYTYV010000451.1:0-5443 GCA_964441055.1 uncultured Polyangiaceae bacterium | reverse complement strand
TCGGGCGACAGCGCGTGGCATACGAGCCGTGCGCTCGGAGCAGCGACGTCAAACAGCACGGGCGCCCACCGATCCGCGCCATAGCGAACCTCGGCGGCCAGCAGGTTCCCCGCGAGCTGCGCGCTCCGTATGCGATCGAAGCCAAAGGCCTCCGCGGCATCGCCAAAGGAGATCGCCAGCGGCTCGCGCTTGAGCGCTTCGGCCTCTGCGCCCACCCGATCTGCGAACAGGATCTCCGCCACCTCGCCCGTCAGCGGGCCGTCCGCGTGAAGGTATGCTGGGCGGCCGTCCCGCTTGCCCCTTCGCAGCGGGTGCACGGCGCCGCCTCGCAACAGCGCGATTTCCGGCTCGCGGAACAGGTGGGTCAAGCCCACCTGCTGGACTACGGCCACGGCAGCGTCGACGCCCCGTATGTAGAGGTAGCCCTCGCGCAAAAACGCCGCGCGAAGCCGCTCGGGCCTCTTTCGGTGCTTGCGGAGCAAGGAGCGCACCCGGGCCAGGGGATTTCGCGAACTCTCGATTCGCTGCACGGCGTCGCGGATCGGCTCGGGCACATCGCCTAGACGCGGCTCGCGCTTCCACAGAACCGCAGCCCCGCGCACCCTGCCCACCATCTCGGGCCGCTCGGCGTCGAGCTCTTCCGCGCTAGCCGAAGCGGGCTGTTGGCGGACCGCCTCGATTCGCTCGCGACAGCGTTGCCACGAGGCTTGGTCTCCCAGAGCGCCGAGCGGTGCGGCGCTCGAGGCGCTGGCGGGCGGGCCGGAGGCAGCGGGCTCTGGCTCCGAGCGCGCGATCGCTGTAGCGCGGCTCGATGCGCTCTGCTGGGCGCGGCTCGGCGCGCCATCGGTGGAGCACGCCCAGGCTCCCGCCAAGAGGCTTAGCCCTACCAGCAGCCCGATCGAGCCCCGCGGCCGAGGGCGGCAGGTGCGGGGCGCTGTTGTGCCGATGGCCACGCTGCCCGCTACTCGGGACACGGCGGCCGCACGGTGGCGCTTTGATTGTTATCGTCGCGGCACTCGTGGAAGGTCGGCGGATCAGGAATGTGAATGAGAGCGTAAAAGGAGTGGCTCGTCGTGGCCTGGCCCCCGGGCGCAGTGAAGTCCATCACCTCGGTTTGACCAGGCATCAATGGGTGACTGGTGGTGACGGTGCCGAGCAGCAGGTCGCCCTCGGCGCGATACACGCCCACCTCCACGTCGGCGGGCAAGCCAGCCATGCCCAGATTGCGCACCGAGACCCGCAGCTCGACGGGCGTGGTGCAGCCCGCGCTCAGGGCCACGGTGGCATCGGGAGCGTCGAACAGGCCCTTGTCCTGGACGTTCTGACGGAAGTTGTTGAGCCAATCTACCGTCCAGTTGTCGGTTTCGTCAGCGGGGATCTGGCCGTAGTAGGCGCTGGCCGAGCAGGCGCTGTCGCGCGGATCGCAGATGTTGGTCACGTGGTAGGCGTGCTGGTTCCACAGGGTGCGCGTGCCTACCCAGGCGTTCTCGGCGTCGCCGAGGACTCGCAGGCCGCGCCAGTCGCCGCCCGGGAAGGGCTCCCAGACCGGGAAGGCATGGCCGTGGATGACCTCGCCCGGCTCGTCGTGGTGCGCGCAGCTCCAGGTGTACGGATTGGCCCCATTGGCACCGAGCAGGATCTCGGCGCGGCCGTCGCCGTCCACGTCCGCCACCACCGAGGCTTCGGTGGCCGTGAACGACTGGGTGGGCTCGGTCAGCAAGATGGTGCCGTCGGTGCCGTCGTAGACCCAGAGGTAGCACTCGTCGTTGTAGACCACCTCGGCTTTGCCGTCGCCTTCGAAGTCGAACACGCTCGAGCCGGTCACCGACGAGCTGCGGTCGTGGGTGGTCTGCGACCAGCCGGCCGACAAGCTCGGGCCGTCCATGTCCACCTCGACCATCGAGTAGAGATCCTGCTGGGCGACGCCGATCTCGGGCGTGCCGTCGCCGTCGAAGTCCGCCACCGTGGGCGGCCCGCCGTGCGCGCTTCCCGGCAAGACCCAGGGTCCGATCAGGAGCTGACCATCAGCGCCATTGAGAATGCGCACGTATCCACCGCTGATCAACACGACCTCGGGGGTGCCATTTCCATCGAAGTCCGCGATGGCGCTAAAGCCGTCGGGCACGCTGGTGTTGTTCCATAGCATGCTGCCGTCCTTGCGATAGGCGGTGCGGCCTGCCTGCAGCTCCAGATGGCCGTCCGGGGCGAGGTCCAGATCCACGAAGTGCGAGATCGCGGAGTAGGGCCCGCCGCCGTTCTGGCCGCCCCAGCCCGCCGAGCCGATCCAGAGCCGGGTGATGGCATTGCCCGTGGTCTCGTACAGCGTGGGGCCGAAGGCGATTTCCGGCGAGCCGTCGTTGTCCATGTCGCCGAGGGAGATCCCTCCGCCCCAGCCGAAATACTGGTGGCTCCAGCCGCCCACGCGTTCATCGCTGACGCGCTGGACCTGGCCGCTCGCATCGATCATCGCAATGAAGCCCCCGCCGCTCATCGCCACGATATCCAGGGACTCGTCGCCGTCGATGTCGCCCACCGCGACCGACAGGCCGTTGAAGCCGTATTGGCCGTTGTGGGGATCGTCGAGCGGCTTGTCGAGCGACCAGATCTCCTCGCCGCTGCGGCCGTCGAGCAGTCGCAGCACGCCCGTGCGACAGGTCGAGACCGGATCCGAGCTGCACGAGCAGCAGGTGGCTTTGACGTCGTTGGAGACGAAGATCACGTTGGGCGGGTCGGCTAGGTTCACCTCGCCGTCGCAGTTGGCGTCGTAGATCCGCGCCACCGCGGGCGTGGCCCACACGTCCAAGGCGTCGAGGTAGCTCGAGGCGGGGGGATCCACGCTCCAATGCCACTCGACCACGGGATGGAGCTCGCCCACCTCGGGCTGGTACTCGCACGGCGGGATGCAGCCGCCATCCGAGGCGTCGGGGCCTGCATCGCCGTCGCAAACCGGGGGCCGCGGTAGGCAGCGACCGTTGGGCGGCAAGGGCTGGGTGCAATGGGCGTCGGGATCGCCCGCGTCGACCACCCCGGCGTCGGCCTCGCCCAAGGCGGGCTCGCAGTACTCGTCCTCGGGGCAATCGGCGTCGCCGAGGCAGGGATCGCCTGGAACGACGCACTGGTTGAACAGGCAGATCTCGCTTGCCCCGCAGCAGGTCGAGCCGCATACGCTCTCGGACTCGCAGCAGGTGCCGTCGGGCAAGCACACGCCGCCGTCGCAATCGCCATCGTCCAAGCAGCCCCCGCCCGCATCGAAGCTCTCGCCCGCCGAGCCCGCGGTGTTGGTCACGCTGCCGCCCGCGCCATTGCCTCCCTCGCCGCCGAATAGCGGCGTCGACTCCGACGTGCCGCAGGCCGCCACCCAGCCGCCGCCCGCGGCCATCACCGCACCCAACACTGCCCAGCGCCATGCACGCATCGCTCTGCTCCTCGCCCTCGCTCTCGACCTCGTCGGTCGGCGGACTGGTTCGAGAGTACCACGCTGCCCGAGTGAGGGGGAGGTGACTGCGCTTCCGTGCTGCGACGCCCGCCCGCCCGTTGTACAACGGGGCCGCCATGGATCTCTGGACTGCCACGCCTGCCGCGCTGATAACGGCCATGCTGGATGCGGGGCTCGGCCGAGCCTGCCTGACGACCAACCTGGCAACGGGCGAGATCGAAGCTAGCCACGCGCTTTTCGAGCCCATCGGGCGAGCGATCGCCGAGGACCGCCGCGACTACCACGGCCATCAGGGCGCCTTCTTCGAGATCGGCGCCGAGAGCGGACAGCTGTGCACGGCCTGGGTGCATAAGACGGTGCGCGGGCAAGCAGCGGGCGGCGTGCGCTTCTGGCCCTACGGCTCAGTCGCCGATCTCGCCCGCGACGGCCTGCGCCTGAGCCGCGGCATGGGACACAAGAACGCGCTGGCAGGCCTTTGGTGGGGTGGCGGCAAGGGGGTGATCGCCCGCCCGCCCGCTGTCGATCATCGCGACCCCGAGCTGCGGCGCAAGGTCTTTCGGGACTACGGGCGCTTCATGACGGCGCTGCGCGGCTGCTACGTCACGGCCGAGGACGCGGGCACCACCAGCGAGGACATGCGCTGGATCTTCTCGACCACCCGGCACACCACCTGCATCCCCGCTTCGCTGGGCGGCAGCGGCAACCCCTCGGTGCTCACGGCCAAGGGCGTGGTCGTGGCGATGGAGGCCGCGCTCAAGTGGCTCGAAAAGGGCAGCCTCGAGGGCAAGACCGTGGCGATGCAGGGCCTCGGCAACGTCAGCCTCTACATGGTGGGCGACCTGCTCGAGCGCGGTGTGGGTCGCATCGTCGGCAGTGACATCGACGCCCAGGCCATCGCCAAGGTGCGCGAGCGCTACGGCGCGGACGCGGTCGAGGCCAGGCTCGTGCCGAGGGGTGACGCCAGCATCCTCGCCGAGCCCTGCGACCTGCTCGTGCCCAACGCGTTGGGCGCCGTCTTGAACGACCGGACCATCCCCACCATCGGTGCCGCGGTGGTGTGCGGCGGGGCCAACAACCAGCTCGAGGAGCACGACCGGGATGCCGCGCTGCTGGCCGAACGGGGCGTGCTCTACGTGCCCGACTTTCTCGCCAACCGCATGGGCATCGTCAACTGCGCGAACGAGGCTTATGGCAGCTTCGACGGCGACCCGGCCATCTGGAGCCACCTAGAGCGCGATGCCGAGCACGGGATCTTTCGCCGCTGCCTGGAGGTGTTCGAACGAGCGCGCCGCTCGAAGCGCACCCCAGCCGACGAGGCGCAGGCGCTGGCCGACGAGCTAGGTATGGTGCCCCATCCGCTCTGGGGAAACCGCGCCCAGCTCATCATCGACGCGTTGGTGCGCGAACGCTGGGCGGAAAAGCCCCCGCTCGGACCGGAATGAGCTGCTAGCAACTCGTGGAGACGGGTTTTCGAGCTCGGCTGACCGTTGTAGTCTGGACGGACCATGAGCCAAGCCCCACAGCGGTCCGCAACGCCACTTGGGCGCGACTGCCGCGGCCACCGAGCCGTCGGTCTCGCTCGCCGTCTCGATGGGATCCAGCTCGGCGCGGCAGCGTTGGTGGCGGCGGCTTTGCTGTTCGGGATGGGCGGCTGCGACTCGGACGAAGACCAGAGCTCGGCAGGGCAAGGGGCGAGCGGCGCGGCAACGAGCAGCTCGTCGAGCTCGACCGGGGCCTCGGCTGGCGCGGGCGGAACGGGCGGGGCGGGCAATGCGGGCGGCACGGCGGGCACGACGGCCACGGGCGGTACGGGCGGCTCGGCGGCCACGGGCGGCACGGGCGGCACGGCGGCTTCGGGCGGCACGACGGCTTCGGGCGGCACGACGGCCACGGGCGGCACGGGCGGTACGGGAGGCAGCTCCGCTGGCTCGGGCGGTCAGGGTGGGGCGACAGTCGGCTGCGGCTCGACCGAGGGAGACGGCGAGCTTCTCTCGGTGAACGCAAGCT
>CAYTYV010000450.1:0-5478 GCA_964441055.1 uncultured Polyangiaceae bacterium | reverse complement strand
GGCGTCCAGTCGATGTAGTCGCCCTTGTCGTAGCGCAGGCGGTAGACCGCCGCGGCCAGACCCGGCAGCTTGGCCAGCAGGTTCAGCGAGTCGTCCAAGGTCGGGATCCAGTAGTCCGCCTTGGTCATGCCCTTGTCGTACATCTGGCGGAAGGTGCTCTCCTTCTCCATCACAAGGATGCCGGTGTCGAGCATGCACATCGGATGGCTGTCCTTGGGCATGGCCTCCAAGACGTCGTAGACGTACTGCGGAAGCTGCGAGCGGCGGTCCATCTCGAGCTGGTAGGCCTTGACCATCTCCGAGTCGAGCGGCTCGATGTCGCCCGTGAGCAGCAGGATGAAGGTCTGCTCGGGCCAGAGCTCCTTGATCTCGAGAAGGTGACGGCCGCGGATGTACAGACCGCCCGGGCCATGGTCCCCGTCGTTGGCGTACACCACGGAGGTGTCGCAGATCATGCCCTTGATGCCGCGCATGCCGCCGAAAGCCTGCGCGACGGTGGCCCCGGAGATATCCTTGGCTCCGTACTCCTTGAGGATGCTTGCGCGCTCCTGTCGCCACTGGGGAATGAGTTCCTGAAGTCGTTCTTGCAGCGTTGCCATTGGTGTCATCCTTTCCCGGCTCTTGGCAGCACCCTACCGGTCGCGACAGGCCTGAGCAGAGCGTGTGTTCGCCCGAGTCGGCGAAGTGGTTTGGTCCCTTCCGGACGGTGCGGGTCTATCCGACGTTTCGCTACCTTTGTCAAGGTCGTCAGGTGTTCACCTGCGGGGCTTCAAAAAAATACCTATATGGCATTAAAAAAGCGCTCAAATCGCGGATTTATCTCCGACGAAATTAATAGGGTATCGGCGAGGCACGCAGCCGCTGCTGGCGCTAGCTCGGCGGTCCGGCTGCCAGGCCTCCCTGACGGCTGTCGGCCACGCCCCAGGCCGTGCCGGATTTCGGGTCGAGCAGGATGCAGTTGGCGTCCCCCTGGGGGACCGAGCGCAAGAGCTCGTGGCCGCGACGCTCCAGCGCGCGGATGGCCGCGGGCGGAGGCGGCCGCAGCTTCTCGAGGCGAAGCCGGTCGGGGCGGAGCTGGTGGTGCACGCGGCCGTGCTCCACGGCCTGGTCGATGCTCATGCCGTGGTCGACCAGATTGCGCAGAACCTGCGCCACGGTGTTGGGGATGGTGTCGCCGCCTGGCGAGCCCAGCAGGGCGACCGGTTTGCCGTCTTGCAGAACGATGGCGGGAGTCATGGAGCTCGCCATGCGCTTGCCCGGCTCGATGGCGTTCGGGCCCGTGGGCGTGAAGGCGCCCAGCGCGTTGCTGAGGATCACGCCCGTGGCGGGCGGGACGACGAAGGCCCCGAAGCCGGCCGACAGGGTCGTCGTGCACGAGACCGCGTTGCCCATGGCGTCGACCACGGAAAAATGCGTGGTCTCCGGGGACTCGGCCGTGGCGGGCAGTGCCTTGGCGAGCGGGGTCAGGTCGGCTGAGGGCGTGGCGCGGTCGGGGTCGACTGCGGGCTTGCGCTCGGCGTAGTAGCGCGGGTCGAGCAGCCGCGAGAGGCGTGCTTCCATCAGCGCGCGGTTTGCGAAGTCGGGGTCGGCGCCCACGCTGCGTCGGTCGGCGTAGGCGCGGCGAGCGGCCTCGGCGAACAGGTGGATACCGAGACCGGAGGACGGCGGCGCGCGGTGGGCCTCAGCCTGCTCGAGGTTGAGCATGATCGCCGCCAGGGCGATGCCCCCCATGGACGGCGGAGGCATGGTGCAGACCTCGAAGCCGCGGTAGCGAAAGCGAAGCGGCTCGCGCACCCGGGCGCGATAGCTCGCCAGATCGGCCTCGGTCACGTGGCCCCCCCGCTGCTTCATGGCTCGGGCGATCTTGGCCGCCACCTCCCCGCGGTAGAAGCCGTCGTTGCCCTGCTCGGCGATCGCCTCCAAGGTCTTGGCGAGCGCGGGCTGCCGCAGCCGCTGGCCGCGACGAACTGGCTTGTCGCCGCGGCCGAAGATGGCCTTGAAGGTGGGATCGCGGCTCACCCGGTCCCAGTACCAGTGCAGCACCAAGGCCTGTCGGGGGCCCAGCGGGTGCCCGTCGCGAGCCAGCGCGATGGCCGGGGCCACGAGCTCGGCGAGCGGCTGCGTGCCAAAGCGCTCGCGGGCCAGGTTCAGGCCTGCCACCACGCCCGAGACGGGGGCCGAGCCGTAGCCGTGGCCGCCCTTTTTCAGCATGCGCTGGTTGGTCTGAGCGTTGGCCTTGGCGGGCGCGATCTCGCGGTAGTCGATAGCGTGGACCTCGCCGCTGGCGAGCCGTACCAGCATGAAGCCGCCGCCGCCGAGCGGCCCGGCTTGTGGGTGGGTGACGGCCAAGGCGTAGCCCACGGCTACTGCGGCATCGATGGCGTTGCCGCCTCGCTCGAGCACCTGGACGCCGATGCGGGTGGCGTGCGGCTCGACCGAGGCGACCATGCCCGCCCGGCCCTGCACCGCCTTTTTCCCGCCCGTTACGAGTCGGATGGGCGGGTCGGGCGGCGGGCGCAAAGCAACCGGCTGCGGCAGCGAAAGCCCGGTCTTTTCGCCAGCATCGACCGCTTCCGTGGCCGCCGATGCGGCCGATGTTGCGGCAGAAGCGGCGGGCACGGAGCCCCCATCGACCCAGGCAGCGGTCGGCGGTGGGGCAGATGCGGACCGCGGGCCAGGCTCGGTTGGCGCACGCGCCGCCGAGTCGCAGCCGCAGGCCAGCAGAGCCAGGACCAGGGCGATTCGTGCCGTCATGCGTGGTCGAACGCAGGAGCGCTCCGTCTTCATCCCGGCCCCATACGGCAAACCGCAGCCCTTGCCAACTCGGCAGGAGCTGCGGTTCGCGGTGGTTTGGGGCCAGCCCGCCGTGAGCTGGCTCTTGGGGCTAGCAGCTAGCTGCGGCGCCGACGGCGCAGCGCGACCACGCCGAACGCGCCGACGAGCGCGGCATACCAGGGCAGACCCGTGTCCGCGCCAAGGGCGGCCACGCTGCCGCAGGTGGCCGAAGCCTCGGCGTGGCAGCCGCTGTCGTCGCAGTTGGCGCTGGCCGAAGCGTCGACGTGCGAGGTGAGGAAGGCGTTGAGCCCGTTGATGCAGCTCTCCAGGTTGCCGTTGTGGTCGACGTACTGCCCATCGCAGAACAGCGCACCCTCGGGGCTCTGGCAGTCGATCTCGCAGCCGCCTTGCAGCTCGGCCGAGCAGCCGCCGTGGCAGTCGATCTGGCAGTCGATGTTGGCCTCCACGTCGCACTCGGCCTCGCAGCTACCCTGGCAGTAGGCCTCGCAGGACGGAGGCTCCACCTCGCAGTGGGCCGAGCACTCGGCCTCGCAGCCAGCCGCGCAAGAGGCCTGGCACTGGTTGCCCGAGCACTCGCCCGCGCAGTTGGCCTCGCACGAGCCCTCGCAACCGGCCTGGCAGTCGATGCTGCCCGGGTTGCAGTCGGCCACACAGCTAGCCTGGCAGTCGGCCGTACAGCCTCCTTCGATGCTGGCGCTGCACTCGCCCTCGCAGTTGGCGTAGCACTGGGCCGAGAAGCTGATCGGCTCGCACTGAGCCTCGCAGCCACCCTCGATCATGACCTCGCACTGCGCGCTGGCCTCCACGTGGATGTTGCCGCAGTCGGCGAGGTTGCCTTCGTCATCCGAGCTGCTGGTGCAGCCCGCGGCCAGCACGGTCACACCCAAAGCAAGCGGTGCTCCGAGCACCATCAGAACGATCGATCGTCGCATGAGTAAGTCTCCTTCGAGCACATGGCTGCCACCGGGGCATCCATGAGCAGCTTACGGGCGGGTTCGCCCCAGCCTTCCCAGCATATTGGAGCGCCTGCGGCCGCAGTCTGCAACAAATCCGGGGAGGAAGCACGCCCCCGACGACGGCGGCGCGCCATCAAGCTCGTGGGATGAGCTCGGCAAAGGCCTTGCGTCATCGCGCTGGGCTGCGCAGCGGGAGCGTAAAAACGGCTACTTGCACCGACCACACCGAGCCTCGAGCCGCCCGCTACCGTCCTCTTGACGCCCGGGCACCGCCCTGTCCACCGTCGGCCCGTCATGATCGAGCGCTACTCGCCCGCCGAGTTCGTCGAGCTTTGGTCCAGCGCGACCAAGTACGCCACCTGGCTGCGCGTCGAGCTGGCCGCCTGCGAGGCCATGGAGCATCCCGATGCCGCCCTGGTGCCCGCGGGCACGGCCGCGCGGCTGCGCGCTCAGAAGCTCTCGCTCGATCCAGCGCAGATCGACGCCATCGAGCGCACGGTCAAGCACGACGTCATCGCCTTTCTGACCCACGTCGAACAGCTGGCCGGAGCCGAGGCGCGCTGGCTGCACTTCGGCATGACCTCCAGCGACGTGCTGGACACGAGCTTGGCCCTGCTGCTGGTGCAAGCGGCCGAGCTGTGCTGCGCGCGGCTCGATGCCCTCATCGACGCCCTGGCCGAGCGCGTCAGCGAGCATCGGCGCACGCTGCTCATCGGTCGCAGCCATGGCATCCACGCCGAGCCCGTGACCTTTGGCATGGTGCTGGCCGGCCACCTGGCCGAGCTCAAGCGCGGCCGGGTGCGCCTGCGCCGCGGCCAGGAGGAGGTCGCCGTGGGCAAGCTCGCGGGCGCGGTCGGCAGCTACGCGCACCTTGCGCCCGCCATCGAGGCGCGCGCGCTCGCCGCGCTCGGGCTGCGGCCCGAGACGGTGTCCACCCAGGTGGTGGCCCGCGATCGGCACGCCGCGCTCTTTGCCGCCATGGCCGTGGTGGCCTCGGGTATCGAGCGGCTGGCCACCAACGTGCGCCACTGGCAGCGGACCGAGGTGGCGGAGGCCGAGGAGAGCTTCACCCGCGGGCAGAAGGGCTCGAGCGCCATGCCCCACAAGCGCAACCCCATCGCCAGCGAGAACCTCTGCGGCCTCGCCCGGGTGGTGCGCTCGGCCGTAGTGCCCGCGCTTGAGAACGTGGCGCTGTGGCACGAGCGCGACATCTCGCACTCGTCGGTGGAGCGCATGACCGCGCCCGATGTCACCACCACCTTGGGGTTCATGCTCGAGCGGGCGCGTGGGCTCGTCGCCGGGCTGGTGGTCTACCCCGAAAAGATGGCCCGCAACCTCGAGCAGACGGGCGGCCGCTGCCACAGCGAGGCGGTGCTGCTCGGGCTGGTGCAGGGAGGCCTCGGTCGGCAACGCGCCTACGAGCTGGTGCAGCGCGCGGCCATGAAGGCCTACCGCGGCGAGGCGAGCTTTCAGCAAGCGCTCGCGGTCGACCCCGAGGTCACCGCCGTGCTCGGCCAGGACGAGCTCGAGCGCTGCTTCGATATGGCCCATGCCGTGCGCCACGCCGACGAGGTCATCGACCGGGCGCTCGCCGAGCCATGACTAGCGCTTGAGCCGATCCGGGCAGTCCCATACAGTCGTGTATGGACATGCAGCGACTCGTGCGTTTCGCCACGACGACCACGTTCAACGACGCCATGTGCGCCGGCTACGAGGACGGCGGGCC
>CAYTYV010000449.1:0-5514 GCA_964441055.1 uncultured Polyangiaceae bacterium | reverse complement strand
CAGCGTCCGCTCCTCGTTGTCGGCAAAGGCGAAGGTCTTGGGGAGCGTTCCCCACTGAAGGGCATGCTCGAGGCTGAACTGCTCGCCTAGCTCTTGGTGCGTGAACGGCAGCAGGTGGTAGACGAAGGCCCGGCCCGCGAGCAGGTTGGAAGCGCCGCGCTTGAGCTTGCGGGCGCTCGATCCGGTGAGCGCAAACCTGACGTTCTTGGTCTCGATGAGTTGGTGGACCACATCGAGCAGACGCGGTGCCTTCTGCACCTCGTCCAACACGACCCACCTCGGTGGCGTAGCCGCTGCCTCCACGACCTCGCTTAACCGAGACGGACGCTTGACGAAGCGGTCTTCCGTCTTGGGGTCCAGAAGGTCGATCCAAATCACCCCAGGCCCCGAAAACCGGCTTCTGAGCAACGTCGTCTTGCCAGTTCCGCGAGGGCCGAACAGAAAAAAGCTGTTTGACTCCAAGGGGTTGATCGTTCTGGGGATCATATGGACGAATTATCCGATAATTAAGGAACATGGTCAACAGCGTAGGACAACTCGCTCCCTCTGCCACCTACCCACGCCGTGCGACGCAGCGCGACCTTCCACGTCAGCAGCGCCGCCAGCGAGCCACTCGGCTCGGCGACGAGTGCTGTGCCGCGGCCCGAGGCCTGAAGCTTGGCTTTGGTTGACGTCGAGCGCCAAGCAAGGAAAGCCTGCCGTCGTGGCCTTGCCGTCGCCTTGCACCGAGCAGCCCTTCCGGCTTTGGGCCAGCGTCAGCCGGATCCACATCGTGGCCATCGCCACCATGGGGACCTTCACCTTTGGCTGGCTGTTTACCGGGCGCTACCCCTGGCTGCTGGCTGCGGTGACCGGCCTGGACTGGTTCCTGGTCAACCTGCTGAACCGCGTCGTCGACGTGCGCGAGGACCGCGCCAACCGCATCCGCGGGGCCGACTTTGCCGACCGCCATCGCCGCGCCATCATGGCGACGGGCTTCGGCGTCATGCTGCTGTCCTTTGCAGCGGTGCACGCGGTCGAGCCCGCCATCACCCCGCTGCGGCTCGGCTACCACGCGCTTGGCCTGGCCTACAACTGGCCGCTGTTGCCAGGCGGTCGTCGCATCAAGCAGCTCTACTTCTGGAAGAACACCGCCTCGGCCATGGGCTTCATGCTCACGGTGTTCGGCTACCCGCTCGCCGCGGCGGGCTGGCCGCTGTTCAACGCCGAGGCCCGCGCCCTTTTGCCGAGCGATATCAGCCCGGCCACCATCGCGCTGGCCGCAGCCTTCTTCTTTCCCTTCGAGCTCAGCTACGAGGTCATCTACGACCTGCGCGATGCCCCTGGTGACCGCGCCGCCCGGGTGCGGAGCTACCCCGTGGTGCATGGCGAGCGCGGGGCGGTGCGCATCATCGACGCGCTCATCGCAGGCTCGCTCGTGCCGCTGGTGGCGGGCTACGCCCTCGGCCTGGTGCCCTGGCGCCTCGCCGTCATGGCCACCGCTCCCCTGGTCCAGCTCGTGCTCTACAAGCGGGCGCTACGCCGCGGGATCCGCGCCCGCGACTGCATCAACCTGACCTGGCTGGGCGCGGGCCTGCTGCTCGCCTACCACCTGTGGATCGCCGCGGGCCTGCCCGGCTCGGAGATGGCCTCGTGATCCTGCTCGAGCTTTGCGCCCTGGGCATCATCGCCCTGTACCTGGAAATCCGCGTCCGCTTCGGACCCGAGCCCAACCGCTTTCTGCGGCGGCTGGCCATCATCGTGGCGGCGAGCTGGCTGGCCGAGGACACCGCCATCCGCGCCTACGGCTTCTACGCCTACAACCCCGACTGGAGCGTGTTCGTCGATCGGGTGCCGCTCGCCGTCATCGTCATCTGGCCGGCCGTCATCCACTCGGCCTGGGACGTCGCCCGCCACCTTTTGAACGACGCTCGCGAGCGCGCCCTTGCGCGAAAGCGCGCCCGCCTTGGCTGGGTGCCGCTGCTCGGCGGCGCCATGGTGCTGGCCGATGCCTCGCTCATCGAGCCGGTCTCGGTGCAAGCGGGGCTCTGGTGGTGGACCGAGCCGGGTCTGTTCGCCGTGCCGCCCATCGGCCTGCTCGGCTGGGCCTACTTCGCGGGCCTTTGCATGGCGGTCTTCGAGCACAACGACCGCCGCGGCCGCCGCCCCCTGGCCGATCTGGCCGCCATCATCGTGGCCCCGCTCGGCACGCACCTGCTCTTGCTCGCCACCTGGTGGGGCGCGCTCCGCTGGGTGAACTGCACCGTGGACCCCTGGCCCGTCGTCGTAGGCGTGTGGGTGCTGTCGCTCGCGTTGGTCGCCTGGATCTTGCGCACGGGCGCCCGCCAGCGCGTGCCGCCTGGCGAGCTTTGGACCCGCGTGCCTGCCGCGCTCTACTTCTTCGTGCTGCTGCTCGTCTACGGCCGCGGCGAGCTCGCCCTGATGCTGTACGCCTTCGCCTTTGCCCCGCCGTACATCGCCCTTACCCGCTGGCCCAGGCGGCGCGGTTAGGCGCCTCACGAGGAGCGCTCAGCTTCGCGTGGGAGAGCTTTTAGGAAACCACCGTCGCAGCGTGCGCACGAATAGGCCGAAAGACTCGCTGCGGCAGCGTTCCAGCCTGAGCGATGCGGCAGCGGCGATCTTGCGGTAGTTCGCGCTCGTTCGCCGGGCACGATGTGCCCGCAACCACGCTTCCACTGCTTCCTTCGGCCGCGCGGGTTTGGGATCGTTCATCGGCCAAAGCTCCGCTTGAGCCAGCCACTTGCGGACCGGCGACGGTCGCACTCTGCACACTTTGCCGAAGTGGCGATGAGCTCCAACAAGCCATGCTTCAAGCTCAGGGTCGATCACGATCGCTTGCCCGCGGTCCGCCCAGTCGGTGCTGAGCCGCGCCGTGAGCTCGCGCTCCAGGCCTCGGGCGTCCCCCGTTGCGCCGCATCCCTCCCAATCGATCACGACCATGGCGTGCGAGTAGGCCCCCGCCGCCGCTCTGCGCACCAGGGCGGGACCGTCCGCGCGCGTGCCACCGTCGTGGCCTATCGGGTTGTGGTAGACATCATAGTCGACTTGGCGAATGTCGAGGCTTTTCGGACGGCGGAGCAGCGCCTCCAGAACGGCCTTCGCGTTCAAGTCCGCGCAGAGGACATACAGGTCCTTCATCCGAGCACGCCTGTGGCGAAGAGCGTTCCGAGGTCCACCTCCCTGCGCCAGTCCTGGAGGACGCGGTGCTCGTCCGAGCGCAGGATCCGCGTGGCGCCCGACTCGAGGGAAAAGCACAGCAAGTGCTCGGGCGGGACGACTCCGAGGAACACGGGGGAGTGCGTGGCCACCATGATCTGCGTACCGTCGCCCGAGCTCAGCGCCTGGAATACCGCCTCGATTGCTCGTGGATGGATGCCGTTCTCCGGCTCTTCGACCAGGAAGACCGCGTCGTCGTGGGCAGCAAAGGGAAGCAGGCTGAGCGCCATGATGCGCAAGGTCCCGTCCGACAGGCGCCAGGTCGGAAGCTCCAGGCCGCTGGCGAGCCCGAGCTTCAGGTAAACGTGCTTGTCCTCCTCCCGCTCGACGATGCGGGCAGACCGCACCGCTGGCAGCGCTTCCTTGAGCTGGTCGAGCCAGTCGTGGAAGGCCTGTGGATCCCGCGACTGCAGGCCTTGGACCACGCGAGCGAAGTTCGAGCCGTCGGCCTGGAGGTGGGTCGTCAGCAGGGGCGATGACGGTCGGGCCATCTTGGCCGCGTCGAGCACGAAGCGTTGTACCCCGCGCTGCAGCAGGTCGCGCACTCGGCTGCCAACCGGGAAGCGCTCGCGATCGTCCGGCAGCGCCCCGAGCGCGAGCTGCCGCGGATCCACGCGCATCGTGGACGTCCACCGACCGCTCTCGTGCCGAAAACGCGCGCTGCTCGCAGGCGTCCTTCGGATAACCCACCTCCAGCCCCGCGGCTGTTGAGGATTGATGCAGGGGCCTTCGTCATCGTCCCCAGGCTTGAGATAGAGCGACTCGCGGAGCACGCCAGCCGAGCGATCCTCCAGCCGTCCCACTTCGACTTCGTAGCGCGCCCGGCTCAGGGACTCAGCGCCGCCGAGGGTAGCCGGGAGATCGAGCTCGAAGGCCAAGGCGAAGGAATCGCCCTCGCCGCGCCACAAGAGCTCCTCGAGTCGCGTTGCCCGGGAAGCGAGGGCCTCGCCCACCTCCGTGCGCAGACAATCGGCCACGAAGGCCATGCTATCCATGAAGCTCGACTTGCCGGTCGCGTTGGACCCCACGAGCACGGAGAACGGCCCCAGCCTCGCAGCCACCCGCTGGAGCGGACCGTAGCGCTCCGCGCAGATCCGCGAGAAGCACAGGTTGGAGGGTGGCGGCGCCAATCGGCCCGCGCGGACGTCACCAGGCGCAAGGGGCTCGGCGACCGACAAGCTCTGCGCGCGAGCAGAGCCATCCGCCGCGCCAAAGGGCAGGCGCAGGGTGCTCGGTCGGAGCACGCGATCGCGCCACGCGAGCAAGGTCCTGGCCCGGCGCCGCGCCGTGGCCTCGGCAAGCTTGCTCACCGCCCGGATGGCCTTCTGCAACTTGTCGAGCGACGGCTCCGAAGGATCGAGCAGCCACGGAGCGAGAGATTTCACCACCGCGCTTTTCTCGATCGCCCGTCGGAGGACGCGCGCCTCCGCGACGGAACGTCCGGTCGTGGCGAGCAGACGGCCTCCTTCGTCCGTGAGCAGAAACCGACCGGTCCCGAGCGTGAGAAACCCGAGCACGCGCGCGGCCTGGAGGTAGTAGCTCACGTGGCGTTTGGACAAACCCGTGGCACGACCGACGGCCTCCCCATCGGATGCGCCGTCCGCCACGGCGCGCACGACCTCGCGCACGCGATCGAGACTGTCGGCTTGCGGAATGTCCCGACCCTTCACAAACGCTCCGTGTCGGCTGTCCGATGGCTCGGACGTGCTGGCGAGGCTGGCGCATAGCGTATCAGGCCCCACAACTTGAGGCCAGGCAGTACGCCCGGCATCGGTCCGAGCGGGGCTTGCAGGGCTGGGCTGCTGACGCCCACACGGTGACGGCCTCGGTCACGACCTTGGCGTGTGCGGCGGATGCCGTTGTAAAGCAGCGCGTCGACGGCGTACCCGCAGCACGCTAGAAGCATGACATGGCCAACCTTCAGGTGAAAAACGTGCCAGCGGCCCTGCATCGCCAGATCCGCTGGCACGCACGGCAACGAGGGCAGACCATCCGGGAGCTGCTGCTCGAGGCGGTCCGTCGCGAGGTGGGCCGCGCGGAGCTGCGCCAGCGGCTGGCGCGGCGACGCCCCGTGGATCTAGGACGGCCAGCGGCCGCGGCGCTGGCCGAGGCGCGGCTCGAGCAAGAGCAGGAGCTCGGCGCATGAAGCTGGTCATCGACGCCTCGACGGCCGCCGAGTACTTGTTGCGAACCGCGCTGGGCAGGCGGATCGGCGAGGACATCTCGGCGTGGTCGTGCAGAACGTGCACCAGGGCTAGGCAGCCCCGCGCCAACTTCGCTACAGTAACGGTAGTCCCA
>CAYTYV010000448.1:0-5529 GCA_964441055.1 uncultured Polyangiaceae bacterium | reverse complement strand
CGCGCCCGACGACCTGCACCTGGGCGCAGGCTCGCCCTGCATCGACGCCGCCAACGGGCCCAAAGCGCCCGAGTACGACATGGACGGCAACCCGCGCGTCGACGACCCGGACTGCCCCAACACGGGCATCGGCCCGCCCTGGGCCGACATGGGGGCGTACGAGTTTCAGCCGTCCTGGTGACTGACGGGACGGTGGCAGCTCGCACCGGGGAGAGCGGGTGCGCGAGAGGCACGAGCACGAGCGCGTTTGTGCTACGGCACGCTGCCTGGCATGCTGCCGAGCCTCTAGCTCGGCGGAGACGCCTAACGGAACGAACGTGCACACCATCGGTCGACATCTCATCGCCGAGTTCTACGGTTGCCGGGCCGAGGCGATCGACGACCTCGAGCTCGTCCGACAGAGCATGGTGGCGGCGGCCCGGGCCATCGGTTCCGTCGTGCACGGCGAGGCCTTCCATCGCTACGAGCCTCAGGGGGTGAGCGGCATCCTGCTCATCGCCGAGTCCCACCTGTCGGTGCACACCTGGCCCGAGGCGGCCTACGCGGCCGTGGACATCTACACCTGCGGCGGCCTCGATCCGCGGCCGGGCTTTCGCCTGCTCGCCGAGCGACTCGAAGCCCAGAGCACCCGCATGCAGGAGATCCTGCGGGGGATCCCGACCGATCTGGAGCGGGGGACCCGGCTGGTGCCCGAAGACGTCTCGGTCATCACGCGGATGGCTCCGGAGGCCGAGCTTCGCTGAGGCAGAGCCCGGGGTGGGCGCGCGCCGTCCGCGCTAGGGCAAGAGCCATCAGGGGCTCGAGGCGAGGCGGCGAATAATCTGAGCCAGCGTTGCTCCGCGGCGCGCCCGGGATTATCTTTCCCGGGCGCGGTCGCGACAGCACGCGCCCGCACGGCCCGATCCTCGGCGGTCGGGACGGGGGGAGGCAGTAGTCAGAAGCGCTGGCAGCAGGCCGGCCGAAGGGAGCAGGCGATATGGGGATCATGGACTTCGTCAAGCAGGGTGTGCAGGAGATCTGCATTGCGCGCCCGGACCAGCTCAAAAACCTCATCGTCTACAAGCACCCGGACGAGACCGTGCCGTTCTGGTCCCAGCTCACCGTCGACGCCGACGAGTGCGCGGTGTTCTTCAAGGACGGTCAGGTCATGGGCGTGCTGGGCCCGGGACGGCACACCCTGTCCACCCAGAATATCCCCTTTCTGAGCAACCTGGTTGACCGGTTCACGGGCGGCAACGTCTTCAAGGCCGAGGTGTTCTTCGTCACGACCCGGCCGCTGCGCGGGCTGAAGTTCGGCGGCAGGTTCGACAACATGGTCGATCCCGTCACCCAGGTGCGCTGCAACCCGCGCATCTTCGGCGAGTACGCGGCCCAGATCACCGACCCGACCCGATTCATCGTGGGCTACACGGGCATGCGCACGCAGGAGGGCAGCAACGAAGAGGTCATGCAGTGGGTGGCTGGCCAGTTCATGATGGAGATCGAGCAGATCGTCGCCGACGTGTGCATGGAGGAGAAGGTCAGCCTGAACATCGTCGGCGGCAAGAAGCGCGAGCTGACCAACCGCTTCAAGAAAGGGGCGGCCGCGCTCGACGACATCGGCATCCAGATCACCGACATCGGCCGGTTCAAGCTCACGCTCGACCCCAAGGACCAGGAGAAGATCGACAAGATCTTCGACGCCATGCACTCCGAGCTGCTGGTGGCCGAGGCCGAGGCGAAGAAAAAGGACTTCGCCGATGCGCAGCAGTACAAGTGGCGCGAGCAGTACGCCAACTTGGCGGGGCAGAATCCAGGCTACATGGCCGCGGCCCAGGCCGATGCCATGCGCTCGGCTGGCGAGGGCATGGCCAAGGGAGGCGGCGAGGGCGGTGGAGCCGGGGTCGCCAGCCTCGGCGCCCAGATGGCCATGGGCGTGGGCATGGCGGGCATGTTCCATCAGGGCTTTGTCCAGCCGCCGCAGTACCAGCGGGTGCAGGCTCCGGCTGGCGGCGGGGTGAGCTGCTCCAAGTGCGGAGCCACCAGCCCGGGCGGCAAGTTCTGCGCGAACTGCGGTTCCCCGTTGGCGCCGCCGCAGCCTCCGCCCCAGCCGCAACAGAGCTTCTGCACCAACTGCGGTCAACCGGTCTCCGGCAAGTTCTGTGCGGGGTGCGGCACGCCCGCGCCCACGGGTGGGGCGCCCTCCGGGGGAGCGCCGCCCGCGGGAGGTCCGCCGCCCGGGCAGGGCTATCCGCCGACGGCTGCGCCGCAACAGGGAGCGCCGCAGCAGGGCTATCCGCCCGCCGCCCAGCCGCCCCAACGAGGAGCGCCGCCCGCGGGAGGTCCGCCGCCCGGGCAGGGCTATCCGCCCGCGGCCCAGCCGCCCCAACAGGGAACGCCTCCCGCGGCAGCGCCGCCCCAACAGGGAACGCCGCCCGCAGCCGCTCCGCCCCAACAGGGCTATCCCCCCACCGCCGCTCCGCAGGGTGATCGCTACGCTGGCGGCACCCCCGCTGGACCGCAGGGAGGTGGCCGCCCGGGTGGGAACCAGGGTGGTGGCCCCAGTGGAGGCGGCCAGCAAGGCAGCGGTTAGGCGCCTCGCTGGCCGATGAGGGCGCCCCCTCGCTGGCCCCAAGGGCAGGGCGATCGGCGCGAGGGCTGACTGGCGAACGGCGAGGGGCCCGGTTGGGCGAGACGGCGCCCGGGGGGTTGGCGTATAACAGAGCTGGGAACGCGTGCTGTGTCGTCCTCGAGCAACGGAAATCAGCGCGAGCCGCGGATGACCCCTCGCGGCGGTATCGCGGTGTCCTTGGAACACAGCGGTCCGGATAGCAGCGATCCAAGCGTGCCCGCCGAGGCCGAGGACGGCCCCACGGATCGATTGGCCCCCCCGCCGAGCGAGCCAGCTGAGCTCGAGGGCGACGACCCCACGGATCGACTGACCCCCGCGCCTACCGAGCCGGGCGATCGCTCGGACCCCTCTGCGGCCATTCCGCTCGAGCGCCGAGCCGACGAGGAGCCAGCGCTGGACGAGACCGACGAGCTGCCGCCCGTGAGCGCATCGCAGCCGCCAGCCGCGCCGCCCGTGGTGGAGGCTAAGCGGTGCCCGCGCTGCGGCACGCTCTTCACCCGGCACGTGGCCTTCTGTCCCTTTGACGGCGAGCCCGTGGAGCTCGCCCCCGATTACGATCCAGCCCAGAACCCGCTGGTGGGCAAGGTGATCGCGGATCGCTACCTGGTCGAGGGCGTGCTGGCCGAGGGCAGCATGGGCATGGTCTACCGCGTTCGCCATCTGGCCCTAGGCAACGCCTTCGCCATGAAGGTGCTGCAGCGCGAGCTGGCGCGCGAGGAGCATCTGGCCGAGCGCTTGGTCGGCGAGGCGCGTGCCACGGCCGCCGTCGGACACCCCTCCATCGTGGCCGTGACCGACTTCGGCGAGATCGGCGCCGAGACCATGCCGGATCTGGGGGAGCTGAGCTTGCCCTACTTCGTCATGGAGCTGGTGACCGGTCACTCGCTCGCCGAGCTCGTTCGCAAGGAGGGGAGCCTGGCGGCCGAGCGGATCGCGCGAATCATGATGCAGTGCGCGAACGCGTTGGCTGCCGCGCACGAGGTCGGCATCATCCATCGGGACTTGCGGCCCGACAACATCCGGCTCACCTGCGACAAGGGGGGAGAGGAGGTCGCCAAGATCGTCGACTTCGGCGTGGCCAAGGTGATCGGCTCGAGCCGCAGGACGCTGGCGGGGGTGGTCTTCGGCACCCCCCACTACATGAGCCCGGAGCAGGGGCAGGGCCATAGCGTCGATCACCGCACCGACGTCTACGCGCTCGGGGTCATCATGTACGAGGCCGCCACGGGCAGCGTGCCCTTCGATGCCGAAACCTACATGGGCGTCGTGACCAAGCACCTATTCACGCGACCCGAGCCGGTCGGTCACAGCGGCGCGCTGCACGATGTCCTGCTCGAGCCGGTCATCATGCGCTGCTTGGAAAAGAAGCCGAACGACCGTTATCAGAGCATGCGCGAGCTCGTCGCTGACCTCGAGCGCGTTGTGCGGGGAGAGCCGATGGCAGGGCTCGAGACGACGGAGGAGGTGCGAGCGATGCCGTCGGAGCGGCCGAGCCTGCCGATTCCGACGGTCGCGCCGCAGGCCCCCGCGGCCACGAGCGGCTCGTTCAAGGGTAGAGCGCTTCCAGCCGCCATTCTGGCCATGGCCTTGGTCGTGCTGGTGGTGTCGCTAGTCTACCTCTTCGGCCCGTTTGGGGCCCCCGAGTCGGCGCCAGAGCGGGAAGATGCCCAGAGCTCGGCGGCCGATCCGGCCGCGATGCCGAGCGAGGAGCCGCCCAGCGCGACGACGGCTCCGTCCGCGACCTCGGCGGAGCCGGATACCGCGGCCGCGTCGTCGTCGACGACCGCCACCGCCGAGCCGACGTCCGTCCCCGCTGCCGAGCCGACGCCGCCGCCAACGCAACCCGCGCCCAGCCCGAGCCCCTGGCCGCCACCGCCTTCCACCAAACCGAGCGCCACCGAGTCCCGCACCACGACGAGCCCTGCGCCGCCGAACGGCGTCGTCGATCCCTGGGCAGAGCGGTGAGCCCATCTCCGACGACGCTGGGGGGCAAAAGCAGGGTGCGAGCGGGGTGGATTTCGCGCTACGCTGGTTCGCAACGTGCCCAATCCAAAGATCCTACTGGTCGAGCGGAATGCCAAGTTGCTTCGCGCGCTCAAGGCCGGCCTTGAGCAGGCGGACTGCGAGGTGATCACCGCGACGGACGGCAAGGAGGCGCTTGCCGCGCTCGAATCCTTCCTTCCCGATCTGGTGATGGCAGCGGTCAACCTGCCCAAGCTCGACGGCTACGGACTGGTGCGGCGACTGAGGGACCACCCGCCGTGGTCCGACATTCCCGTGGTCTTCCTGGTCGAGTCGACCACCGTGGAGGGGCGCATCCGCGCGCTCAAGCTGGGGGTGGAAGAGCAGGTCGCCAAGCCCGTGGCCGTGCAGGAAGCGGTGCGCCGCGCCAAGCTGGTACTCTCGCAGCGCACCCGGGCCAAGCTGGTCGAGCGCCTGGCCAAGCCCCGGGCCCGAGTCGAGGGGTCACTGGCGGATCTCGGCGTGCTGGATCTGCTCGAAGCGCTTGCCAAGGGAGGCAAGAGCGGGGTGCTGCGGCTGTCGAGCCGCGACGGCGATGGTGAGGTCGAGATTCGCGGCGGGCAGGTCGTGGACGCCCAGCTCAAGCGGCTGCGCGGCGAAGAGGCGGTGTTCCGCGCCATGGTGTGGACCGAGGGACGGTTTGAGTTCGAGTCGTGCCGAGTCGATCAGCCAGCGCTCATCGAGCGAAGGACCGAGGACTTGATCGAGGCGGGCATCGACCACATGTCGGAGTGGAATCGCCTGCTGCAGACGCTGCCGCCGCTGTCGACCTCGCTGGCCGTGGACGGGCTCGAGCGACGGGACCGCAATGCGGGGATCCCCGACGAGCTCCACAGCATCCTGGATCTGCTCGACGGCACGCTCTCGCTTCAGGAGGTGATCGAGGAGTCGCCCTT
>CAYTYV010000447.1:4184-5557 GCA_964441055.1 uncultured Polyangiaceae bacterium | reverse complement strand
CTGCCACGCTGGCCGCCGTCAGCGCCAGCAGCGCGCCGAGCACCGCGCTCGGCCACGGGCCGCGGCGAGCACGGGGCCCGCGTTCATCCGGCTGCCTCGTCGTCATCGCGAAGTTGCTGGAGCATACGGTATAGGCTGGCCCGCGGTAAGCCCAGACGCTCGGCCGCGGCGGCCACCGAGCCCCCGGCTCGCTCGACCGCGCGGGGCAGCAGCCAGCGGTGGAAGTCGGCGACGAGCCGCGTCTTGGCCTCGTGGTAGGGCAGGCCTTCGTAGGCGCCGAAGCCCTCGGTCTCGGCCGGCTGCTCGATCCCCCCGCCGAACAGCAGCCCCGCGTCGGCCTGGTCGAAGGTGGCAAAGCGCTCCACCACGTTGCGCAGCTCTCGAGCGTTGCCCGGCCAGGAGTACGAGGTCAGAAGGCGCGCCAGCTCGGGCGGCACCGTGGCCTGGGTCTCGCCCGTGGCCCGCCCGAGAAAGAGCTCGGCCAGCGGTACGATGTCCTCGGGCCGCTCGCTCAGCCGCGGCACGCGCACGTGCACCACCGCCAGCCGATAGAATAGATCCTTGCGGAACTCCCGCCGCCGTACCGCCTCGAGCAGGCCGCGGTTGGTGGCGGCCACCACCCGCACGTCCACGGTGATGAGCTCGGAGCCGCCCACCCGCCTGAAGGAGCGGCTCTCGAGCGCGCGCAGCAGCTTGGGCTGAGACTCGAGCGGCAGCTCGCCCACCTCGTCGAGAAAGAGGGTGCCGCCGTGAGCCTGCTCGAAGGCGCCAGCCCGGCTCTTGGCCGCGCCCGTGAAGGCGCCCTTTTCGTGACCGAACAGCTCGCTCTCCACCAGCGCCTCGGGAATGGCGCCGCAGTCCACCACCACGAAGGGGGCCTCGGCGCGCGGGCTCTGTTGATGCAGCGCCGTGGCCAGCACGTCCTTGCCCGTGCCCGAGTCGCCCTCGAGCAGCACCGTCACGTCCGAGCTGGCGGCCTTCTCGAGCAGCGCGAAGACGTGGCGCATGGCAGGGCTATAGGCCACGGCCGCGCCGAACTGGTGCCGCGGCGACAGGCTCAGATCCAACGGCTCGGCCGAAAGACGCACCGCGAGCGAGGTCTCGCCCACGGTGAGGGTGGCATCGGCCGTCAGCAGCACCTCGCCGATCATCACCCCGCCGAGCAGGGTGCCGTTGGTCGAGCCCAGATCGCGCACCCGCACGCCGTGCTCGTCGGCGCGAAGCTCGAGGTGACGACGGCTGACGAGCGCGTCATCGAGCTGCAGATCGCAGTCCGCCCCCGCCCCAACCCCCCCCCCCCCAGGACCCATTGGGAAAGCCCAGCCCCCCGCCCGACCCCGTCACATCTCAACCGCCACGAACCGCAAAGTCTC
>CAYTYV010000447.1:0-4174 GCA_964441055.1 uncultured Polyangiaceae bacterium | reverse complement strand
TGCAGATCGCAGTCCGCCCCCGCTCCTACCACCACCACCGCAGGACCGATGGGCATCGCCAGAGCCGCGTCCGGACCGCTCAGCACGCCGAGTTCCGCCCCAGTCAGCCGCACCCGATGGATGTCCTCCAGCGACGCCTTGCGGGTGCCGTCCTCACCGCTCATGGCTGCCCATGGTAGCCCCTCGCCAGCGGCCTCGGCCAGCGCGATGGCATCCTCAGCGCCCCGCGTGTGCCATGGGCAAGCGCCGCGACCCCGCTCTTGTTCGAGCAGCCAGAGCCGCCATGGGACGCACGCTCAGCTTTGCCGCTCGCGGGCCGCATTGGCAATGCGCTCGGCGAGCAGGGTGCGCCGCTGCTCCTTGCGCACCTCGGCAAGGGCGACGCCGAGGGCGCGTGAGTCGGCGATCAGCACCACGAGCTTTTTGCCGCGGGTGACCGCCGTGTAGAGCAGATTGCGCGAGAGCATCACGTAGTGCTGCGTCAGGATGGTCACCACTACCGCGGGGTACTCGTTTCCCTGGCTCTTGTGGATGCTGGTGGCGTAGGCGAGGCTGAGCTCGTCGAGCTCGCCTTCTCCGTAGGACACCTGGCGGCCGTCCTCCATGGTCACGGCAATGCGCCGCTCGTCGGGATCGACCTCGCTGATGCAGCCGATGTCGCCGTTGAACACCTCTTTCGGGTAGTCGTTGCGAAGCTGCATTACCTTGTCGCCCAGTCGCAGCATGCGCGAGCCCTTGCGCAGCTCGGCTCCGCGCGGATTTAGCTCGGCTTGCAGCATCTCGTTGAGCGCCACCGCGCCCACCGGGCCCCGCTGCATGGGGGTGAGCACCTGGATGTCGCGCACCGCGTCGAGCCCGAAGCCCTGGGGGATGCGGCGGGTGACCAGCTCGCGGACCAGCTCCACGGCCTCGGCGGGCGAGCGCCGCTCGATCACGTAGAACTGCTCGTCCCGGGCCGTGGCGCCAACGGGCATCTCGCCGTCGTGGATCCGATGGGCGTTGGTCACGATGGCGCTTCCCTCGGCTTGGCGGAAGATCTGCACGAGCCGCACGGTCGGCACCAAGCCCGAAGCGATGATGTCGCGCAAGACTGCGCCAGGGGAGACCGAAGGCAGCTGGTCGACGTCGCCCACGACGACCAGGCGCGCGTGCGGGGCGATGCCCTCGAGCAGGGCGTCGGCCAGATCGATGCCGATCATCGATGCCTCGTCCACGATCACGGCGTCGGCCTTGAGCGGATGGCTGCGATCGCGCTTGAAGCGCGCGGTCTTGGGGTCGAACTCGAGCATGCGGTGGATGGTCTTGGCCTCGCGCGCGGTGGCCTCGCTCAGGCGCTTGGCCGCTCGTCCGGTGGGCGCGGCGAGCTCGACCGACAGCCGGGCCGTGTCGAACAGCGTCAGGATGGCCTGCACGATGGTGGTCTTGCCCACGCCTGGGCCGCCCGTGATGACCAGCACCTTGCTCTGCGCTGCCTGCCGCACGGCCTCGCGCTGCAAGGGCGCCAAGCTCATGCCCGTGCGCCGCTCGAACTCGCCCACCGCCCGCTCGAGCTCGGCGAGCGGGGTCGCCTCGCGGGCGAGCGCCGTCAGCCTCTCGGCCACCCGTCGCTCGGCGCGGTACAGCTCGGGGGCGTAGACGGCGGTCTGACCGCCCGCGAGCGGCTGGAGCTGGACGCGGCGGTCGTGGGCGAGCTCCTGCAGCGCAGCAGCCATGGGCTCGGGGCTTCGGCCGAGCATCTCGGCGGTGCGGCTCGCCAGCTCTTGTTCAAGGGCGTAGGCGTCGCCCGCTGCGGCCGCCTCGTGCAGCACCTGCAGCAGGCCTGCCTGGGCCCGCTCGGGCGAGTCGGCGTCCACGCCCAGCGAGCGAGCGATGGCGTCGGCCGTCTTGAAGCCGATGCCCCAAACGTCGAGCGCCAGGCGGTAGGGCGATTGGGAGACGACCTGGATGGCCTTGGGTCCGAAGCGCTTGTAGATCCGCGTGGCCAGCGCAGGCGATGCGCCGTGGGCCTGCAGGAACACCATGATGGCGCCGACGTCGCGGTGGGCGGCCCAGGCCGTGGCCACCGACTCGCTGCGCTTGGCTCCCAGGCCGGGGACCTCGGCTAGGCGCTCGGGATGTTGGTCCAGCACCTGCAAGGTCTCTTCGCCAAAGCTCTGGACGATGCGTTTGGCAAAGGCGGGACCGATGCCAGGGACCATGCCCGAGGCCAGGTAGCGCTCGACGCCCTCGAGCGTGGACGGCGCCACCGCCAGCAGGGTCTGGGCCTCGAACTGACGGCCGTGCCGCCGATCGTCGACGTAGCTTCCCGTGGCGCGGATGCGCGTGCCAGGCGGCGCTGCGGGCACCACCCCCACCACCGTCTCGGGCGGCCGGCCTTGCTCGGTCTGGACTCGCAGCACCCGAAAACCGCTCTCTTCGTTCTCGAAGGTGACGCGAATCACCTCTCCTTCGAGGGTCTGAGCGGCCTTGGGCGGGCGAGCGGGCGCGAGATCGAGCGTTCGCTGGGAAGGGGGGCGGGAGGGGGGGCGGCTCAACGCGCACCAGCATGGCGGAGCGAGCCCCAAGGCGCAACGCGCCGCGGTCGAGGGTGCGGCACTACGGGTTGGCCGCGTCCTTGCTCGGGGCCTTCTTGGGCGGGGTGCCCACGCCCACGCACTCCGATGCCTGCATCGGCTTGTCGCGGAAGTGGTTCAGGCAGCCCTCTTCGAGGATGGCGGTGAAGTCCGCGCAGGGGATTTCCTCCGCCTTCTGTCCTGTTCGGTCCTGAGCCAGGCCTTGCTCGCACTGGCCGCAGCAGTGCTTGTGCAGCTCCTCTCCGGTCATCTCGTCGGCGTCTTTTTCCGGGGCCTCGGTCATCTCCGTTTGTGGCACGACGCCCATGTCTTGCTCGCCCGAGTCCTCGATGCGAGGAGGCGAGACCTGCTTGGGCGGCCGGGGGTTGCAGCCGACGATGCAGACGCAGAGCGCAGCAGCGCTGATGGCGATGTACTTGGCAACCATGCCCGCATGGGTATCGGAAGCGCGCGCGGAAGGCAAACGAGAGCGTGCCGAGCCGCGCCTGAGCTATGATGAAACCGCCATGAGCGAGCAGGCAGAGCCCGATGCGGAAGCGGCTACCGCTCCACCCTCTGCGGCGGGCGACATCAGCAACGCCTCTGCAAAGGCGGTTCCGCCGCGGCGCCCGGGCTTCTTGACGGGCCTGCGCTCGCTGTTTGGCGGCTTCGGCTTCGTTCTGGGCACGCCCGCGGTCTGGCCGTTGGCGGTCGTGCCCGTGCTCATGGTGGTGCTGGTCGGTGGCCTTCTGGGATCGCTCTCGGTGGCCTTCATTCCCGGGCTCATGGGCGACTGGATCGGTCCCACCTCGAGCGCGCTCGGAGCTGCGGGCCGCGTTGTGCTACAGGCGCTGGCCACGCTGGTCGCTCTGCTGCTCGCCCTGCTGGCCGGCTACGTCCTGGCCCAACCGCTGTCCGGGCCCGCGCTGGAAGGGATCGCTCGCCGCCAGGGTCGCCGCTTGGGCGCGCCCGAGCTACCGCCCACCAGCTTCTTCACCGACGTGCTCCGCTCGCTCGAGGCCCTGCTGCTCGGCTATGCGCTGGGACTGCCGCTGCTCGCCGTGCTGTTCGTCATCGCGCTGCTCTTCCCGCCTGCCGCGGTGGTCACCACCCCGCTCAAGCTGGTGGTGGTCGCGGCCATGATCGCCTGGGATCTGTGCGACTACCCGTTGACCTTGCGCGGGCTCACCGTGGGCCAGCGCTTCCGCGTGGTGATCCGCTACCGCGCCGCGGTTGTCGGCTTCGGCGCGGGCTTGGCGCTGGCCTCGCTGCTGCCGTGCGTGCTGTTTTTGCTGCTTCCGGTCGGAGTGGCGGGAGCGACGCGGCTGATGTGGGCGGTGGAGCGTTGGGAGAGGACCGCGGGGACCGACGACCTTTTTTTGTCAAAAAAGTAGCCTGTCCCCTTTTCCCCCCCCGACACCCCCCCCCCCTCTTCCCGAAAAGTAGCCTGTCCCGTTTTCTCACAAGTGAAAGGAGTTATTTCAGTATTGAAAGGGTGCGCCTTGCTGCCGATTGCTAACCTATCGGAATCGAATAAAAATGGGGTGGTACAGTTCGTGCAATCTCTTTGGGCAGCGTCTCGGCGGAGACCTTCCCCCCCCAGGTCCGCTGTGGCGCTGCCC
>CAYTYV010000446.1:0-5559 GCA_964441055.1 uncultured Polyangiaceae bacterium | reverse complement strand
GCTCTCGCCACAGCAGCGCGCGCGCCCGCGGCCCGGGCAAGCTGAACTTGGCCAGCTCGAGCGGCGCGCGGCAAGCTGTGGCGGCCATGCTAGCGCGTCGCCATCGCCATGTTCCTCGCCAGCTCATGCTGGCGCTTTTCCCCCTGGCCGCGCTCGGCTGCTCCAGCGCCCAGCCCGAGCCTTACGCCGCTGATCAGCCGCCGCCGCGACCCTCGCCCGAGCAGCCCGTCGGGGCGCCCCTCGGCCAGAGCGAACCGGGGACCGCAGGCGAGGCTCCCTCGGACGAGGCCGCCTCGGACGAGGGCCGAGCCGCAGCGCCAGTCGAGGAGCAACCCCTCCCCAATGCGCCTCCGCCGCCGCCCGACGACCACCCGCGCATAGGCGCGCTCGGTCCGCACACCTGGATTTGGCGACGACCCGAGCGCAAGGGGCTGGCCATCGGCAAGATGCGGGTGGGCACCAGCCTGCGCTTGCGCTCGCCCGAGCGCGTCGACGGAGCGGGCTGCGCGCGCGGCTGGTACGCCGTCGAGCCGCGCGGCTACGTCTGCAACGACAATGCGGCCACGCTCGATCTCACCGATCCGTACTACCAGGCGTTGGCCTTTGTCGCGCCCAAGCCGGGCATCTGGCCCTACAGCTATGCCCATTCCAATGGCGCGCCCATGTACAGCCGCGTGCCCACGCCCGCCGAATGGGAAAAGGCCGAGCGGGGCTTGGGCCCGGCAGGCCAATGGAGCTCGCTCGGCGAATGGGCCAAAGGACACGAGGAGAACATCCTGGACGAGCCCATCGAAGCGACCGACGAGGTCCCCTACTTCCTGCGCGATGGCAAACGCACCGTGCCAGGCGGCAACTACAGCACCCACGCCCTGGTCTGGAAGAGGATCCCCGCAGGCTCCATGCTGGCCTATGCGCGGGCCTTCGAGATGCACGGCCGGGTGTGGCTGCTCACGCCCGAGACCATGGTGGTGCCCGCCGACCGGGTGAGCAAGCTCAAGCGCTCCACCTTTCGCGGCGTCTACTTCGCCCACAGCGACATGAGCCTGCCGCTCGCCTGGAACCGCTCCAAGGAGCCCATCCCCATCTACCGCCGCGACGACCAGGGCGACTTCGCAAAGACCGACGACAGCTTGCCAGCCAAGACCCCCGCGGAGATTACGGGCACGCCGATCCGCCGAAGCGGAAGGGTATACTACGAGCTCGAAAATGAGCCGGGGCGCTACCTCGGCAAGAAGGCCGATCCGCGCGTGCAGCTCGACATCGCGCTGGTGGTCACCCGAGCGCGCCAGAAGCTGCCGCGCGGCATCGGAGACGACGAGAAGTGGATCGAGACCAAAATCGTTCCCGGGACGATGACCGCCTACGTGGGCCTTGAGCCCATCATGACGACGCTCTACTCCCCGGGCAAGGGCGGCCCGCCGCTGCCGGACTTCCACTTTCCCGAGGACCACCGCAAGTACGCCACCACGGCCACGGGCTATTTCCCGCTCGAGTGGAAGGAGCGGGTGGCCACCATGTCGAACGAAAAGGGCGAGCCCAAGGTGCTGTGGTTCTCCGACGTGCCGTACCAGCAGTACCTGAAAGCTCCCCTGGCTATGCACGTGGCCTACTGGCACGAGGACTACGGCATCCGCAAGAGCGCCGAGTGCCTGAATATGTCACCCTACGACGGACGCTGGCTGTTCCAGTGGAGCCTGCCCGAGCTGCCCGAGGGCTGGAACGCCGTCGGAGCCGGCCAGGGCAATGGCAAGTCCACGCCGTTCTACGTGACGGTGAACTAGGAGCGATAGCGACGGGCTGCAGGCGGCGCGAGCCGACAATCACCATCCATGGCCACTCCAAATCCCCTCGAGATCTCCATCCGCCTCGGCCTCCTATCGGGGGAGGTCACCGTCGACCTGGCGCTGCCTCGCGCTCCCATGCGCCTGAGCGGACTGGTGCCCGTTGCCCGACACCTGACCAACATCGTGGTTCGCGATTCGATCGAACGCGCGCAGCAGCAGGGAAAAACGATCACCTGCGGGCCCGGCTGTGGCGTCTGTTGCCAGTCTCTGGTGCCCGTCAGCGCCCCGGAGGTCTTTTCGATCGTCGACCACATCATTGCGCTCGAGGCCGCCGAGCGGGACGAGGTCTTGGCCCGCTTCGAGCAAACCATCGAGCAGATCGAGCGACCCGAGGCGATGCCCAACTTGCCTGAGACGGTTCGCGATCCGACTGGCCTCGACTTGCCCAAGCTGGCCGCAGACTACTTCGCGCTGTCCATCCCCTGCCCGCTGTTGGTCGATCAGAGCTGCGGCGTACACCCACAGCGGCCGCTCGTCTGCCGACACTACAACGTCACCACCCCGGCTGCCTGGTGCGCCAACCCGCTCGAGCACCCGATCGACCACGTCGCGATGCCCGCCTGCATGTCGCCGATGCTGGCGCTCGTCACCGCCAAGCTGATCGGCGGCAAGTCCGAGCTCATTCCGCTCGGCTATGCGCTCCAATGGGCCGAGCAACACGCTGAGCTGGCCTTCCAACGATGGCCGGCCTTCGAGCTGCTGCGCATGTTCCTCGAGGCGATGGGGCTCCCCTCGAACATCGCTGAGCAGGCCGAGACGGATTGATCGACGAAACGGAATTTGACCGACGCTTGGTCAGGAGCTACGCCATCGGCCATGACAAGCACGCCACGACGGCTCGCTGCTGGGGTTGACCTTTGCCGCGGTGTCCACCCTCGACTACGCCAACCACCTCGACCGGCAGGTGCACGACATCAGCTGCAGCTACGTGCCCGGCGTCACCGCCGCCCAGGGCGCTGACGAGGGCTGCCGCGCGGCCATGTACAGCCCCTATGCCGCGCTGCTGCGCGAGCAGTACTGGGGCGGCATTCCCATCTCCCTGTTGGCCGTGGGCGCCTTTGCCTTCTTCGCGGCCTTTGGGCTCTATCTGTTGCTGGCCGCCCGCACGGCTCCGCGCCGCGCCGCCCAGTTCATCGCGCTGCTCGGGGCGACCCCGCTCGCGGCGTCCATTGTGATGGCGGTCATCGCGGCCACGCGCCTCGGTCAGTTCTGCAAGACCTGCGTGGGCATCTACGCCGCCTCGGCCGTCCTGGCGGCAGGGGGTCTAGCCGTTTGGCTGGTGCAGCGGCGCGAGCGGGCGGGGAGCACACCTGTAGGCGGGGCTGAGGCTGGGTCCGAGGCGGTAGCGCAGGCCGGGGGCGGGCAGGCCGCCGCTTGGAGCCCCCGCCCCTTGGGACGCGCTGCGCTGGTGCTGGGCTGGCTGGCCGCGCTCGGCGCATTCGCCGCCTTTCCGGGATTCATCTACGCCTCCAGCGTGCCGAGCTACGACAAGCACCTGCGAAGCTGCGGCGCCCTCAAGCAGCAACCCAAGGTGCCCACCGACTTCGTGCGGCTCAGCTCGCGCACGGCTCGCGTGCCCGCCACGCTGGTCATCGATCCGCTGTGCCGATCCTGCAAGGCGCTTCACCAGCGCCTCGAGTTCGAGGGCTTCCTCGATCGCCTGGACCTATTGGTGGTGCCCTTTCCGCTCGACAGCACCTGCAACTGGATGCTGGAGCAACCGCTTCACCCGGGAGCCTGCGAGCTGTCCAAGGCGATGCTCTGCGGCGAGCACCGCGCGGAACAGGTGCTCGCCTGGGCCTACGACAACCAGGACGCCTTGCTCGCGGCGACCAAGGGCGAGGACGGCCGGGCCAACGTGCAGGCAGCCATCGCTCGCCGTTGGCCCGAGCTCGCCGACTGCGTCAAGGCCAAGAAGACCGCCCGAAGGCTCGACCGGGTGATGCGCTTTGCCGTAGAAAACCGCCTACCCGTATCCACGCCGCAGCTGTTCGTAGCCGGACAGCGCGTCTGTGACGAGGACACCGACATGGGGCTGAGCTACGCGTTGCCGCGGCTGGCTCCAGAGCTGAGGGCACCATGAAGCACGCCGCCGCAATCAGCATCGTCGTCGGCGGGGCCCTGCTGCTCGCCTCGGCAGCCGTGGTGCACGCCGAGGTGGGCGCCGCGGCCAAGCGCCTGAGAACTGGCGTCGCCGCCGCGGCCGAGCCTGCGGTGGCCATCGCCGACGACGCCGAGGCCGCCTACTGCACGGCCGACTTCAAGAAGGTGCTGGCGCGGGTCATCCACGCCTGCGGCCTGGGCGGCACGGCAGGGCGGCGCGGCTGCCAACCCGCCGACGTCAAATCGCTGGCCGCCATCAGCGACGACGACTTCAACGCGCTGTTTTCGCCGCTCAAGGGCCGCGGCGCCGTGGTGATGTTCGACGACGGCTCGGACAAGCTCGACGAGGCGGCTCACAAGCTCATCGAGGACCGCTGGCTGGACCGCAAGGGCGCGCGCTACTTCTTCGTGGTCGCCCGCGCCTCCAAGACGGGCGGCGCCGCCTTCAACCGCAAGCTGTCTCACCGACGAGCCAACTCGGTGCTGTTCTACCTCGCCGATCGCTTCAACGACCCCAAGCTCGATAGCAAGGTCGGTCTTTTGTGGCTTGGCGAGGAGTTCGCTCAGCTCGGCAAGGAGTACTGTCAATGGACGGTCTCGCGTCCTGCGCGCTGCAACGACCACGCCATCAACCGGAGCGCCTTCGTCTCGTGGGTGGATTGCCAGCTCTAGCGGCATGGCTGGCGGCGCTGGCGCTGGTCGCGACCGTTGCGGGTTGTCAGAACGGTGGCGCGGACAAGCCAGCCGTGGTGCGCGAGCGCAGCGACATCGTCGTTGCCACGGCGCGGCAGTCGAGCGAGCCGCCGCCGCGCGCCTCGGCCAGCGCCGCCCCCAAGCGGCGGGGAAAGCTGTGCGCCGACGGCTCGGCCGCGCGGCGTTTACCCGACAAAGAGGCTGCCATCGAGGTCGCGCGTGCCGCGGGCGCCCGCGCCCTGCCCAACCCCATCCCCTTTGGCCAGGGCCGCTGGATCTGGGTGAACTTGTGGGCGGCCTGGTGCAAGCCCTGCATCGCGGAGATGCCTAGGCTGCTGCGCTGGCAGGCCGCATTGCGCAAGGCGGGCGTGCCCATCGATCTGGCCTTCGTGTCGCTGGACGATGACGAGCGCCAGCTTCAGCGCTTTTTGGACGGCCAGGCGGCCAGCGGGGTTCGCCAGAGCTACTGGCTGCGCGGCGAGGAGCAGCGGGAAACGTGGCTGGGGCCGCTGGGCATCAAGCCCGACGCCCGGCTGCCCGTGCAGGTGCTGGTCTCGCCGCAGGGTCAGGTGGCCTGCTTCATCGACGGGGGCGTCGAGGAGGGGGACTACCCGAGCATCGCGCGCGTGCTGGGCGTGAGGGGGCCGTAGCGCGGCGGCCGGAGCGCGGGATAACGAGCGAACGCGCGCAGCCAGCGGTATTGCGCGCGGGTTTGCCTCGGCATTGAACTGGGCTAGCCTCCTACCCAATGGCCACGAAACGACGGACCGCGAGACGAAGGCGTCCCTTCGTTCTCATTGTTGGCTTGCTGCTCGTGATCGGCGCGGTAGTTGCCGCATTCATCCTGCTTCCCACGGCCTGTGCCAGTGCTGGCGAACGTCGGCTCATCGGCACGTGGGAGATGGAGGCAGAGCGCGGT
>CAYTYV010000445.1:3154-5561 GCA_964441055.1 uncultured Polyangiaceae bacterium | reverse complement strand
GGCGGCCAGGGTCTGACGGATGTAGTAAGGCACCGTGGCGTAGCGCTGGAGCTTGACGCAGGCCGTGTTGGCCTCGCAGCTACACGACCAGTTCTCGTCCTCGTTGCAGCCGGGCTCGTTGCACGGCGAGAGGGATCCCTGCTCGCCCGACAGGCACCAGTTCTTGTAGGGATCGAACTTGACGCGAGCCTCGCCCTCGGTGCCGTGCTCGTCGCCCCATTCGCGTATGGCCACGCACCAGTCCGCGCGGTCGTCACCATCGAGATCGCGCTCGGGCGCCTCGGTCTGGACGTTGGGCTCGGCCGGGTAGCCCTGCGAGCCGGGCTCGATGTAGCCCTCGTCGCCAGGCTCGATCCAGCGGTCGCAGTCGGTCACGTAGGCCTCGCGCACCAGCTCGTTGGCGTACTCGAGCACGCGCGCCGAGATGCCCTTCTGCACGGTCCTGCCGAACAGCGTCTCCTTGCCGATGGTCTGGGCCACAAACACCTTGCCCACCGGATCGTGCAGCTCGATGCGGTTGTCGATGCCGGGATCGGCGTCAGAGCCGAGCTCCCACATGCGGAGCTGGTTGATCCACCACTGCTGCTCGTTCTCGGGCAGGTACAGCATGGTCCAGTTGATCAGGAACTTGTGCTGATCCCAGCCCACCTGCGAGTCCACCGTGGCAGTGTAGTCGGGGAAACGCGGGTCGAACTGCTCGCTCTCGTAGCCCATCGCCGAGCAGATCTGCGTGCCCGGATTCGGGAAGCAGACCTCGGGCTCGTCGGTCCACCAGGTGATCCAGCCCAGGGGCCAGCTCGGATACTGGCGGGTCACCTCCATGCCGTGCTCGACCTGGATGGTCTCCTCGACCTCGGGCAGGCCGAAGGCATTGGTGACCATGCGCGGTCCCTTGAGGTGCTCGTCGCCAGTCAGGTTGTTGGCGATCCAGCGGCGATAGCCGTCGCGGAACAGGTCGGCCAGCGCCACGGCGCGGTAGCGTCCGTCGATGAAGTCCATGCGCGAGTCGGAGATGAAGTTGTCGACTGACTCGGTCATCAGGTAGGGCGCATTGACCTTGTCGTAGTAGGAGCCGGCATTGATGGTGAAGTCGGCGTCGTACTCGCCGCACTGCTCGCACAGCCGATTCTCGACCAGCTTGCCGAAGACGGCGATGTTGCCGAAGGGGCGGCCGCCTTCACCGGGGTAGCCCATCGGTCCGTTGGGAATGTCGACCACCGGGTCCTCGAGGTAGTAGCCCTCGACCGGATCCCACCAGGCGCTGGAGTCGACGCTGGTGAGCAGCAAGGACGGGTCGAGCGGGTCGCGGAAGTGCGGACCCACCTCGGGCCTGCCAAAGGTGCGCACGAAGTGGTCGAAGGTCATGCCCGAGGCGAGCAGGTTCGACTGCATGAAGGCACCGACCAGCCACTCCCAAACGCCCGCGTCGTAGTTGAAGCCGTTTTCCTGGCACCAGTCGCGGTAGACGTTGGCCATCAGGCCGACGCCCTTGGCACCGTCGCGGACCTTTTCGTTGTAGCGGCTCAAGATCCGGTCCGAGGCGCTGCGTACCGAGAAGTTGGCGCGACCGCGGCGGTAGGCGTCGAAGATGTGCTGGACCTCCTGCTGGGTGAGCAGGAAGTCGAACAGCTCGTAGATGTCGGCGCCGTTGTCGTGGCGGTACACGCTGGCGTTGCCCAGATCGGCCCAGCGGTCGGTGGCAAAGCCATAGGGCACGCGCACGCGGTTGAACTTGTCCACGCCGCATTTGCCGCACTTGGGTCGGAAGTAGACGGAGTCGTTGCCCGTGCCAGCGAAGTAGTCGGCCGGGTCGCAGCCCTCGACGTCGGGGTCATAGGGGTAGCTGTGCGAGCCGTCGACCGGCTCGAGCAGCATGCGCCAGGGCACGTAGTCCACCCGCTGCTGCTTGCAGTGCGAGTACTGCCCGTCGACCTTGACCACGAAGCCGTCCAGGGTGGGATGCCACTTGCCATCGACAGCATCGTCCCAGGTCGGCGGCTTGAAGGCCGCCACGACCTCCTCCTCGCTGAAGGAGCGGCAGCTGGCCGGATCGATGAGCTGGTAGTCGTTTTGTAGCTGCGAGTAGTGGATCTCGTCGGCGCCGACCTGGTAGCTGATGCCCAGGATGCCGCCGAAGTTGTCCATCTTGGACAGCATGCCGAGGCCGAGGTCCGTGTCGCCGCGATAGTCGAGGCTATCGAAGACCGCCACCATGTCGCCGTAGAACACGCGCGCGGCAGCGTAGTCCCAAACGGACAGGCCGAGCATGTCCTGGGTGTACTCACCCGCGTAGTCCATGACCGAGGAGTGCATGAACATCCAGATGAGGTTGTCGCTCTCCTCGGCGGTGACGGGATCGAACCAGCGCGGTCCCACGCACGAGCCGTCTGCGGTGTAGTCCTCGCAC
>CAYTYV010000445.1:0-3144 GCA_964441055.1 uncultured Polyangiaceae bacterium | reverse complement strand
GGCGGGATGGCCGGGGCCGGCATGGATACCAGCGGCTCGGTGACGGTGCCGTTCTTGGTCCGTAGCTGCCAGTACTGCGGCCGGTAGCCCCATGGATCGGAGGAGCTGACGAAGTTGTGCCGATGGCCGATGGAGTGGCCCATCTCGTGGACGATGACGGACATGTGGGCCCGTTGGGCGAGGTACTTGCGCATGGCCTCGGCGCGGGCCTGCTGCACGTCGGGCGGATCGTAGGGATTGAACGGTCCGAATTGATCCTGGAACTTCCATTCCAGAAGATCGGCCAGCCCGGCGACCGCCATCGGCGCGGGCGCCATGTGCATCACACAGGCGCCGCTACGAGCCAGGGCCTGCTCCTTGAAGTGGCGGAGCTGGCGCATCAGGCTGGGGTTTCCGCCGCGCAGCGGCGAAGCGTAATCCATGATGTCGCCCGTGAGCGGCATGCTGTCCACGCCAGCCCACTGCATCATCATGGGATCCAGCATATCCGCCTCGATCTCCGAGCCGACGACGCGGTTGCGGCGGGCGGCGTACAGCGGCGCGGTGGTCGACGGCGCGTCCACGGCAGCGCGGACCTGCCGCACATCGTCCACCAGGCGCTTGACCTGTCGCCGCACGTCGACCGTCGGCTTGAACCGCCGCTCGTGGGGCGAGTGCGCGGTCGCCTGGCCGGCAAAGCCCGCCACGCGTCGGTCGAGGTAGCGCCGATCGATCTGCCCCATGACCCCGCCACCTCGGTAGGCGGTCTCGCTGGCCAGCGACCAGTTGTGGACGTACTCGGCCTCGGTCACATCGGCGGTGGTGAGCTCGCCCTTGATGTATCGAACACGATCCACCACGAGCTGGCTCCATAGATCGTTGACGTGCGACCAGACGTTGATCGCGGCCGAGAAGGTCTCGCCCGTGAGCGGGTCCTCGGCGTCGGTGTAGATGCCCCACGGCGATGGCGTGTGCGGCTCCCACATGACGTTGACGAGGTGGTAGCGCAGGTCGCCGCGGCGCACGTTGCGCGCGGCGCGGCAGGTGGCGAGCTTGCCGTGATTGTGGCTGAGCTCGGCCTCGCTGCACTCGGCCGCGGTCCAGCCCGAGGGAAGCCGCTGCGAGGCCGGGGCGCACAGCTCGTGGTCACCCTGCTCGACCGGGCTGTGGCAGAGCACGATGAGCTCGTCCATCTTGGCGAGCTCGATGAGGCCGTAGTCGGAGACGTCGTCGACGCCGTCGGCGGGGTCGAAGCCGCGAGCCACGGCGAGCTGATGGGCGTAGTCGTCGCAGTTGCTCTGCCCCGAGACCAGGCCGCGGCGGCAGGCGTCGACGTCGCGGGCGAGCTGCTTGGCCGCCAGGTGATAGTCCATCTGGCCGAAGTAGACCGGGCTTTCGGCCTCGCAGGCCATCCGGGTCTGGGCAAAGGCCTCCCAGCTCGAGGTGTCGCCCGTGCTCACGCACTCGGCGTAGCGCGCGGCCTGGACGGCGTGGCGCATGGCCACGTCCCACTCGTGGGTAGCGACGTCCGTGCCCGGGTAGTATTCGTCGTTGCTCAGGGTGGTGAAGTACCAAGCGAGCGGTCGCACTTCGCGGGCCCGATACGGCAAGGTGCACTTCTGCTTGAACTCGTCGCAGCGCGAGCCGCCAAAGCCCGTCTTCGCGGTCACGGTCTCGCACTCGTCTTCGGTGCCGTTGCCGTCAACGTCGCGATGCGGGTCGGCGCCAAAGGGGGTGGTCGTGGGGGTGAAGCACTCCACCGGCCCTTCCATGGCCGCGGGCTCGTCGTAGTAGTGGCTGCGCTCCCAGATGTTGTAGCGCGTGATGAAGCGGTGCCACTTCTCGTCGGTCATGCCGTAGTTGCGGGCGTAGCCCATGCGCTCCTTGACGAAGGCGCCGTAGCCCTGGAAGCGGTAGCCGTCCCAGTCGACCGGCTCGTAGTCGGTGTCCACCACCTTGCGGAAGGCGGCCCGCAGGGTGAGCTCGGCCGGGTTGCAGTTGGCGTTGGGCCAGGTGCCGCCCATCAGCTCGTCGGGCAGCCAGCAAGCCGGGAACTCGTCGATGCCCCAGCCGAGCGAGCTCAGGTCGAGCATCTTGGGTAGCGCGAAGGCCTTGTTGGTGACGTCGAAGTAGCCGTTACCTACGTCGAAGTAGGGCGCGTCGCGGTCGGTGGGGTCGTTGACGTAGTACTTGAGCGACGAGTACTCCACGCCGTCGAAGAAGCCCATCATCGACAGCACGTCGAACTCGAAGATGTCCGACTGCAGGTTCTCCGACCAGTCGACGCGGAAGTACGCGCGCTCGTACCACGGCCGATCGGAGGTGTTCTCCTCGATGATGTTCAGCTCCTCGCCCGTGGCCGGGTTGTAGGCGTGGCGGATGTCGAAGTGGGAGAGGATCTTGAAGGCGGCCACGATCTGCCCGTCGGTGTTGGCCGGACCCACGCCCTTGTGGTCGCTGTCCTCGATGACCTCGTAGGTCATCCGGGCGAGCAGCAGATCCTCGGTGATCTGGAACTTCACCCGCGTCGGCGCCTGGGAGAAGGTCGACGGGAAGAGCCAGCCGTTGGACACGCCATAGCCCGCGTCGACCAGAGTGGTTTGGTGCCAGAACTCGGGATCGTCTGCGGTGTCCAACAGCGCTTCGCCCACGAAGAACGACTTGGCCAGGGCGTTGGCTTGGACACGGTTGATCGGGGCTCGCTCCTCGGCGCATCCCGAGGCAGCAACCACGACCGTCAATCCGAGCAGTGCTGAACGCACCAACTTGCTACAGTTCATCGAAGAACCTCCTTCAAGCCCTCTGCGGAAGGGGGGGTCCGCTGGCCCGCACACAAGCGGGCGCCCGTGTTCCTTGCAAGAAGTCGACCAATCTGCCGCTGTGTAAAATCAACTAGTTGACGGCCCTTTGGTTGCAGATGCGCAAGTTCCGTAAGAACCGTTACTCCTAGGGCGTCAACCCTCGACCAGCCAGCGCGCGCGAAGCAACGCCGAGCAGCCCGCGGGGAACAAGCCCGCCCCACGAATGATCGACAACGCTGTTCCTCGCGCCGCCGTTCGGCGCGGCGAACGGCGCGCAGGGGGTGAATCGGCGCGCCGTAGGCGACGCCGATGATCGACAACGCTGTTCCTCGCGCCGCCGTTCGGCGCGGCGAACGGCGCGCAG
>CAYTYV010000444.1:0-5584 GCA_964441055.1 uncultured Polyangiaceae bacterium | reverse complement strand
GGGGGGCGGGGCGGCCACGGGGGGCGCAGGCGGCACGAGCGCGGGTGGTGTCGGGGGCGCTGGCGGCGGCGCGGGCGGCGGCGCTGGCGGCGGGGGCGGCGGTGCCGGGCCTAGCTGCGGACACGGGATGCTGCCCCTGTTCGAGGGCTTCGAGGGCGGCGTGCCACCGACCGACTGGATCCACATCGACGGCAGCAACTTCTCCCTCGCCTGGGAGACCGACAGCGACGCCTACAGCGGCGCGTATTCGGCCTACCACGGCTGGGACTCGGCCGAGACGGACAACGACTTCCTGGTCGGCCCGCTGCTCGATCTATCCGACTGCGACCCGGGCGCCACCATCACCCTCACCTACTGGGAGCGCAATGAGCTGCCGAGCTGGTACGTGGGGCACTACGTGGCCTACACCACCAACCCGCTCCCCGTAAGCCCCTCGGACTTTGCGCTGATTCAGGAGATGGGCCCGGGCAGCAGCTCCTGGGCTCAGCGCACCGTTCCGCTGAGCCCCTTGGTCGGTTTTCCCGCGGTGCGCATCGCCTTCCACTACTACGGCTACAACGCCGATAGCTGGTACGTCGACGACGTGGCCATCGAGGTCAACTGACTCGGCGAAGCGCCACGAGTCGACGGCGAGAAGCCGTGGCCAGCACGGTCGCTTGAGCGCCTCGAGAAAGCCAGGCTGACGGCGTGCCCAGAAGATTTTATAATGCGGGCTCGATCATGAGGCGGCGAGTGCAGCCGGGGGTGGCGTGCGGTCTGTGGGCCGCGATCGTGGGGCTTAGCTGCGCCCAGGGGACGCGCGCCTTCGACGATAACGGCAACCCGAACGGTGGCTCTGGCGCCGGGGCGAGCGGCGGGGCTGCGGGAGCTTTCGGCGGAGCAGCTGGCGTGGCAGGAGACGGCGGCTCGTTGGCGACGGGCGGCTCGGCCGGAAGCGGTGGTGGTACCGCGAGCGGCGGTGCGGCGGGCAACGGAGGCGCAGCGGGAGGCGGCGGGGCGGCGGGCATGGGCACCGCCGCGGGCACGAGCTCGGGCGGAGCCGCGGGCATGGGCGGAGCCGCGGGCAGCGGCGGCGCGGCAGGAGGCGCCGCAGGCGCTGGCGGCGCGGGCGGAGGCAACTGCGGAGAGGGCATGTTGCCCCTGTTCGAGGGCTTCGAAGCGGGCGTGCCGCCCATCGGCTGGAGCCACGTCGACGGCGGCAACCCCGTCATGGCCTGGGAGACCAGCTACGAGGCCTACACTGGCTCGTACGCGGCCCTGCACGACTATGACTACTCCGGTACGGACAACGACTTCTTGGTCGGCCCGGTGCTCGATCTGTCCGGCTGCGTCCCAACGGACCTCATCACGCTCACCTACTGGGAGCAGAACACCTGGACGAGCTACTACCAGGGCCACTACGTGGTCTACACCACCAACCCCAACCCCACGAGCCCGTCCGACTTCGTTCAGATCCAAGAGATGGGGCCCGGCAGCAGCTATTGGGCCCAGCGCGCCGTGTCGCTTAGCTCTCTGGCCGGCCTTGCCACCGTCCGCATCGCCTTCCGCTACTACGGCTACGGTGCCGATGACTGGTACGTCGACGACGTGGCCATCGAGGTCAACTGACGCTGGGGCCAGCGCGTAGCGACCCGCGGCGATCCTCGAGCGCCAGAGCTTGCTCAGCGCAGCGCAGCGCGCGCCGTGCCGCGACGCACGTCCTCGGATTCCTTGCGGCGTCGCAGCATGGTGCCCACCCGAGCCGCCACGACCTCGAGCGGATGCCCCTTAGACCAGTGGTCATCTGCGCCCGCCTCGATCGAGCGCACGATCTGGCTGGGCTTGTGCGCGTAGGACAAGAACACGAAGGCCGTGCGGCGCTCGGGAAAGGCGCGGCGATAGGCCCTGAGCAGGCTCATGCCCTTGCCGTCGGGCAGCTTCACCTCGGAGACGATCATGGCGGGCTCTCGTACCGAGGCCTGCACCAAGGCCGATTGGGCCTTGCGGCATTGCTGCACGCGGAAGCCCCCGCGCTCAAGCGCCTCTGCGAAGGTTTTCCGGTACTTGTCGTCGTTGTCGAGGACGAGGATCGTCTTTGAGTGGTCCATGACCGCTACCCCTTTTGTGCCGCGCCGCAGGCTCTGTGCCGCGCCGCAGGCTCCCGTCAGCCGCGCACAGCAAAGCGCAGGCTAGCACACACGATCCATGCCAGCCAACGCTACCTATTTTCCGTCAGTTATAGATGTCAACTCGGCGCATCTAATTCAAAATCGAAATATCGATTTCAGATCTGCACAATCTCGGGGCGACCTTGTGCTCTCAACCAGGAGGGCTCGAAGGCGCGCTGTGCACGGTGCGCCCCGAGCAAAGCACCAAGCGCGTGCGCCCGAGCCCCCACGGTTGAACGATGGCGTCCTCGTGCGACAGGTCCCAGACCGTCAGGTCCGCGGGCGCGCCTGGCCGCAGCAGGCCCACGTCCAGCCCCAGGCTCTCGGCGGCCTCGCGCGTGGCGCCCAGCAGGGCCTCGGCCACGGTCATGCGATAGCTGCGCACTGCGAGGCTGAGCGCCAAGGGAAGGCTCTCGGTGGGGGCCGTACCCGGATTGGCATCGCTAGCGACAACCAGGCGCACGCCCGCCCGCCGCAGCAGGGCAATGGGCGGGGGCGCCTGCGCCAGGGTGTAGCTCGCCACGGGCAGCAGCACTCCGCGCACGCCCGCCGCGGCCAGCGCTTCGGCACCCGGCTCGCTCAGGTGCTCGAGGTGGTCGGCGCTGGCCGCCCCCAGCTCGGCCGCCAGCTCGGCCCCGCCCACGTCGGCGAACTGGCCGACGTGGATGCGAACGCCCAGGCCGAGCTCGCGGGCCCGCTCGAGCAGGGGGCGGGCCTGGCTGACGCTGAAGGCCGAGCGATCCACGTAGGCATCCACGTAGCGGGCAAGCCCATCGCGTGCGATGCCGTCCAGCCACCGACGGCACTGCGCGACGTAGCGCTCGCGGTCGCCTTGGGCCTCCGGCGGCAACGCGTGCAAGCCGAGAAAGGTGGGCACCACCCGCGGCAGCATCGGATCCTCGGCGGCCCGCGCGACCGCCTCGAGCTGGCGCCGCTCGGCTGCTTCCTCCAGGCCGTAGCCGCTCTTGACCTCGACGGTGGTCACGCCCATGGCCCTCATGCGACCGAGCCGCGCGGCAAGGGCCGCCGCCAGGATCGCTGGGTCGGCCTGGCGCACGGCCCGCATGCTCGCGACGATCCCGCCGCCCGCCGCGGCGATCTGCTCGTAGTCGGCGCCCTCCATCCGCAGGGCGTACTCGCGGGCGCGGGAGCCCACCCACACCGCGTGCGTGTGGGCGTCGACCAGCCCCGGGGTGACCACGGCATCGGGGTGCTGCTCCCGCCGCACGGCATCGGGAACCTGGCGAAGGATCTCCGAGGCAGGCCCCAAGGCTTCGATCCGACCGTCCGAGATGACCACGGCGGCCTCGTCCAGCGCGCCCAGGGGGTTTTCCTCGGTCGAGCGCTCTGGGTCGGCCGTGACCAGCCTTCCGGCCACCACCACCACGGGCCCGTTGCGCAAGGCCACGCTCATCGCTCGGCTCCTTTTTGCTTCGCGGCCCGGCGATCGATCTCGTCGGCGAGCTGGCGCGCGGCATCGCGGCCCAGCACCTCGTGCAGGCGCGCTCGGGCGGCCGGCTCCGAGCTCTCGCCGCCGTCTTGCAGCCCCAAGCTCGACCGACGGGCCAGGCACCACTGCCGCAACCGCCAAGCGCGCTCGCTCGCCTGCTGACAACGGGCTCTGAAGGCCTGGCTGCGCTCGGCCTCGCGCACCAGGGCTTCGTGGGCCTGGTGCTGGGCGAGCTCGCGGTGGCAGATGAGCAGCAGGTCGCAGCCGGCCTCCACCGCCCGCAGCGCCGCCTCGGCCATGCCGTGCTGCTGGGCGATGGCGCCCATCTCGAGATCGTCGCTGAACAGCGCGCCCTCGAAGCCCAGCTCGTCGCGGAGCAAGCTCGTGCAGATCGCGGGCGAGAACGTGGCGGGCCCGGCAGCGTCGAGGGCGGGATAGACGACGTGAGCGCTCATCAGCGCGGCTAGGCCTGCCCGGCTCGCCGCTCGAAAAGGCGGTAGCTCGGTGGCCTCGAGCTCGGCGCGCGCTCGATCCACCACGGGCCGATCGCAGTGGCTGTCGAGCGCCGTGTCGCCGTGCCCCGGAAAGTGCTTGCCGCAGGCCGCCACCGCCTGGCTTTGCAGGCCGCGGGCCCAGGCAAGGCCATGCCGCGCGACTGCCTCGGGCTCGGGGCCAAAGGAGCGATCGCCGATGACCGGGTTTTCCGGGTTCGAGTCCACGTCCAACACTGGGGCGAAGTCCACGGAAAAGCCCACCGCGGCGAGCTGCCGACCGAGCTCGGCGCCAGCCCGAGCCGTCAGCTCCTCATCGTCGATGCGGCCGAGCACCCGCATGGGCGGCAGCGAGAGAAACGGCGCGCCGAGCCGCGCCACGCGCCCCCCTTCCTGGTCGACCCCCACCAGGGCGGGCGGGCCAAAGGGCACGGCGCGCGCCACGGCCTGGCACAGGGCGGCGACCTCGTCGGGCTCGCCCAGGTTGCGCCGAAACAAGATGGCGCCGCCGCGCTCGCCACGCCCCAGCGCACGCGCGTAGCTACGCGGCAGCTCCCTTCCCTCGAAGCCGCCCACCACGAGCTGGCCGCAGAGCTGGGACAGCGTCGGCTCGATCGCGCTCACGGGCGGCAGTGTAGCACCACGGCCGGAGTCTTCAGCGGCCGTGGTGCCAGGGGCCATCTGTTCATGGACGTTCCCCGCTCTTGCTTGGGCTACTCCAGAAGCGGCGTGCGTCGGTGCGTCGATTCGCGGTGGGCGCCGCCAAGATGCAGGCGCGAGCTTGCAGGGCCTTCGACCGCCGCCGCTGCTTGGACCGCTCGCGCCGCTGGCGGACGCGCTGCCCGATGTAGGCCGCGCCGTAGTGCTGCTCGGCGTCGTAGCGATTGTGGCATTTGCAGCGCAACGTGACATTGGCCACCGTGGCCTCGGTCGAGCTCGGAGCCGCCGGAGCATTGGCCGAGCTCGGAGCCGCAGCTGGCCCCTCGGCAAAAGCCTCCACAGGCGTCTCCTTCGAAGATGCCTCCGCAGGGCGCGGCTCCTGGGCGCCGTGGCAAGCCACGCCCGGCCTCCCTGGCGAGTCCATGACCTCGGCTGCCAGGTCAGCAGCTTCTGCAGGCCCCTCGGTCGTCCCGGCCGCAACCCCGCGCGGCCGCGGCCTCGGCCCCAGCAACTTGCGGAGCTGCGAGGGTACATCGGGCTGAGGAAACCGCTCGGCTACCAACAACTCCACCTCGCGCTTGCTCCGGTGGACGGCCGCCTGGAGAAGCTGCCGATGGTTGCTCGGGCTCAAGTGGGGCGAGAGCAAGCAGATGGCCGTCAGATGCAGCTTCCCCTCTGCCACCAGCTCCAACAGCAAGGGGAACCGCCGCCCCAGCCGAGCGGCGCGGATGTGCCGATAGGCCGCAGCGTCGGATAGATGCAGCCGCGCGGTGCAGTAGCCGTGCATGGACGAGCAGGCCTGAGCCAAGTAGAGCTTGCGGCGGTCGACCTCGCCC
>CAYTYV010000443.1:0-5620 GCA_964441055.1 uncultured Polyangiaceae bacterium | reverse complement strand
CAACAGCCGATCGTCGTGGATCTCGTACACGACGCGATACCGGCCTACGCGGATGCGCCAGAGGTTCTCCCCGCCGGCCAGCTCGACCACGCCGGGTGGTCGGGGATCGTCGGCCAGATCCTCCACGGCCAGGACGATTCGCCGTTGGGCATCGGTGAGCATCCGCTGGTGCGCCCGATCTGCCGACGGGCGGAACGCTACCGGGTACCGCGTCATGGCGGCTGAGGGCTACCTCATCCCCAGCCGAGCCTTGATCGCGCTCAGGGGCACCTCGCCGTTCTCGCGACGGGCCTTGAGTGCCGCACGCACGTCAGCTTCGTCCTCCAGGGCCTCGATCAGCTCCAGATCCTCCATGCTCACGAGCGCTGCCACGCCCTGGCCGCGGCGCTCCAGCACCACGCGTTCGCCCCCGTATGCCACGCGGTTGATGGTGTCTGCCAGCTTGGCCCGCACTTCCACAATGTTGACCTGCTCCGCCATGCTCTTGCCTTGCAATGTCCTTTATGTACATGATGGCAATTTGCTGTTCTCGAGTCAAGGTCGAGGTACACACGGCAAGAGCTCAGCAAGCGGGCGTGGCCGGGTTAATCCACCACCTCCACCCGGGCATAGGCTCCGGGCACGTCGCGCAGGGCGCCATCGCAGGTCAGCAGGGGGGCATCGAGGGTCTCGGCCAATGCCAGATAGAGGGCGTCGTAGATGGTAGCGTTGTCGCGCAGGTCGAAGGCGCGGCCGAGCAGGGGACGGTGGGGATAGCGGGTCAGCGGGAGTAGGGCGAGATCCTCGAGGGTGGCTCGGGCCCGGCTCTCGCCGATCTCGCGCTGGCGCACGAAGCGGCGCAGGACCTGGGCGACCTCGGCGTCAAGCAGGTGCGGGGCCGCCAGGTTGGGGCCATGGCGCCGCAGTCGGGCAGCCAAGGCCGAAGCGCGGGGCTCGACCTGGAGCAGGAGATCCACCGCCGCCGAGGCGTCAAGCACGATCATTCGTGCGCCTCCCGTTCTGCGCGCACGGCGGCGGCAGAGCCGCGCGTCAGCCGGGTCGCTCCTCGGCGCTCGAGGCGGTCGAGCATCTCCTCCAGGGTTGGCCGCTGCGTCACTGCCACCAGCTCTTGCAGCACGTAGTCCGAAAGGGTGAGCCCCGCCTGTGAGGCTCTGGCTTTGAGCGTGCGGTGCACCTCATCGGGCACCCGGCGAACCTGGATGAGCTTCGACATGCAGAAATGATGACTTCATCAAACTAGCATGTCAAGGTGGGCTCCAAGCGGTTGGCGGCGGTCAGCTCGCCCTCATGTCCTTCTCAGCGGGCCGTGGCACCACGCGGCTCGGCACGGCGGTCGACCAGGGTCAGCACCACGAAGCAAAGCGCTGAGGCCGAGATGCCGTAGACGTTGCTATCGAGCTCGAGCGGCAGCTCGAGCCCGCTCGAAGCGAGCGCGACGGTGGTGGCGCCGCCGACCAGCATGGCGACAAAGGCGGCGATGCTGCTGCGCCTGCGCCAGAACAGCGCGCCCACGAGCGGCACGGTCAGGCCCGAGACCATGAAGGCGTAGGAGTAGAGCATGAGGTCGAGCACCTGCGTCATGGTGCTCGCCAGCAGCAAGGCGAGCACGCCCAGGACCAAGGTGGCCAGCTGCGAGAAGCGCAGAAAGCGCTTGCTGTCGGGATCCATCGGCCGGAAGTGGCCGATGATGTCCGAGACCACGTTGCCCGAGGCGGCCATCAGGCAGGAGTCGGCCGTCGAGAGGATGGCCGAGAAGTAGGCCGACATCATCAGTCCCATCAGACCCACGGGCAGCACCGTGCGCAGCAGCATGGGCAGGCCGGTTTCCGGGTCGGTGGCCGCGACGTTGGTGGCGCCGAGGTAGTCGAACATGCCCTGGTCGGCGGCCACCCGCGCGAGCAGGCCCAGGGTCACCCCCATGAAGGCCATGAGCGGCCACTCGAACAGGCCCGCGATGAACCAGGCTCGCTGGGCGGTCTTGGCGTCGTGGCAAGCGTAGATGCGCTGGTAGAGCGTCATCCCCACGAACCAGATGGGGATGATGGTGACGGCCCAGTAGACCAGCTTCTGCCAGCTGACATTGGTCAGGCTGAGCATCTCGGGCTGCAAGGTCTGGGACACCGCGGTCCAGCCGCCCACGGCGTAGTAGCTGACGGGCAGCCCGATGAGGGTCAGGCCCGCCAGCAGGATGATCCACTGAATGGTATCGGTGTAGATGACGGCCTTGAGCCCGCCCATGACCGTGTACACCACGGCCACTGCGCCCATGACGACCAATGCGGTGTTCAGATCCAGGCTGACGAAGGTGCCATTGGCCAGCTTGGCGCCCGCGAGGATCTGACTGGCGGTGAAGCCGACGTAGCCGACGGCCGAGATGAGGCCGGCCAGCAGGGCGACCTTGCGGTCGAAGAAGTGGGCGAAGACCTGCGGAAAGGTGAGCGCCTTTGCGAAGGCCGGGTTGCGCTTTACCCGAGGAATGAGCAGCACCGCGGACAGCCACGCGCCCACCAGCCCGGTGAACAGCATCCACGAGCCCGCCAGCCCGATGGCGAAGCCCAGGCCGCCCAGGCCGATGGAGAAGCCGCCGCCGACGTCGGTGGCCACCACGGAGATGCCCACGTGCGCGCTGCCCATCGAGCGGCCGCCCACGTAGTAGTCGTCGGCGCCCTGGTTCTTGCGCAAGAAGTACGCGCCCACGCCGAGCATGGCGAGCATGTACGCGGCGAAGATGGCGAGGTCGATCCAGTGCACGAAGCGGCTCCGGCGGCGATCGCGACGCTCAGATCGGCTCGCGCCTGAGCCAGACCGCCCCGAGCGGTGGCAGGGTCACCTGGACCGAGCAGCGGCGGCCGTGCCAGGGCACGGGCGCGGACCAGGCGCCGCCCAGGTTGCCCTGACCGCTGCCGCCGTACTCGTGGGCATCGGAGTTGAGCAGCTCGCGGTAGAAGCCCTCGTCGTCGACGCCGATGCGATAGCCGTGGCGCGGCACGGGCGTGAAGTTGAAGGCGCACACGAGCGCGGGCCCCGCCGAGCGCGCCTTGCGCTGAAATAGCAGCGCGCTTTGCTCGGCGTCGTTGGCATCGATCCACTCGAAGCCCGCCCGGCTGCGGTCGAGCTCGTGGAGCGCGGGCTCGCGGGCGAGCAGGCGGTTCAGGTCCTCGATCAAGAGCTGCACCCCGCGATGCAGCGGCTGCTCGCCCAGCGCCCAGTCCACGCTGCCGTCGTGGCTCCACTCGTCCCATTGGCCGATCTCGGCCCCCATGAACAGCAGCTTCTTTCCCGGCATCGCCCACATGTACGATAGCAGCAGCCGCAGATTGGCGAAGCGCTGCCACTCGTCTCCCGGCATCTTGCCGAGCAGCGAGCCCTTGCCGTGTACCACCTCGTCGTGGCTGAGCGGCATGATGAAGTTCTCGTGATCGGCGTACAGGCTGCGGAAGGTCAGCTCGTTGTGATGGAATCTGCGATGGATGGGATTGCGCCTGAGGTAGCGCAGCGAATCGTGCATCCAGCCCATGTCCCACTTGAAGCCGAAGCCCAGCCCTCCCACGTAGACCGGCCTCGAGACCATGGGCCAGTCGGTGCTCTCCTCGGCGATGGTCTGCACGTCGGGAAAGCGCTCGTAGATGGCGGCGTTCATCTCCCGCAAAAAGGAGATGGCCTCGAGGTTCTCCCGTCCGCCGTAGTCGTTGGGGATCCACTCGCCGTCCTTGCGCGAGTAGTCCAGGTAGAGCAGCGAGGCCACGCCGTCGACGCGCAGCCCGTCGGCGTGATAGCGCTCCAGCCAGAACAGCGCGCTCGACATAAGGAAGCTGCGCACTTCCTTGCGGCCGAAGTTGAAGATGAGGCTGTCCCAGTCGGGGTGGATGCCCTGTCGCGGATCGGCGTGCTCGTAGAGGTGGGTGCCGTCGAAGTAGCCCAGGCCGTGCTCGTCGGCGGGAAAGTGCGCGGGCACCCAGTCGAGGATCACGCCGATGCCCCGCTGGTGAAGCTCGTCGATGAGCGCCATCAGGTCCTGTGGCGTGCCGTAGCGGGCGGTGGCGGCGAAGTAGCCGGTCACCTGGTATCCCCAGGAGCCGCCAAAGGGGTGCTCCATGACGGGCATGAGCTCGACGTGGGTAAAGCCCAGCCGCTCGACGTGGTCGGCCAGCTGGGCGCCGATCTCGCGATAGCCGAGCAGCTCGCCGTCGGGCCCGCGCCGCCACGAGCCGAGGTGCACCTCGTAGATCGACATGGGCGCGTCCAGGGCGTTGCGCTCTCCGCGCTCGGCCATCCAGGCATCATCGCCCCAGCGGTAGTCCAGATCCCAGACCACCGAGCCGGTCTCGGGTGGCAGCTGGTGGCGCAGCCCGAAGGGGTCGGCCTTGTCCACCCGGTAGCTGCCGATGGCGGAGCCAATGTGGTACTTGTAGCGCGCCCCGCGGCCCACCCCGGCAATGAAGCCCTGCCAGATGCCCGAGGCGCCCGTGGGCTCGAGGCGGTGGGCGCTTTTGTCCCAGTCGTTGAAGTCGCCGATGACGCTTACGTAGTTGGCATTAGGCGCCCACACGGCAAAGTGCGTTCCGTCCACGCCCTGCTGGCGACAGAGCTGGGCGCCGAGCTTTTCGTAGAGGCGAACGTGCGTGCCCTCGTTGAACAGATGGGCGTCCATCTCGCCCCAAAGGGTGGCGGCGTCGCGCTCGCGGGTGGCAACGGGCTCATCCTGCATGGTCGCGCCTTAGCATGGTGATCGGGTGGTCGGCAGCGGGTAGAGCCTCTGCGTCCGGGATCGAGAGGGGCAGGTCCATAGCACAACGGCCCGCGGGCACGGGGCGAACCCGCTCAGGACGACGTTGCGGCAAGCTCGGCGACGGCCGTCAAGAAGCGCCGTACCTCGTCGGGGTCGCGTAGCTGATAGGCCGCAGCCGTGCGGCCCGCCTCCTCGCCCACCTTGATGCCCACGCCCGAGCCCGCCAGCGCGGAGAAGGCATCTTCGTCGGTGGTGTCGTCGCCGAGGTAGAGCACCAGATCATCGCCGCCCGGCTCGAGGCCCAGCTCGCGGCACAGCCACACGACGGCGCGGCCCTTGTCCCAGGCGACGTCCGGCTGCAGCTCGTAGACGCACTTGCCCGTCATCGCGCGAAGCCCCGGATGCTGGTCGCGCATCTCGCGGACGGCCTCGGCCACCTCGGGCCAGCGCTCGGGCTCGACCCGCCGAACGTGGACTGCGAGGGAGAAGCGCTTGCGCTCGACCAAGCATCCCGCCACGTCGGCCAGGCGGCGGCGCAACGCGGACTCGGCCCGGGCGAGCTCGGCCACGGCGCGCTCTGCCCCCTCGTGCGCGAGCTCGATGCCAGGGCCGCACACGTCGAAGCCATGGCTGCCCGCGTAGTACAGCCCCTCGAGGGCCACCCGTTGCTCGACGTCCTGGCGGTCGCGGCCGCTTACTACCGCCACGAAGAAGCGCGCCGCCAGTCGGGCGAGCACCGCGCGCATCGGCTCGGACAGGTGCGCCCTATCGGGATGGTCGACGATGGGCGTAAGGGTGCCGTCGTAGTCGAGGAAGATGGCGGCAGGGCCGTGCGGATGCCGAGCGATCCGCTCGAGCGCGTGGGGCAGCGCGGGCCGCGGCAGCTCGTCC
>CAYTYV010000442.1:1339-5622 GCA_964441055.1 uncultured Polyangiaceae bacterium | reverse complement strand
ACGATGGGGGCTCCGGTCGTCGCGTTGCTCCTTCCTCTGCCCCCAAACCCCCGCAAGGCTCTCTGGCGGACTAACTTGACTCGTTTGCCTACGAAGCCCTTCTTCAAGGACTAGCTCGGTGGGCGAGACCAGGTGTGGCGGAATCGCGCGCGTACGCCTACGCTAGCGCCCGTGCCTATCACCACGGATTTTCTGGTCATCGGCAGCGGCGTGGCCGGCCTGACCTTCGCGCTGGACGCGGCCGAGCGCGGCGAGGTCACGGTGGTGACCAAGCGAGGGCGCGACGATGCCTCCACCCGCTACGCCCAGGGCGGCATCGCGGTGGCCGTTGGCGAGGACGACAGCGGCGAAGCGCACAAGCGCGATACCTTGGAGGCGGGAGCCGGGCTGTGCCACGAGGTCGTGGTCGACCTCTGCGTCGGTGAGGGGCCCGCGCGCCTGCTGGACCTCATCGCCCGCGGCGCTCGCTTCGACACCTCGAGCCGGGGGCTGGCGGTAGCGCGCGAGGGAGGCCACTCGACCCGCCGCGTGGTTCACGCCGCCGACGCCACCGGTCGCGAGGTGCAGCGCTCCTTGCTCGAGGCCTGCGACCAGCATCCCAACATCCGGATCCTCGAGAACCACACCGCCATCGATCTCATCACGCTGACCTCCTTCGGCGGGCCCGACAAATGCATCGGCGCCTACGTGCTGGACGAGCAGGCCTCCAGCGAGGGCAGGCACGTCATCCAGACCTATCTAGGGCGGTTCACCATCCTGGCCGCGGGCGGTGCGGGCAAGGCCTACCTGTACACCTCCAACCCGGATGTGGCCACGGGCGACGGGGTGGCCATGGCCTACCGAGCGGGCGCCGAGATCGGCAACATGGAGTTCTACCAGTTCCACCCGACCTGCCTCTACCACCCCAAGGCCAAGAGCTTTCTGATCAGCGAGGCGCTGCGCGGCGAGGGCGCTGTGCTGCGCGATCTCGAGGGCAAGGCCTTCATGGAGCGCTACGATCCGCGCAAGGACCTGGCGCCGCGCGACATCGTGGCCCGCGCCATCGACTTCGAGATGAAGCGAACCGGCGCCGACCACGTCTGCCTCGACATCAGTCACAAGCCCGCGTCCTTCGTGCGCGAGCGCTTCCCCACCATCGACGAGCAGTGCCGGGACTGGGGCATCGACATCACCCGCGAGCCCATCCCCGTGGTGCCCGCAGCCCACTACATGTGCGGGGGCATCACCACCGATCTACACGGCCACACCTCCATCCCGGGGCTCGTGGCGATCGGCGAGTGCGCCTTCACGGGGCTGCACGGGGCCAACCGGCTGGCTTCCAACTCGCTCCTGGAGGGGCTGGTGTTCGGCCATCGGGCGGCGGTGCGCCTGAGCGAAGAGCTAAAGGCCACGAAGAGCGTGCCCTTTTCGTCGGTGCCCGAGTGGCAGACCGGCGACGCCGTGCCCAGCGACGAGGCCGTGGTGGTGGCGCACAACTGGCACGAGCTGCGGCTGACCATGTGGAACTACGTCGGCGTCGTGCGCTCCAACGCGCGGCTGCGCCGAGCGGCGCGGCGCATCGCGCTGTTGCAGGAAGAGATCCGCGAGTACTACTGGAAGCACCTGGTGACGCGCGATTTGCTGGAGCTGCGCAACATCGCCACCGTGGCCGAGCTGATCGTCGCTTGCGCGGCCTCGCGCCAGGAGAGCCGCGGGCTGCACACCACCATCGACTACCCCGAGACCCGGGCGGACTGGGCCGTGGACACCATCATCAAGCGTGGGGTCCCGGCTCATCTGCGCGATCGATGATCCCGCCGCTCAGCCCGCCGCCCAAGTACGCCTCGGGCCCGCCGCCGCCGCCCGAGCAAAGCCGCCCCATGTCGGTGGTGGCGGCCGTGCTGTGGGTCATGGGCATCACCCTGCTGTTCCAGTGGCTGGTGCTGCTGTCCGGGCTCGTGCGCGAGGCCGGGCCGCACGACGTGGTCCGCGCGCTCGGCTGTCAGCTCGTGGCCTACGCGCTCGGTCTGTTCGCGCTGCTGCGGGTCCACGCCCCCGACATGGCGATTCGGCGCTTCATCGCCTGGCGCCGAACGCACCTGGGCTTCTACCCGCTGGGCATCTTGCTGGGCGCCGCGGCGGTGCTGCCCGCCCACGCCCTGTACGAGGGGCTGCACCGACTGGCGCCCGAGGCGGACCGGTCGTACGAGCTGGTCGACCGATTCTTCGCGGCGGGCACTGGCGGGCGGGTGCTCATCGCCGTGGCCGTGGTGCTGGTCGGGCCGGTCGTCGAGGAGGTGCTGTTCCGAGGCGCGCTGTTCAGTCGGCTGATCGTCCGGTACCGACTGTCGGTGGTGATCGCGGTCACCTCGGTGCTCTTCGCCCTGGTTCACTTCGACTGGCGTGCGGCCGTGCCCATCGCGCTCTTGGCCCTGGCGGTGGGCTACCTGCGGGGACTGAGCGGCTCGCTCGGTCCGTCGGTGCTGATGCACATGACCTTCAACGCCTTTCCCATCGTCTCGCTGTGGATCGCCGACTCGCCAGCCGAGGCCCGACAGCCGGCCGCCATCCCCTGGTTGGCCACGGGGCTGTCGGTGCTCGCCTGCGCGCTTTTGGTGCTGGTGACACGGGCGCTCGGCAAGCGCACCAAGGCCGCGCTGCTGGCGCGCGGCAGCGACGGCTAGTTGGGGCTGCCTACCCCCGAACCCGCACGGCCCAGGCCAGCCGGGCCAGCCGCTCGAGCACCCCTGGCACGCGGCGGAGCAGGTTGATGGACGGCGGGCGCTTCTCGGCCAGGCGGACCGGAAGCTCGTGCACGGCCAGGCCCGCGCGGTAGGTGCGGATGACCAGCTCGGAGGCGAACACGTCCTTATCGACCACGCAGCGACGCGCGATCGGCCCCACCGTGCTCTTGCGAAAGGCCTTGAGCCCGTGGGTGTCGGTGCCGCGGAAGCCGAGGGCGAGCCTCAGCAGCCCGTTGTAGAGCCGGCTGGCGGCGTGGCGCATCCAGGGCCGGTCGTCCTGCGCGCCCGTCATCAGCTTGGAGCCGATCACCATGTCGACGGGCTCGCGGCTGAGCAGCTCCACGGCCCGGCGGTGGAAGTCCACGTCGCACAGATCGATCTCCTCGCAAATCACGATGGTCCCAGCGGCGCGCTCGATGCCCTCGCGAAGCGCTCGGCCGTAGTTGGGCTCGCCCACCGAGAAGCTCTGGACCTCGCGGTGGCGCTCGGCCAGCTCGGCGGCGCGCTCGGCGGTGGCGTCCGTCGAGCCGTTCTCGGCCAGCAGGATCTGGTAGCGCCAGCCGAGCGGCTCGAGCCCTTGGCGCAGCTCCTCGACCGCCGTCTCCAGGATGGCCTGCTCGTTGTGGACCGGGACCACGATGGTGATGTCGACGCCGCTCACGGCTCCTCTTGCTCGGTCCTTTCCCGCTCGGTCCTTAGCCCCAGCCGTGCTGCGACGTCCATGGCGACATCGCGGCCGTCGGCCAGCGCATCGCCCATGGCCGAGTAGGTCCAGCCGCCGTAGCGGCCGCAGCTCCAGATGCGCTGGGCGCGCAGGTAGGGTCGGATGAGCTCCAGCGCAGGCGCATGGCGGCGGTCGAAGATCACGTAGGCGTGGTCGATGCGCCGCAGCCTCGCGAAGACGATGTCCTCGGCGTTGGCGATGAGCCCCATCTTCGCGAGCCAGCCGGCCACCTCGGGCAGCAGCCGCCCGAGCTCTGGCGGGTTTCGGTCGACCAGCTCGACGTACAGGCTCGCCTTGCCTGGCGGGGCCATCTCGGGGCAGAAGGCCGAGTAGCTGCCCACCCGATAGAAGGGAAGCTGGGGCTCGGGCAGGTAGATCCAGTGGTAGGGCTTTCCGCAGGCTCGGCGCAGCGCCAGGTCCAGGTAGTATAGCGGCGTCGCGCGGAGCTCGGCCGCGGCCTCCTGCACCCCGGCTGGCGCATCGGCGAGCAGCTCGACGAAGCGCGGCAGCGGGGCGGTGTTGATGAGCGCGTCGTAGCGCACCCGCTCGCCCGGAAAGACCAGCTCGCGGCGCTCGACCTCGATGCGCTCAGGGCTGCGGCCGAGCTCGATCTCGCCGAGCGAGCCCGCCAGGCCCTCGCTCAGCCGCCCGATGCCCCCGCGCGGGTAGAGAAACCGGACGTTGTAGCCGAGCTCCCGGTCGGCGAGCCCCACGGCGCCAGCGATGACGTCCTCGAGGCTGGGCACGGGCACGAAGCGCTGGCACCAGTCGGCGGTGATCTCCTTGGGCCCTACGCCCCACAGGCGGGTGTTGTAGGGGATCATGAAGTGTCGGCT
>CAYTYV010000442.1:0-1239 GCA_964441055.1 uncultured Polyangiaceae bacterium | reverse complement strand
GGCCCTGGGCCGAGGTGCAGCAGGTGGCCCGTGCGATCGAAGCGGTAGCCCCGCTCTTCATCGGTGACCACCAGCCCGCCAGGGCGCTCGGCCCGTTCGAAGATGCGGTAGTCCACGCCGAGGCGGCCCAGGTGGAAGGCCGCCGACATCCCGCTGAGCCCCGCGCCCACGATGGCCACGGACACGTGGCGGCTTGGGCCGCGCCCGCCAGGCCGCCGTCCTGTCGGCTTTGGACTGCGCGGTCCGTTCTGGCTGCTGCGCCTCGTCATCGATCTCGCCGCCACGCCTGGTTAGCACAGCTCGGATCAGAGGTGCGGATCGGCGTTCTCAGAGCTGCCACCATGAGCTAGGGTGCTGCCGCTCGACGGGTTGACAAGCCCGTGCACAGTTCCAGCACACCAGCCGCAGCCGCCGAGCGGCTGTGTACGCGGGGGGTCGACGAGGTGCCACGGCCATGACCGTACCGCGCAGAAAGACCATCCGCATCACTGGACGGGTCCTGTGGCTGACCGAGGACGCCGAGCTGCTCGCCCGACAGCTTCGCCCTGACCATCCCGAGGAGCTTACCGTCCCGCCCGACGTCAAGGGCTTGATCGACAACATCTCCACCGACGAGATCGCCCCCGGCTGGGTCTGCTACTACTACGACGAGACGCTGGCCCGCTACTGCCTGGTCGGGCTCCGCGGCGGGCAGGTCGAGCCGGATGCCATCAAGGACGGCGGCTTCGGCATCATCGCCAGCGGCCGCTCCAAGGGCTGCGGCTCTTCGCGCGAGACCGCGCCCTACTCGGAGCGGGCGGCGGGCGTCGAGCTGGTCGTGGCCCGCAGCATCGAGAAGATCTACCGCCAGAACGCGCAGAACATCGGGCTTCTGACCGCCACCGACTTCGGCCTCATCGAGCGGGCGCGGAAGGGCGAGGAGATCCCCATCGCCGAGTTCACCCGCGGGCTCGATCCGCTGAGCGCCGACGTGGTCGAGTACGGCGGCCTGTTCCCCTACAACCGCGCCCGGCTGGCGGGCGAGGTCAGCCCACCGCCGATCCGAACTTCGCCTCGGCCGATGACGCTAGCCGAGAAGATCATCGCCTCGCACGCCGTCGCCGATGCCATGGCGGGCCGCATCGGCGTCGCAGCCGTCGCCCCTGGCGATGCGCTGTTCGTCCGCACCGACGTGCGCTTTTCCCACGAGTACGTCACGGCCATGGCCGAGTCGCTCTTCCGCTCTGCCCTCGGCCCCGA
>CAYTYV010000441.1:0-5642 GCA_964441055.1 uncultured Polyangiaceae bacterium | reverse complement strand
TTGGGCGCATTGGAAGAGCTCATAGTTGCCTCTCTTTGTCCGAAACCGATACCGCGATGTCCCGACGGAACTGCATGCCCTGCCAGCCGATGCCCTCGATGGCGCGAAACGCCCGGGCGCGCGCTTCGGCCAGGTCCGAGCCCCAAGCGCCGAGGCCGAGCACGCGTCCGCCAGCCGTGACCAGGGCGCCGCGCTGGCGCCGCGTGCCCGCGTGGAAGACCATGAGCTTTTGGCCGCTAGCGGAGGGAAGCTGCCCCTGCTCGTCCAGGCCCTCGATGGCATCGCCGATGCGCGGACTGGCCGGATAGCCCGCCGCGGCCAGCACCACCACGACCGAGTGCCGATCCGCTGCAATGCGCACGGCGTCCGGATCGAGCTCGCCGCGGGCGGCCGAGGCCAACAGCGCGGCCAGGTCCCCATCGAGCAGCGGCATCAGCACCTGGCACTCCGGGTCGCCGAAGCGCACGTTGTACTCGAGCAAGTTGGGCGTGCCGTCCGCGGCGATCATGAGCCCCGCGTAGAGCACGCCGCGATAGACGATGCCATCCGCCCGTAGGCCCGCGAGGGTCGGCTGCACCACCTCGGCCTCGATGCGCCCCAAGAGCGCGGGCTCGACAGCCACGGGTGCAAAGGCCCCCATGCCGCCCGTATTGGCGCCCGCGTCGCCTTCGCCGATGCGCTTGTGGTCACGCGCCACGGGCAGCACCAGCGCCCGCTCGCCGTCGGTCACCAGCTCGACGCTCATCTCCGCGCCCTCGAGCCTGTCCTCGACCACCACGGTGCGACCGGCCTGGCCGAAGCGGCCGTCGACCAGCATCTGACGGGCGGCCTCAACGGCCTGCTCGTCATCGTCGGTGACGATGGCCCCCTTGCCGCCGCATAGCCCGTCGGCCTTGACCACCACGCGGCCGGGCCTATCGGCGATGAACGCCTTTGCTTTTTCGAAATCTTCGGTGACGAGGTAGGGTGCGGTGGGGATGCCGTGGCGGCTGGCAAAGCGCTTGGCAAAGGCCTTGGAGCCTTCGAGCTCGGCCGCCTGGGCCCGCGGACCAAAGGCGGCGATGCCCGCGGCCTCGAGCGCGTCCACGGCGCCGTCGCACAAGGGAGCCTCGGGACCCACGACCACCAGATCGGCCCGCTCGGCTCGCGCGAGCTCCACGATGGCCTCGGGCTCGAGCGAGTCCAGGCTCGCCCGACGCATGGGCGCGCCGTCGGGCCCGGACGAGCCCACGGTGCCCGCGTTGCCAGGCGCAACGACTACCTCCGTCACAGAGGGCGAGCGGCCCAGCGCCCAGGCCAAGGCGTGCTCCCGCCCCCCCGAACCGACCACCAGGATGCGCGTTGAGCCGGTCATGCGGGCCCGGGTAGCACAACGGCAGCGGCGCAGCGAGCGCCCCCCGCAGCCTCGAGCCGCGCGCGCCGACCCTTGACGCCCCTCAGCGGGCCGGTCGATGGTGACGCTCGCCATGACCACCTCGAGCCGTACGCGAGCCACCTGGGACGAGTACTTCATGCGCATCGCCCGCGAGGTGGCCACCCGGTCCACCTGCGACCGCAAGCAGGTCGGCGCCGTCATCGTGCGCGACAAATGCATCCTGGCGACGGGCTACAACGGCTCGATCCGCGGACTGGCACACTGCGACGAGGCCGGACACCTGATGGAGGACGGCCATTGCGTGCGAACCGTCCACGCCGAAGCCAACGCCATCGTGCAGGCCGCCCGCAACGGCGTACGCATCGAGGGCGCGGCCATCTACGTGACGGCCTCGCCGTGCTGGAGCTGCTTCAAGATGATCGCCAACGCGGGCCTGACGCGCATCATCTACGGCACCTTCTATCGCGACGAGCGCATCTTCGAGCACGCCGCCCAAGCCGGGGTCGAGCTGGTCGAGCAGAGCGCTCCGCCCGAGCATCGCGAGCCTCAAGACCGCGGACGCGCCCCCAAATAGGGAAAGGGCCCACCACACTCGCCTTCCACTACCGTTGCTCCCTCCCGGGCCTGGCGGAGTTCGCGGCGCGCTGTCGGCGGGCCCACACGCTCGGCGCGTGTGCACCGAAGCAACAGTAAACCTAGCCCATAGGCCGGACGTTGTCGAGGCCAGCAAACCCGGGGCAGGCGCCTGCACCGCGCCGCGTTGGTGATACATTGAAGATAGGCGATGGTCTTTCCGTTTCAGGATCCGCGATGGGCTCGGGCGCTGAGAAGCGTCATGCTGGTGGCCTCGGCAGCGGCCGCGGCCCTGATCCTTCGCGTGGCGTGGTCCGAGCCGCTGGCTGGCGTCATGGTCTTGCTGGCCATCGTGGCGGTGCTGGCCGTGCGCCAAGCCTCCCGCCGTCGTGCCGCTCGGGTACTGCGCTCGGGCGACGTCGACGAGGTGCTGGCTCGCTGGTCGAGCTGGCTCGGACGGGTGCCTCATCCCGAGACCATGGGACCGCTGATGACCGCTACGGCCTTTGCCGCCTACGGTTGGGTCGAGCGCGCGCGACAGGAGCTGCGATCGGCCGAGCGCGGACCGGCCTGGGAGGCGGCCCTTGAGCACCGCCTGTTCCTCGACGCGCTCCTTCTGACCTTCGAGGGACAGACGGACGAGGCGGCGCAGCAGGTACGCCGCATCGAGGGCATGCCCGTGCCGACTACCGTGCCCTCGCTGGCCGATCGGGTGCGCATGCTGCGCAGCGCACTAGGCGCGCTGGTCCGCGCCTTTGCCCATCGCGGACACGGGGGGGACCTGCAGCTCATGGTGAGCGCCAGCAATGCGAGCCCACTGGTGCACTGGGCCATGCGCTATGGCGCGGCCATCGTGGCGGTCGACGCTGGCAATCTGGCCCAAGCGGTGCGCTTGGTCGAACAGGCGCCCGCCTGGCCCAAGGAGTCGTACTTCCAGAGCTTCCACCAACAGATCCTGGCCGAGGTCGAGCGGCGCAACGAGGTCGGGCCGCTGGCGGCCACCGATGGCGGCTTCGAATCGAACGCCAGCGGGGCCCCGCCCGCACCGCCTAGCCCCGGAGATGCTGGCCAGGGCCCTTCACCAGCTCAGTGCGAGCCGCCGGACTCGGTCCCCAGCTCCCGGCCGCGCGTCGATGAAAAATAGCGACTCGAGCGCCGCGCCGTCCGAGCTCAGCGACAGGTCTTGAGCGCTGCCGCCGGGAAGGGTCGCGAGCGGCGAGGGCCTGCCAGGACCTGCCCTGGCCGCGTCGAGCGGTAGCGAGAAGGCACCTAGGTGCAGCGCGCCAGCGCGCACTTGGCCGACCACGCCCCGACAGGCGCCCCCGCTGCAGCCGATCAGCGCAGAGGTGAGCCTTCCGGCCGCCGCCGCCATCGACCGGACAGATCCCACGGGCTCGCCCTGCTCGTCCAGGGTGACGAAGCGCAGAGAAGCCGCGCTGCCACCGCTCGTGGGCTCGGGGTCCTCCAGCCACCAGACGACAAAACCCGAGTCCGTTGCCGCGATCCCTGGAGTGCGCGAGTGCGCCCGGGACCGAAGCAGCCGTCGGGCATCGCCGACGAGCTTCAAGTTGCGGCCCTCGAGCCGGGCCAGGTAGATGTCGCTGCGACCCTGCTCGGGCTGCTCGCGCGCATCAGACCATACGAGCAGGACCGTTTGCCCCCGCGCGGCGATGCGCACCTCGCGGGAGTCGCCGACCGCGCGGCTGACCCGTCGCTCGGGTCCACGGCGCGTCAGGTTGCCCGCCACTCGGGCGGCGTAGATCTCGGGGTTGCCGTGGCGCGTATCCACCCAGGCCGCGGCAAAGCCCCCTCGTCCGTCCGCGACCACGTCCACGTCCGCGACCTCGTTGGGCTGCCGATCAGGGGCACGGCGAGGACGCGAGACCTTGGTCAGGGTACGCTGGACGAGCTTGCCGCCGTCGGCCGCGAGCTTGGTGAGAAACACCTGCGGATAGCCCGCGTTGGGCCCCGCCCAGCCGAGCACGGCTACCGGCTGGTCCGCTCCGCCGCCCTTGTCCGCCTTCTGGTCGATGGGCGCCAGGGCGACGCCGCCCATCGAGATGGCGCGCTTGGACACGACATGGGTCGGGCTCTCGGCCCCGTCGCCAGACAGCAGCCGAAACGCCAAGGTAGCTTCCGGCTTGCCCGCGCCGCCTTTGCGCGAGCCCGAGGTCGCCTCCGTTGGCAAGGCGTAGCTGACCCAAGCCACCAAGCTGCGGTCGCCGCCTAGCGCGGCTGCCGCCACCTCGGCCAGCGGCCCGTCGGCGGCGATCAGCGTCTCCAGCCGGTCTGCCTTGGGCGGCTCGGTAACCGCCACCGCTGCGGCGGGGACCCGCCACGGGCTTTCGCGTACGGGCAGCGACACCACCACGACCTTGGCGGGGGGGCCGACGGTGCTGGCCACGGCGCTACAGCGCGTGCCATGGCAGCCGAGCGAGCGGGTCAGCTCGGGAATGCCCGCCTCGCCGAGCTGCGCCACTCGAATGGGCTCGGCAGCTCGTACGCCGAGCTGGGCATCGAGCCTGACGTGGACTGGGCCGATGCGCGCGGCCGCCGCCGCGTCCCCGGCCTCGCCCGCGCGCGCTCGGTCGAGCTCGAGCGGCGCGATGGTGAGCGCGGCGTAGCCGTCGTCAGCAGCGGTGAAATGCGGCGCATCGCTCGATAGGTGGATCTCGAGCACGGCCTTGGCCTCGGACGCTTGCCCCGTGCCGTCCACCGTGGCCAGGCGGATGTGGCGCGGCGGAGCCGCCGCGGCGGCCACTGGCTCCCAAGCGAGCAGGGCGCTCGACTTGCTGCGCGAGGCCAACAGGGCCACCAGGGCCTCGCCGCCCAAGGGGGTGACGGCCGGATGCGGCGGCACCACCAGCTCGCCGCCAGGGCGCACTGCGGCCAGCCACACGTGGGGATCGTCGAGCTCACCCGGCCGCGCGCCTGCGCGCAGCGAGCGAGCGTCGGTCCAGCCCACCACGACTCGGTCGCCCAGCGCCGCGACCTGGACGTCGGCGAGCGCCGTGGGCGAGGCGCTCACCATCACGGGCTCGGCGGGCCGTCCGTCGGCGGCGATCTCGACGAGCTTGACTTGGCCGTGGTGCGGGCTGGCAGTGCTCGGCGTCGCGGCCACGACCGCTGCTCCACCGGGCAAAGCCAGCGCTTCCCAGCCGATGATGCCTGCCAGCACCATGCGCGGCGTCGCCGTGGGCCGACCGCCCTGCCACGGTGCAACGATGAGATCGCGATGCTCCTCACTGCCGACCTCCCACAGCAGCAAGGCCCCGAGCTCATTGGGCAGGATGCTCACCCAGCGGGCCGACTTGCCGAGCCGCGCCACCTCGACGCTCGGTCCCGCGGCCTGGCCGGTCGGGCCGAGCTGGCGAGCGTAGCCGAGGTGGCCGTCCTCGGCGGGCACGACCCAGGACAAGAGGTAGCCATCGCCCATGGGCTCCAGCGCGACGTGCAGCGCCTCGGACGGAGCCGACCCCAAGTCGATGACCCCTGGGGCGCCTGCGGCGAGCAGCACCGCCGAGGCCGCGGGAAGCGCTTCGTCCGGCTTGGACTCGAAGGGGCGCGCCAGCCAGTGACCCCGCACGTCGGCGAGCAGCAGGCCCGCGCCGCTTTGCCTGGCGACCTGGAAACCCCCAACTTCACCTGGGATCTGCGCCACGTAGCGCGCAGGTAGCCCGAGGCGGACGGGGCG
>CAYTYV010000440.1:0-5644 GCA_964441055.1 uncultured Polyangiaceae bacterium | reverse complement strand
ACGATGGGGGCTCCGGTCGTCGCTGCGCTCCTCCCTCTGCCCCCAAACCCCCGCAAGGGTCTCTGCGGGACAAACTTGACTCATTCGCCAACGAAGCCCCTCTTCAAGGACTCTAGCGGCACGGATGGGTGATGGTGGCGTAGCAGCAGACCTGGTCCGACCTGCTCGTCACCTCGGCGAACTCGTCGCCCCGCAATCCGACGTCGCCCGGCACCACGTTGTGGTCGAGGAACTGCTCCAGGCTCGGGCACTGGTTGCCCTCCGGATCGAAGGGGACCTCCGCCCAGAGCGCGCTTTGCTGTCGGCATTCGCTGCCGTAGTGGATCGGATCGCAGTTCTCGCCGTCGGAGCAGGCCACCGCGGCTTGGGCTGCCACGAGGACAAGCCCAAGCCCCAGCACAGACATCGATCTCAGGCGCATCGTTCGAGGAAATCTAGCATGGCGCCAACCGCCGTGGCCAGCTCCGCCCGAGCGCTAGGGTACGGCGCTCGGGCCGCGACCCGTGGCGATTCGGCTACTCCAGCACGTGGATGTTGCGCTTGGCGCAGATCTCCTTGAGCTGCTTGGGCCACACCGTCACGCTGACCTCGCCCAAGTGGGCGGTGCGCAGCAGGTACATGTAGGTTCGCGACTGGCCGATGCCGCCGCCGATGGACAGCGGGATCTCGTCGTTCATGATGGCCTGGTGGTAGGGCTGCTCGAGGAAGTGCTGCTGCCCCGATAGCTCGAGCTGCTGCACCAGGGTGTCCTTGGTCACGCGGATCCCCATGCTGGTCAGCTCGTGACGGCGGCGGGTGATGGGGTTCCACACCAGGATGTCGCCGTTGAGGCCGTGCATGGTCTGGCCGTTTTCGGCGATGGTCTCGGTGACCCAGTCGTCGTAGTCCGCCGCGCGCATCTCGTGCGGATAGCCATCCGCCAGCACCCAGCCGATGCCGATGATGAACACCGCGGGGTAGTCCTGCAGGATCTGCGTCTCGCGCTGCTTGCGCGGCAGATTGGGGTAGCGCTCGAGGATCTCTTCGGCGTGCAGGAAGGTCAGCTCCTCGGGGATGTCGGGGAACTTCTCATCGCGCAGTGCGGGGTACTTCTCCCGGACGAGCTCACCCGCGCCGCGGATGACCTGCCAGATGTTGCGCACCGTGCTCTTGAGGTAGTCGAGGTTGCGATCGGCAGCCGTGATGGCCTTCTCCCAGTCCCACTGGTCGACGTAGGAGGAGTGGTCGTGGTCGAGGAAGTAGTCCTTGCGCACCGCGCGCATGTCGGTGCAGATGCCCTCGCCCGGCTGGCAGCCGAACTGCTTGAGCGCGGGGCGCTTCCACTTGGTGGCCGCCTGCACGACCTGGGCGCGAATCGGCTCGTCCAAGCCGAGGCCGCAGGGAAACTCGATGGGCGTGCGCGAGCCGTCGCGGTCCAGCATGTCGTTGACGCCGCTGTCGCGGTCCACGATGAGCGGCACCTGCACCATGTGCAGGTTGAGCGCTTTGCAGAGGTTCTTCTCGATGTAGTCCTTGACCTCGTACAGCGCCTCCATGCGCTGCAGTGGCGGTAAGGCCGGTTGGTAGTCGTTCGGGAGGATCTGGTCGACGTCTTCGTAGGTGCTGACGCCCGGTCCAGCGAGATCGGCTTTTTTGTCGGCATCTTTGGCTGCCATGACATCACCTCGTTGGTGGGGGAGGAGCTTGTTGCCGCTTGGCTTTAAGTTCCTGGAATTAGAGGGTTTTTCTGGGGGAGCTGGACCATATCAGTCCCCTTTGCGGAGTCAACCCCAAAGCGTCGCGCTCGGCCCACTAGAAGCTCGGATGGCTCGCCGATTGCCGCCCGCGTGCATCTGCGGCACCCTGGGACTGCTCAGGGAGGTGACCGATGGGCGCGATGATCGGCGTCAAGGCCGCTGGCACGGTGGTTTGAGCAGGGCTCTTGTACGCAGGTTGCGTATACTGGCCGTTTCACGATCACACGGTGATTGGCAGCGTGCTGGCGGCCCTCATCCTGATCGGCGGGATGTTCGACATCGTCCACGCCGTTCGGAAAAAGGGCAAGGCCAAGAGCTAGCGGCGTTCGCCAGTCCTTGGGGGCCATCGGCTGACCTCAAGACAGGTGAGGGCCAGCCGATGGCCCCCAAGGGGCGAGCTGTGCGTAGCCTTGGTGATTGATTCAACGATGGGGGCTCCGGTCGTCGCTGCGCTCCTTCCTCTGCCCCCAAACCCCCGCGAGGCTCTGTCCGGGAAAACTTGATCGGTTCGCAACAACTTCTCGGCCTCTAGGTCACTAGCCGTCCGCCAACCCGCACGCTTTTCCGCTACTTGAACGCGGCGGCGTAGTCTTGGGCGTATTGGGCGAAGGAGATCGGCGCGCGTCCCAGCACCTTCTTGACGTCTTCGGTGGTCACCGCGGTGTAGCCCGCGCGGACAAAGCCCATGAGCACCGTCAGCGCTTCGATGCCGTTCTCGGGCATGCCAGCCTGCTTCATGCCCGCGATGGCGTCCTGCTCGGAGATGGCCACGTACTTGATCGGTCGGCCCGCGGCCTCGGATAGCAGCTCGGCCACTCGGTGGTGATCGATGGCCTCCGAGCCAGTGAGCACGTACTCGGCTTTTTCGTGACCGGGCTCGGTCAGCGCCTTGGCGGCCACGGCGGCGATGTCGCGCGTGTCCACGAAGCCGGTCTTGCCGTCGGCCGCCGCCAGGTAGAAGGCGGCCGCGCCGCGGATGGTCTCGGCGTGCATCATGTTGAAGTTCTGCATGAAGAACGACGGCTTGAGGATGGTGTAGTCGACCCCGGCCTGGGCCACGTAGGCGTCGACCGCCTTGTGGGCGAAGGCATCGGCGTTCTCCGCCCCCATTGCCGAGAGCTTGACGATCTTCTGGACGCCAGCGGCCACGGCAGCATCGACGATGGCCTTGCCGATCTCCACCTCGCGCGGATGGAAGGGCGGCGTCACCAGGTACAGCGCGTCGACCCCGCCGAGCGCCGAAGCCCAGGTCGCCTTTTCGTCGAAGTCGAACTTCACGCCCTCGACGCCCAGGGACTCGGCCTTGGCCAGATCGCGGACGGCAGCCTTGATGGTCGCGCCAGTTTGCTTCAGCGCTTTTAACACCTCTTGGCCGACCTTGCCGGTCGCGCCCGTCAACAGCACAGTCTTGCTCATCGCGAACTCCTACGGTTGTGCCACAGCGCGTGGAGCCAACAACGTAGGGCCGATGGTCGGCGAGTCAACCGACGCTCGGGCGCCTCGGTCGACGCCATCGCTTCCAGCCCATTGCGACCGCACCCAGGCCGCCGCCGAGGCCCAGCCACACGTAGCCGTAGCTCGGCCATACAAGCCCTGCGGCAAAGCCCACGGCCAGGCCGATCGACATGGCCAGCCAGTCGCGGTCTACGTTGAGGCCGCCCAGCAGCCACATGACCGAGCCCATCAGCATGTGCATGGCCGTGGTCGCCTCCACCGACAGGCCCAGCGCGTAGGCCGTGAGCCACAGCACGGCGTGGCAGGCGAACACCAGCGTGGCAGTGTTGGTGATGCGCCGATTGGCCTCGTTGGCGCGCAGCGTCTTTCGCCGCAGATAGGAGACGGCGAGCAAGATACCGAGCACCGCCGCGTTCAGCCCGGCGAACTCGAGCTGGCCCACCGCGTGCACGCCCGTGACGGTGAGCACCCCGCAGGCCACGCAGACCACGCTCCAGACGATCGCCAGGGCAAAGGTCACCAGGCCGCGCAGCCTCGCGCCGATGCGCATGTCGGCGTCGCGCTCGAGCTGCTCTAGCCGAGCCCTGGTGCGCCGCTGCGCTGCCCGTGCGGCCTCGACCTTGGCAGCGAGCTCGGGCCGCGGGCTGGGCAGCTCGGGCAACAGGGCAGCGGCCGCGCCCGCCGAGCCGTGCGCTAGCTCGAAGCCGATCATTTGCTCGAGCGCCTCCTGCAGGCCTTGGCGGGCCGCGTCGTTGTCTTCCCAGGTGCGTAGCGCCTGACCAAAGGCGAAGCGACACTCGCAGAACAGCCCGTACAGCGACTGCATCTGCCGCTCGTCGCTCGCATCGACCGTGCCGATGGCCTCGCGCAGGGCCGCCAGTCGCCCCATGGCCTCGTCGCTCAGGCTGATCGAGGTGCGGAAGGTCAAAAAGTCGGCGACGGCCTCGCCGAAGCTGGCCGCGTCGGCCGGTCGCTCCTCGGGCAGCCGCGCCATAGCGTAGTGGCAGATCGCGGCCAGCCGGGGGGGGACCTCGGGCCCGTAGTCGCGCGGCTCGGAGCCGAAGGCCTTGTCGAGGATCTCCCGGAGCGTCTGGCCCTGGTGGGGAGGCTCGCCCGTCAGCACGTGGTGCAGGGTCGCGCCGAGCAGGTACACGTCGGTGCGCACGCCGATGGTCTCGCCGTCGCCCGCAGCCATCTCGGGGGGCATGTAGGCTGGGCTGCCCGCCAGCTCGTCGATGTCCTTGGCGCGGGGCAGCCCGCGGATGCCGCCCTCAGCGCGTAGGCTCACGGCGATGCCCCAGTCGACCAGGTAGATCTCGCCGAAGCCGCCGATCATGACGTTCTCGGGCTTCAGGTCGCGATGCAGCACGCCGCGGGCATGGGCGAAGTGCACGGCGTGGGCCACCTGGATCAGAATGCGCAAGTGCCGCTCCAGGTACTCGCTCTGGTCCAGGGCGGCATCGGCTCGGTCGCGGTCGATGAGGTCCTCCCACGAGGTGCCCTCGATGCGCTTCATCACCAGTAGCGGCTGGTCGTCGCGGCCGCGGCCCAGCGCGTAGACGGGTACGACGTTGGGGTGCTCGATGGCCCCGGTCACGCGAGCCTCCCTGAGCAAAAGGCCCGCGCTTCCCGCCACCTCGGTGCCAGGCCGCGGGCTTTTCACGGCCACGTCGCGGTCGAGCGCGGTCTGTCGGGCGGCCCGTACGATGCCCATGCCGCCCTCGCCCAGCGCCTCGCCCGGCTCGAACTGGGCCACCGCGCCGTCGGAGCCGGGCGCGAGCAGCGAGGGCAAGGTGGCCAGCCCGCCCGATGGCTCGGCCGTTCGAGCTCGGCTGTGCGGCAGGATGGTCCCGTCGTCCTTCAGTACGACCGTGGCCAAATCGATGCCTCGGCTGTCCCAGACGGTGGCGAGCTCTTCCACCGAGATTGCCGGAGGATCGCTCATGGCGCCCCCCGCCGATTGCCGCCGCGCAATGCCCACGATGATGGCGGATGATAGCAGATTTCGGGGGCGGGTCGCGGGGAGCTGAGACGGTTCGCTGGCCGACGGCCATGCGTGCCGCCATGTGCTCGAGCTGCGGAGCTCGAGTCCGACCGTTGTTTGGTCAGCTCGCGATCTTCTTCAGCGCGGCGACGGCGGGCTGGCTATCGGGTGCGAGGCGCTCGAGCGCCCGCACTGCGGCATCGCGCATGTCTTCGCCCTGAAAACCAAGGTGCGCGACGCGCTTCACCGCCGCCACGACGTGGGCCATCATCGTTTCTGTCGCCACGAGGTCGAGCACTTCGGCGACTTGGTCCATGTCGAGGTCCATCACCCGTTCGCCGCCAATGCGCGCCGCGACGATTGTTTCGCGGCGACGCGGAGGGACCGCCTGCAACAGCTCGCGCGTAAGCTCCCACGGCACGGTAAGGGCGATCACCGGGTCGTACTTCGGCTCGAGTGCACGCTTTTT
>CAYTYV010000439.1:0-5651 GCA_964441055.1 uncultured Polyangiaceae bacterium | reverse complement strand
ATGGGCGCGCGCTTCCCTGCGAGATCCCGGTGACCGAGTCGGGCTCCTTTCTGCCGGAGAGCCTGCCGCAACGCTGGCCGCCGAGCCTGCGGGTGGTCGCCTGGAACCTGGAGTATACGCGCCACTTGGACGGGCAGCTCGACGCGCTCATCAGCCATCCAGAGCTTTCCACCGCTGAGGTCTACCTCTTGAGCGAGGTCGATCGGTGCTCGTCTCGCAATGGCACGCGACGCGCGGCGCGGCTGTTGGCCGAGGCGCTGGGCGGAGCCTACCTCTATGGCATCGAGTTCGTGGAGCTGGATATCGATCGCGAGATCGGCGGCGATACGGGGCAGGCCATCATCTCGCGGCGTCCGCTGTCAGGCGCGGCGCTCAGCTGCCACTCGCGCCAGCACGACTGGTTTGCCAGCGCGGACGAGCCCAGGCTGGGCCAGCGGGTGGTGCTGCACGCCGACGTGCCCCTGGGCGACAAAAGCGTGCGGCTCTATGCCGTGCACCTCGAGAGCAACGATGTCTTCGGCGACAAGCGCTCGGTCCAGTCCAAGGAGCTGCTCGATCTGGCCCAGGAAAGAGCCTGCGATCGCCCCCAGATCCTGGCGGGCGACTTCAACGCGCCCTATTGCGGTGCGCCCGAGCTCGACGTGCTGCGCGGCGCGGGCTTCGTCGATGCGGTGGGCCTAGCCGGACACCTCGATGCCACCCACGACTCGGGCATGCGCCTCGACTACGTCTGGACGCGCGGCCTGCGCGTCGTCGACGGCGGCGTGGTGGCCGACCTGGGCCTATCGGATCACGACCCCTTGTGGGTGGAGCTGGAGCTCGAATAACTCAAACAAGGGGTTGGTCGAGGATGGCGGCGCGAGCCGACGCTCAGGCGGCGTCGGCCGCGCGCCGCGCCTCGTTCGGTCGATGCCGATAGACGATGCGGCCTCGGGTCGGGTCGTAAGCCGAGACCTCCAGGCTGACCGCGTCACCCAGCAGCACGCGGATTCGATTGCGTCGCAAGCGGCCAGAGAGCGTGGCCAGCACGGTCATGCCGTTTTCGGCGCGCGTGCGGAACGTGGCATTGGGTAAGGCCTCCTCCACCTGCCCGCGGAAGAACAGCACGTCGCCGCGGTCGCGGCGGGGGGCGTGAGGCGCACGATTGCGCGTGCGGCGTCGTCTGCGAGGACGTCGTCGAGCCATGGGGTCTCCTTTCTCTTGGGCTTTGATGTTGCTCGACTGGCTATGCGGCGCTCCGTGCGGCTCGCTTGGCTCCTGCCGCCACGGCGCGCGTTTCGCTGCGTCGCGGGGCGGGCACGCTCTGCGCGATCGCCTTGCGCGCCGCGGGACGCAGGGTGCACCAGATGAAGTCGTAGACGTCGAGCAAGTCCCGCGGGGAAAGACCGCGTCGTACGAGCCGCTTTTGCAGCGCCGCCGCCATGCGTAGCAAGCGCTGGTACTGCGGTGCGTTGGGCTCCGCGCTCCACTTGAGCTCGGGCGCCATCCACTTGGCCTGCTCGCGAAAGGTATTGGGCCGCACGCATATCTGCTCGGTCGGATGCACGAGCGCGGGCAAGGCGGTGACGAGCGTCCAGCCGACGAGGTGGCCTGACGGGCTGAGCGCATCGGCGAGCGCTGCAAACCGCTTCTCCTGGGCGTCGTCGCCGTAAAGGGCCTGGTAGAGCGCCGTTGCGAACGAGGCGGCCGCGGCCGTTGGAAGCTCGCGGAGCGGCCTGAGATCGGCGGGGCTGACCAGGCTCGTGCCTTGCAGCACCCGCAGGGCGCGGGCCAGCACCTCGTCGTAGCGCTCTTCGGCCAACAGCTGCTCGAGCTCGTCCCGTCCGAGAAGCTCTTGGGCCTCGGCGATGGCGGCCTCGCGATGCGCCTTCAGCCGCCGCTTGGCCTCTTGCCCGCGCACGTTCTGTCGCCAGGCGGAGTCATCAAAGCCGTCGGGATGCTGCTCCAAGAAGTAACGGATCTGGTCGGTGAGCTCGACGATGCGGTCGCCGCGGCTGCGAGCCTGCTCACGCCGCTCGCGCCGCGCTAGGATCACGCCGCTTTGGGCCGCGAGCTCCTGCTGCAAGGCCAGGGTCTCGTCAGCGGGCCGATCGACCGGCTCCATCAGGTGGGCGAAGGCGTTGGCAATGCTGCGCAGCCGACCGTCCTGGAACTGGTAGTCGGTCCGCGGTCCCCGCTCGCGCACCTGGATCGCCACGCCCCATTCGGGCCGCTTGGCGTGCGCGAGCAGCTCCCCGTCGGTGGTCGCGCCGCTGGTCGCGGCAGGCTCCGGCGGTGAGGACGAGGCCTTGGACGAGGACCGAGGGCGCGGGAGTGGCTCGGAGATACGGAGGGGCATGCGCGGCTCCTTTCGAATGGCAATGGCTGGCCACCGCGAGGGCAGCCGCCCCTGCAGGCGCGGCGCTAAATAGGGCTCGCGACCCGCTGGTCTGCCGTGGGTTACTGTGACGACGCTACCTTCACGCGCAGCGGCGTGTCCGCGTCGTATGCATGGTTCGGCAACACAAGATAGACGTTGTGCACGCCGAGATCGTTACAATAAATATAACGCCGAACAGCCGCGGGGTCAAGGCGAGCCCGGACGTCCGTAGCGAGCCCCAATGCCCACAGCGCGCTCGAGTGCCATCCGAAACGACACCGCCAAAGCTCGCGCATCTCGCTGCGAGGTCCACGAGGACTGGACGAGCAAGAGAGGATCCAACTGGATCATCGTTGATCCACTCTAGCCTGCGGTGCTCGGTGATTTTTTGCCGTAATTCCGAATGGCTGGACGGTCGTCTCGCCTGGTCCAATTCGTGCTAATAAGAGGGCGCCATGATTCGATCGCTCAACGTCCCAGTTCATTGCGGTGCGCTCTCGCTGGCCCTTGTCCTTGGGGGCTGCGTGGCGGACGAGGTTGTCGAGGCGCCCCAGGAGAATCGCTGCCAGCAGATCATCGACCACATGGCCGAGTGCTATCCCGATCTAGCGAGCGAGGCCGACTGCACCGAGCAGACCATCGCGCAGTTCGACGCCATGGGCCTGAGCACGGAGAGCTGCGGCGGCATCGACGACATCGGCAAGGCCGATCTCTTCGCCTTTGGCGGCTGCCCCACGGGTGAGCACGTCTGCGGCTGGATCTTCTGCTGCGACGACTACGAGCTCACCTGGTTCCCGAAGAGCGACGAGGACTGGAACATCGTCTCGGTAGTCCAGGGCTTCCAGTCGGCGGCTCCAGCAGACGCAATCGACGAGCTCGAGCAGGCCTCGTGGAACGAGCTGCTCAATGGAGTATCCGTCTCGTTCATCCAGGATGTGGCCGAGGTCGCGGGCGGCCCACAGCGAGAGATGGCGGTGGAGATCACCCAGCAGGTGGTCCAAGTGCCCTATGACGAGTTCGTCGACAAGCTGGCCGCGCAGGACTGGGGCATCAATCTCGACCACTATCTAGGCGGCGAGGTTCGGGTCTATGAGACCGACGCGCAAGGCCGGGCGACCCGCCAGCTCGAGCGCATGGTGCTGAGCCCGTTTCCCTGCGATTGGGAGAGCGCGCTCAGCAACAACGACATGACCAAGGTCGAGGTGATCGAGTACGGCGAGAGCTGGGCCACGGTCTTCTGGCGGGTCATGCACTCCAACAACAACTCCACCGAGACCGACGTCGGCAGCGTCGACTTCTGGGGCATCGACGACGAGCATACCCTCATCACCTTCCACTCGGCGCATCGGCTGAACGCGCCTGGCGGCATCCATATCCCCAACTCGCTATTGGCGCCCGTCTTGAGCACGACCTTTCTCGATTTCGTGCGGCACTACCGAGAGCTCGTCGAGGACTGAGGTCGCCCCAGTAGGGGGCCCAGGCAGGGGCCCGCATTGCGCGCGCGCATCGAGCTCCGCGCCCGCTGCGCAGCCTCTCTACTCTGGCGGCGGGACGTCGGGCACGCAGTCGAGGGTTACTTCGGCGCTGGCAGGCGCCCATTCGAGATTGAGCGGCTCGAACACGATCCCGTCCTGGGAGGTGATGAGGCTCATGCTGGTAAAGTCGTCGTCGTTGGCCAGCGACTCGTACTCCATGACGGCCAGAAAGCCCTTGCCGTGGTCGGCGACGAAGGAGCCGATGTCGTCGGCCCAGTTGTAGGTCCAGCTTCGACGAAAGCCGCACAAGATGATGACGTCCCAATCGGCGGCGAGCCCGGCGGGATCGCCTTGGTACTGCACGGGTAGCTGCAGGCCCTGGTACTCGACCCAATCGGGCACGGGATTGGACGGGATGCCGCCAGGCTGGCACAGATACGCGTCGCCGAAGGATGCCACCCGCGGGCTCGGGACCTGGCCGAGGTAGCCTGCCACATTGAAGGCCTCGAGCAGCTGCGGCAGGGTAGTCCCATCGCACCAGGCCACCACGTGGCCCGTTCCCCAGCGGTCCATGGCAAAGACGCGGTGGTCCGTGCCCCCGAGCTGGATGAACCCTTCGCCGTCCATCTCGAAACCGGGCAGGATCGACATGGCGCAAGACTGCATGGTGTCGATGGAGAACTCGACGCTATAGCAGTCGCACTCCTCGCCGTCCGCGCAGCCGTCCGTGCTGGAGTCGAAGTCGAACTGGGCGTCGTCTCCCGCGTCGATCTCGAAGCCTCCACCGCCTCCAGCTCCCCCGCCTCCCCCAATGCCCGCAGCGGTGCCGCCCTGGCCCGCGGCATCGTCGAAGGTACTATCCGACACCGCGCAGCCGTAGGCCAAGCCACCAGCGGCGCCCAGCACGGCGCCCGCGAGCCACATCTTGCCGAGACGCATCATGGCTCCAGGGTATCACATGCCCATCGCACCGCTAGCTCCGCGGCCCATCGACCTTCAGCCAGGCGATGGTCGCGCCCCAGCCGCCTCGATGGGCAGGGGCGTCTGCGTAACGCTCGACCAGTGGGTGCCGCGCCAACAGATCCTGGACGCGGCGGCGTTGCACGCCCTTGCCCCGTCCGTGGATCAGGCGCACTTCGCGGTAGCCCTTTTCGACCGCGGCCTCGAGGTAGGACTCGACCACCTGGGGGATCTCCCGGGGCTGAAAGCCGTGCAGATCGATGGCGTCCTCGATGGGGATGACGCCGATGTCGTCTTCAGCGGGCTCCTCGTCGGGAGGCTCGCTCGGGGCCCGCGTCGCTGGCTGTCGGCGCAAAAAAAGAGCGAGCGCGACAAGCGCGCAGAAGATGGCGATCAACACGGGGATGCTCATCGCGCCACCGGTCCTGCGTCCGGCTGCGGTGCGGGCGCCTGCGCGCCGTCCAAGTAGCGCAGGACGGCCTCGTCGAGCCAGCCGGGCTGCGGGCGGATGCGGTATTGCAGGAAGCGTCGGGGGGAGATCTGCATCAGGCCGTCGAAGCTCTGGACCCTGGGCCGAGCGGCGTTGGAGACCAACAGCGTGGGAATGCCCGTGAACGGATCGGTCTCGAGCACGATCATGGTGTGGTGAAGGGAGCGACCGTCGTAGCGCGGACGGCGCACGACCAGCATGTCGCCGCGGCGGATCCGGTCAGCGTGCTCGGCCAAAAACGCGAAGAAGCGGGCGTGCTCGGCAAAGACCACGCGATCGGCCGCGGGCACCTTCCAGACGTCGAAACGCTCGGAATGGCCTTCGGCAAAGCGCAAGAAGCGCTTGACGCGGCGGCGATTCTCCCGCC
>CAYTYV010000438.1:0-5651 GCA_964441055.1 uncultured Polyangiaceae bacterium | reverse complement strand
GCGCGCACCTCCACGCTGCCGTTGGGCAGGGCGTAGGGGTGGTTGTGGCTGGCGCGGAAGCCCGCGCGCTCGAGGTTGAGCGAGATGCGGTCGCGCAGGATGCGGCTGCAGGTCGACTCTCCCAGGCGGTCCGGGTAGAGCGGATCGAACACGCCAAAGGGCATGCGAGCCTCGGTGTGGTAGGCGGCCGGCCGGGTGACCAGGCTCACGTCGGGGCGACGGGTGAGGCTGGGGTTGCGCTCGTCGTAGGTGTGCACGCCGACCAAGACCAGCTTGTCGCGCAGGATCTCCTCCTCCATGAGATCGGAGATGCGGTCGTAGTAGTCCTCGAGCAGCGCGGCCTTCTGCCGATGGTCGAGGGCAGTGGAAAACGGCGGGCCGATGGCCAAGTACTCGGTGGAGGCGCTCGCTCCAGGCGGCGTGCTGCCAGGAAAGCGATTGAAGTCGACCAGCGCGCGGGCGATGCGCACCCGCCCAAAGCTGCGGATGCCCAGCGCGCAGGCGAGCTCGTGCGCCACGAAGCTCGCGCCCCAGTCGCGTTCGCGCACGTAGGTGGCTTCGCAAAGCTCGGGGTCGACGAGCGGCTCTCCGTCCGGCCCGAAGCGGTAGTGGCGAGGAAGGACCGCGCCGTCGTGCACGGTGTGCAACACGATGCGGTCGCGGTAGCGCTCGGGAACGGGGCGCTGCGGCGGCTCGGACGGGGTGGCTCGGACGAGCTCGAACGGTGGCGAGTCGTCGCGGTCGACGTGAAGGCGGTGGGGCACGGCGCGGATCCGGTCAAGTGGGCTCGGCCGCGGCGAGGCGGCCTGGGATTCCCCCCGCGCGCGCAGGAGCATAGCCGATCTGGCGGGGCGCTGCCTCGCGAAGACCACGCCTAGGGGCGCGAGGGGGTGACGGGCTGGCACCGCAGCCGGTTGACAGCTCGGCAGGGGGACCGCACGGTGGACTGGTGCGAGGCTGGGCCTCGTCTCGGCCCGCGCTTTTCGCGAGCACTCGTCGAACGGAGAGCATCACCGTGCGCACCATCGCGTCGGTCGCCTTGCCCCTGCTGCTGCTGGCCGGATACCTGCTCGTGCGGTTCCGCTCGGGCGGGGGCGCGTCGCGGCGCGCCGTCAACGTCCACACGAGCCTGCTGCTCATGGTCTACCTCGTGGTGACGGCAGGCCTGGGCGTGTTCTGGGTGGCGCGGCAGGAGCTGCCCGTCTTCGACTTTCACTACCTCTTCGGCTACGCCACCCTGCTGCTGGTGGCGGTCCACCTGGCCTTGAACCTGCCCGGAGCCTTGCGTTTTCTGGGCCGCAGACGCGCTCGACCGAGCTCGGGGACCCGCTCGGCCGAGCCCGCAGCCGAGCAGGCCGCCCGCGCACCCCGTCGCCTGCGCGGCCGCACGTTGGTGCTGTGGCTGCTGTGCCTGGGCGCCATTTTCGCGGCCTTTGCCTTGGGCACGCGGCACGCGCGCCGCGAGCTGTCCCGCCAGTGGATCCGATCGCCCGGCTGGGGCGCGCCCGCCTGCTCCCGCCCCGCGGCGCCGCCAGCGACGGGCGCGGCCGGTCCGGTCGAGGTGGCCCTGCGCTACCACCAGATCTCCTCGATTTCCCGCAGCGGCGCCGTGGCCGCGGGGCCGCGCATCAACTGGGGCAGCCCGCCGCCACCGTTCAAGCACTATCCGGACCGCGAGCAGCTGCGCTTGGGCTCGGCCCACCAGGCGCGCGGCGCTGGCCGATCGCTTTCGGTGGCGCTGCAGGGCCCCGCCGCGGGTCTGGCTGCGGCTCGGAGCGCCGAGCTTCTGTCGCAGGCCGAGCTGAGCGCGCTTTTCTACCACACCGCGGGCATCACCGAGCAGCGCGGAGGCTTTGCGCTGCGCGCCGCCCCGTCGGCTGGTGGGCTGTTTCCGAGCGAGGTCTACCTGGTCGCGAGCAAGCGAGCCGGTCTCGAGGCGGGCATCTATCATTACGAGCCGCAGGCCCACGCCCTGGACCGACTGCGAAAGGGGCACCCGAGCGCTGTCGAGCTGGGCGCACCCGAGTCGGCGGCCGAAGGCGCAGTCGCCACCGTGCTCGTCACCTCTATCGTGCGGCGTACGGGGCACCGCTATCGCGATCGCGCCTACCGCTACGTCTTGGCCGATGCCGGGCACCTGCTCGAGAACCTGCGCGTCAGCGCGGGCGAGCTCGGCCTGCAAACGGTGATGCTCGACCGCTTCGACGAGGCTCGCGCCGCCCAGGCGCTCGGCATTGACGGCGTAGAAGAGGCGGTGGTGGCCATGGCGCGGCTTCGCCCGCCCGGCCCGTCCGCTCGAGCGGCCGCGTCCTCGACCCAGCCCGTTCGGGGGGCGGTATCGGCGCCGCCCTTGCGCTTCTCCTATCCCGAGGCGCCTCCAGAGGATGCCGCCCGAGCCCTCGGCATCATCGGGCTGGTCCAGCGGGCCACCTCGCTTCGCGCCGACGCTCCGTCCCCCGCCTCCGAGCACACCGCTGGCGTCTCGACGGCGGTGCCCGCCCCGTCCTTTGCGCAGGCCTTGCCCGTGCCGCGAGCGGCTACCGCGAATGCCCTCGGCACCATCGCCGCCCGTCGCAGCGAGCGGCGCTACACCGACGAGCCACTGCTCCTCGCCGAGCTGGGATCGCTGCTCTACGATGCGATGAGCCAGCCCGCCGTATTCGTCGAGGGGCTGCGCGCCAGCTTGATCGCCGTGCGCGCCCAAGGCCTGGCGCCAGGCGTCTACCATTACGAGCCCGCCTCACACGGCCTTGTCGCTGGTCGCCAAGGGGATCTCGCAGAGCAGGCCCAGGCCGTGGGCGTATCCCAGGCCGTCATGGGGGATGCAGCTGCCCACGTCGTCTTCTGGGCCGATCTCCCCGAGCTGCTCAGCCGCTACGGCGCGCGGGGTTACCGCCACCTATGGCTCGAGACCGGCATGGCCAGCGAGCGCGTGCTGCTCAGCGCCGCCGCGCGCGGCATGGGCGCCTGCCCCATAGGCGCGTTCTGGGACGGCGAGGCCGCCAGGCTCGTGGGCCTCCGCAGCGAGGGCCCACGAGTCTTGCTCTTCGTGACCTTGGGACCGCTGGCCGACGAATAGGGGCGCCGCCCGCAAGCCGCACGGGCCTCCCTGGCGCGGCCCCTATCACCCGGCCGGGGCCCCCTGGGTGCTGGGCAAAGCCGTCAATTCGACTAGCTATGCCAGCCCTGCTAGCATTGGAGTTCGCTTTGTTGCCCCCTGCGAACGGCCTGAGCTCTACCTGGGCGCGGGTCCGGCCGCGAGGGCCCCTTGTCGTCCTGGCCCCGAGCACCCCATGACCGTCGTCACCGTCCGCGAGGACGCCCCCCCACCGTCCGAGACCACGCCGCTTCCCACCGTGCCCCCGGCCTTGCGGGAGGGTCGCAGCCACTACTTCAACCGCGAGCTGAGCTGGCTCAAGTTCAACGAGCGGGTGCTGGAAGAGGCGCTGAACCCGCAAAACCCCCTGCTCGAGCGGGTGCGCTTTCTGTCCATCTTCGGCTCCAACCTTGACGAGTTCTTCATGGTGCGCGTCTCGGGGTTGCGCAAGCAGCACATGGCGGGTGTGGTTAAGGCGCCGCCCGACGGCATGAGCCCGGTCGAGCAGCTCACGGCCATCCGCCAGGACCTGCTGCCGCTGTTGAACCGTGCCTACGAGTGCTGGCACGCCGATCTGAAGGGGCAGCTCCGCGAGGCGGGCATCCAGGCGCTGCACCTGGACGAGCTCAAGCGCAAACAGCGCAAGCTGTTGCGGCGCTACTTCAAGAGCGAGATCTTCCCCGTGCTCACCCCGCTGGCCTCCGACCCGGGCCATCCCTTCCCACACATCTCCAATCTGAGCATGAACCTGGCGGTGATCGCCAAGGAGCCGGGGCATACCGAGCGATTCGCTCGGCTGAAGGTGCCCATGACCTTCCCTCGGCTGCTGCGCATCCCCGAGGAGGAGAGCGCCGACAGCTACGAGCGGCTTGGCCTGGCCGAGATCACCTCGCCCCAGTTCGTCTGGCTCGAGGAGGTGGTGGCCGCCAACCTCGACATCCTCTTCCCCGGAGTAGATGTGGTGGCTGCCTATCCCTTCCGGGTTACCCGCGATGCCGACTTGGAGCTGGAGGAGGACGAGGCCTCGGATCTGCTGCAGGCCATGTCCGAGGTGGTCGAGCAGCGCCATTTCGGCTCGGTAGTGCGGCTGCAGATCGTCGAGGACATGCCCTCCGACGTCGAGGACATGCTCATCGAAAACCTGCGGCTGTCGCCCTACCAGGTCTACCGCACCCCAAACCCGCTGGGCCTTCACGCCCTGGCGCAGCTCTGCGACGTGGAGCAGCCCGAGCTCAAGTGGCGCCGCTTCCTGCCCGCGGTCCCTCCCGTGCTCAACACCGAGGAGAGCGTGTTCTCGATCGTCCGGCGTCGCAACGTGCTGCTCTACCATCCCTACGATAGCTTTGCCCCGGTGGTGAACTTCGTACGGCGTGCGTCGGAGGACCCCGACGTCTTGGCCATCAAGCAGACGCTCTACCGCACGGGGCCGAACTCGCCCATCGTCGAGGCGCTCATGCGGGCGCGCGAGAACGGCAAGCAGGTGGCGGTGCTGGTGGAGCTCAAGGCGCGCTTCGACGAGGAAAACAACATCGTCTGGGCGCAAGCGCTGGAGCGCGCGGGGGTGCATGTGGTCTATGGAGTGGTCGGGCTCAAGACCCACTGCAAGGTATGCCTGGTGGTGCGCCGCGAGCGCGATGGCATTCGCCGCTATGTGCACATGGCCACGGGCAACTACAACCCCATCACCGCCAAGGTGTACACCGACATGGGGTACTTCACCTGCGACCCGGACCTCGCCGATGACGCCTCCGACCTGTTCAACGCGCTGACGGGTATCTCCTACAAGGTCAAGTATCGCAAGCTCTTGGTAGCGCCCAAGCAGATGCGTGGGGAGATTCTGAACCGCATCGACCGCGAGATCGAGCAGCACCAGAAGAGGGGCGACGGTCGCATCGCCATCAAGATCAACTCGCTGGCCCACAAGGGCAGCGCCGACGCGCTCTACCGCGCCTCGCAGGCGGGCGTGCAGGTGGACCTGCAGATCCGCGGCATCTGCTGCCTGCGCCCGGGCATTCCCGGGCTGAGCGACAACATCTCCGTTACGTCCATCGTGGGCCGCTTCCTCGAGCATCCGCGCATCTTCTACTTCCACAACGGCGGCAACGAGGAGATCCTGCTCGGCAGCGCCGATCTCATGCAGCGGAATCTGCGGCGACGGGTGGAAACGCTGTTTCCGGTCGAGGACGCCGAGCTGCTGGCGGCGATTCGCGACGTCATCCTTTTCCTGCACCTGCGCGACAACGTCAAGGCGCGCCGCCTCAAGGCGGACGGCACCTACGAGATGATACGCCCGGCCGAGGGCGAAGAGCCGCTCAACTCCCAGGAATGGCTGCTGGCGCACGGCGGCCACTGGCGGCTCGAGGGGTAGTCATCATTAGGTCACGGGGCTGCCGGATAGCCACGCCCATGGTCATTTGTTCGTCACGGCGCGGGCTCGGGAGGCTTCCGGCTGCAACACCTGAGCGGACGGCTCGTCCCACGGGACACACGCGAGGAGGCTAACGTGATGCACCATCCGCAATGCGAGCTCGAGGCGAGATCTGCGCGGCCCCAG
>CAYTYV010000437.1:0-5656 GCA_964441055.1 uncultured Polyangiaceae bacterium | reverse complement strand
TTTGTGCTCCCGCTTTATGTATAAGGTGTTCCTTCGGATCACCGATCACGGCTGCTCGTGCCCCCAGCGTCGCCACGCCCTCGATCGCGGCTCGCGCCGGGCGGCCGCCTCTTGGCCGCCCGGCCGTCGCGAACGTGCTTCGCCGGGCGGTGGGGCCGCCGCGGTAGCGTACACTCTGGAAGAAGTGCAGCGCTCGCGCGCGCTGCGGCGGCTGCGGCCGTCTACCGTCCTTCTCGCCCGACAGACCACGAAGTTGCGCGCCCGCTCGGGCGATTCGTTCTATGGTACCCCTCGTGCGACCTCGAAACGCAGCCAACCCGCTCCGCTCGTCCGCCGCCCTGCCTGCCGCGGCCTTGCTGCTTGTTCTTACCGCCCTTGTCGCGACCAGCGCGGGCTGCTCGTGCATGCGCGGGCCCATCAACGCCAGCCCGGGGCTCCGCTGGTGGCTGTTCTCAAACTTCGGCGCCAGCCGGATCTGCCCCGAGATGCTCAAGCAAGGCGTGGGCCTGCAGATGCAGAGCCGCGGGCCCGTGGTGGGCCGCTACTTCCCCAACCAGTGCTCGGTCGACGTGGACGATGACCGCCAGGTCGTGGTGGTCAACTTCGCGGGCACGGGCTACGCCTTCAACTCGGTGAGCAAGCGGGTGGGCTTCTCGGCCACGGGATCGGTCGAGTACCGCATGGACTTCTACCTGGGCGAGGAGGACCTGTACCTCTGGGGCAAGGTCAACCGCATCATCCACGGCCCCGACTTCCGCCTGGGCTACGTGGAAAACCCCCTGGTCGACATCCCCACCGCGGTCACGCCGCTCGGTCAGGTCGCCAACTCCTTCGGCAACCAGATCATGGTGGGCAAGCTCACCCGCGGCTTCACGGTCGTCTACAACGAGGACAAGGGCAAGGACTTCTCGCTGGGCGTCCTGACGCCGCCGCAGAAGCCCCATCACCCCTTCAACGTCACCGAGAGCGAGCACTACACCTTCGCCAACGAGACCATCGAGGTGCACTCGAACCAGCGGGACTTTCTGGGACCCTTCGAGGTGGTCGACGAAGAACAGCGGCTGGCGATGCGGTTCTTCCTGGAGGGACCCGCGGTGGACGTGATGGTGGTCGACAAGCGAACGGGCGATGCCTGGCGCGAGGCCTACCAGCTCGGCCGACCGCTCGGTCCTCCCCCCGGACCCGTGCTGGCTGGCGCGCCGCTGGGGCCGAACCGCGACACCCGCCCCTCCTACCGACTGGCGCCCGGCCTGTACTACGTGGTCATCGACCACACCGCCTACGCGGGCGTGGTCGCCCCGCCAGGCTCGCTCAATCCGCTGTACGACCCGGTGGCGCGCATCAGCTACGTGGCGCAGCTCGTGGAGGACTAGCCCGCCGAACTTGGCCCGCTCGCGCGCCCACTGCTAGCGGCGGTGGGCGAGGCTATGCGATGGCGAACTCCGCCCCTGCTGGCGCTGGTGGCGCTGGCGGCCGTGGGCTTGGACTGCGACCGCGCCGCTGAGCTCACGCTCCGGCTGGGCGAGCTGAAAGACAGCGTGGTCCCCGGACAGAGCCCGGGCGGTCCTGCGCTGGCGGTCGTGACACCGCCCCTAGCTGGCGAGCCCGGGCCATCGCCTGCGCCTGCCGATGAGCAGATGGCGGCCGCGGACGGCCTCGAGATCGACCCCGCCTTGGGTGAGCGAGCGCTCGATGAAGCTGCGCTCGATGATCCCCCAGGTGGCGAGCTCGAGCCCGCTGGCCTCGGCTACGGCGCCGAGGACGAGGGGCTTGCCAAGCAAGCCGAGCCCGCCCCGGTGGACGTCAAGCGGCTGCAGGTGCTGGTGAGCACCGCCCGCGAGACCTGGGTGTTCGCCAAGCCTCGCTGGGACAGTCGGCGGCTGGGCTATCTGCGCGCTGGCGCCATCGTAAGCCGCCAGGCCAAGCCCGCCAGCGGGCGCCGCTGCCGCCTCGGATGGTACCGCATCGAGCCGCGTGGCTACGTGTGCGCAGGCTCACGCGCGAGCTTCGATCCCGCCCACCCCGTGGCCCTGCTGGCCGCGCGGGGGCCGGATCGCTTCGGCCTGCCCTATGCGTACGTCACCTCGCGCTATCCCACGCCGACGATGTACGCGCGCTTGCCGACCGAGGCCGAGCAGCGCCGCGCCGAGCCCAGCTTAAAGCGCCACCTTCGGCGCTACGAGCGGCTTCGGCGCAAAGCCGACTTCGTCGCGCCCCCGCAGCCCGATCCCCTGCCCGAGCTATTGGAGCAGGGCGGCACGCTGCCAGGGCTGGGCGGAGTCTCGCGCGGCTCTGCCGCAGTGCTCGGCCGAGCGCGCGTTCGCTCCGGCTTTGCGCTGCTGTCCTCCTTCGAGCACGGCGGAAGGCGCTTCGGCCTGACCACCGAGCTCGCGCTACTGCCGCTCGACCGCACGCGCGTGGTGGCGCCCTCGAGCCTGCGCGGCGTGCGGCTGAGCGACGAGCTGACCCTTCCCGTGGCCTTTGTTCGCTCCCGCGCCGCCCGTCGCTACCGCCCTCACCCGACTTCGGGCGGCTTTGCCGCGGACGGCCGGCTCGAGCGGCGGCAGGTCGTCGGCTTGACCGGACGGTCGCGGCATCGGGGCGGCCACAGCTATCTAGAGGCCCTCGACGAGAGCTGGCTGCGCGCCGATCAGGTGGTGCGCATCGACCGCTTCCGCAAGGCGCCCGGCTGGGCGCGCAAGGGCGAGCGCAAGTGGATCGACGTCTCCATCCTGCGCCAGGCGCTGGTGGCCTACGAGGGGCGCAGGCCGGTCTACGCCACGCTGGTATCGACTGGCGCTGACGGCTTGGGCGATCCCGAAGAGACCCACTCCACCATCCAGGGCACCTTCCTCATCCACACCAAGCACCTGTCGGTGACCATGGACGGCGACGAGCAAGGCGACGAATTCGACCTGCGCGACGTGCCCTTCGTGCAGTACTTCACCGAGGGCTACGCCCTGCACGGCGCGTACTGGCACGACGATTTCGGCAGGCCCCGCAGCCATGGCTGCATCAACCTCGCTCCGACCGATGCCGCCTGGCTGTTCGGCTGGACCACGCCCGAGGTGCCCGAGGGCTGGCACGCAGCGCTGTCACTGCGCCACGGCACCCTCGTGCACATCCATCCGTAGCCGGCTTTGGGCCGCGTCACCGCTCGGAGCCGCCGCCAGGCGGAGCGGCGGCCCCCTCGCGACGGCGGCCGAGTCCCACCAGGAAGATCTCGAAGCTGCTCTTGCGCGTGCCCTGCGGGCGGATCACGCGCACCTCGTCGAACTCGGCCCGCAGCTGATCGCGCGCCTCGTCAAAGGAGCCGCTCATGAACAGCTTGCCCACGAAGCTGCCGCCCGCGCCGAGCAGTCCTGAGCCGAGCTCGACGGCATGCTGAAACAACTCGAAGCTACGCCACTGGTCGGTGCTGCGGTCTCCCGTGGTCTGCGGCGCCATGTCCGACAGCACCACGTGGTACGGGGCAAGCTCGTCTAGCTCGGCCGCCTCCATCTGCAGCACGTCGCCCTGGACGAAGCGCAGCACGGCCGGTCGCCGTGGCCCCAGCGGCTGACGGTCCACCGCCACAATGCGACCGGTCGGGCCGATGCGCTCGGCCGCGTAGGCCGACCACGATCCCGGCGCCGCGCCGAGGTCGAGCACGCGCTGGCCCGGCCGAAGAAGCCCGACGCGCTGGTCGATCTCTGCGAGCTTGAACACGCTGCGAGCCGGATAGCCGGCCGCCTTGGCCTGCCTAGTGCGGCGATCGGCACCGCGATAGGGTTGGCGCGATCTCCGCCCCATGGATGCGAGGGAGCGCTCAGCTCGGCTTCGGTTTGCCGCCGCGCTTCTTGACCGCGCCGCGCACCTTCACGATGGCGTTGGGGGCACCTGGCACGCCGCCCGCAATCAACACGAGCTGGTGCTCTGGGATGACCTTCTCGACCCGCAGGTTCAGCACGGTCACCTTCTTGTTGCCGAGCTGGCCGGCCATGGGGTGGCCCTTGAGCACGCGGCCGGGCGTCTGGCACATGCCGATAGAGCCCGCGTGGCGCTGGGTCTCGTGCGCGCCGTGCGAGGACTTGGCGCCGCGGAAGTTGTGGCGGCGCATCACGCCGGAAAAGCCGCGGCCCTTGCTCTTGCTCTGCACGTCCACGCGCTGGCCGGGCTCGAAGATGTCCTCCACCTTGAGCGGCTCGCCGATCGGGTACTGCTCGAGCTGCTCGGCCGGAAGCCGCAGCTCGTGCAGGTGCCGCTTGAGGCTCTGCCCGGCCTTTTTGAACGCACCAGCGACCGCACGAGAGGCGTGCTTTTCCTTGCGCTCGCCTAGGCCCAGGACCAAGGCGGAGTAGCCGTCGCGGTCGGGGGTGCGCTTTGCCACGACTACGCAGCCGCCCTGCACGGCGGTGCAGGCCACCACGGTGCCGTCTTCTCGGAAGAGCTGGGTCACGCCCAGCTTGGTGCCGACAATACCCGGATGCTGGTTCACGAAGAGGACCTTTCCTGCGCTCCGAGGATGGTCGCTGGCTTTGCTGAGCTCCGCGGGGCTTCCCGTCTGCCTTGGTGGCAACGGGCCGGTTCGGAGCGCGAAGAACCGAGGCAGAGAACCTGCCAAGCACGCTTGGAGCGCCAGAGCCTGCCCGAGGCAGATCCCGGCTCACCAGGGCGGCGGAGTCTAGTGCGCCCGAGGCGGAATGCAAATCCTTTCGGCGCCGAGTTCTAGCGGCGTTCGCCAGTCGTCCCTTGCGCCCCTCGCCCTGCCCGGACAAGGGTGAGGGCAGGGCGAGGGGCGCAAGGGGCGAGCTCTGGGGGACCAACTTGACACAGCCCCTACAAGCCCGGCCGCTGGTGTACTAGCCCCAACCGCTGTGAAGGCCATCATCATCGGAGCCGGTCGGGGACGGCGGCTCCAGCACCTGACCGACCACATCCCCAAGACCCTGGTGCCCATCCTCGGCCGGCCCATGCTGGCATCCATCCTGGAGGCCTTGGCCGCTGGCGGGCTAGAGCGCGCCGACACCGTGTTCATCGCGGGCTATCGGGCCGAGCTGGTGCGGCAGGCCTACCCCGATCTCGGCTACGTGATGAACGAGGACTGGCCGAACAACAACATCCTGATGTCGCTGTGGTGTGCGCGCGCGCACCTCTCCGATGGCTTCGTCTCGACCTACTCCGACATCGTGTACGAGCCCGAGGCCATCGCCGGGCTGATGCGCTCCGAGCACGACATCACCCTGTTGTGCGACACCGACTGGCGCCGCCGCTACGCCCACCGCTCCCAGCATCCCGAGTCCGACGCCGAGAAGCTCCGGGCCCAGGGGGACCGGGTGCTGGAGATCTCGCGCCTCGTTCCCGCCGAGCAGGCCGCTGGCGAGTTCATCGGCGTGATGCGCTTGACGCCCGCGGGCGCGGCTCGCTTCATGGCTGCCTTCGAGACCGTGCGCGCCGCTCAGGGCGAGGATGCCCCCTTTCACGAGGGCCGCAGCCTGCGCCAGGCCTACGTGATCGATCTTCTGCAGCACATGGTCGCCGCGGGCGAGCCCGTCCACTGCACATTCGTCCACGGCGGCTACATGGAAATCGACACCACCGAGGACGTACGCCTGGCCGAGTCCTGGTGGCGCACCCGGCCCTCTTGCGGCCGCGGCGGGACGTAGTACAGTCGCAG
>CAYTYV010000436.1:0-5663 GCA_964441055.1 uncultured Polyangiaceae bacterium | reverse complement strand
GGCCCCTCCGACGAGCGGTGATCCTGGCCGTCTTGGCCGTCGTGCTGGACGAGGCGCTCGCCCAGCCCGAGCAGGCCTTGCGGGCCCGCTTCGAAGCCATCGACAACGATCCGGCCTCCCCGGTCCTGCACGAGGCAGCGCTCGCGCTGGCCCGTCGCTCGGAACAGCTCCCGGGGTACGTCGCGCGGCTGGAGACACTGCTCGAGAGCGCCCGACGCGACGCCGATGCCCACGTGCGCTGCGAGCTGCTGCTGCGCTTGGGCGAGGTGCTCGAGCAGGACCGCGGCGAGTTCGACGCGGCCGAAGAGCACTACCAGCGGGCCGAGCAGACCGGCGTCCGACAGGTGGACGTGTGGCGCGCTCAGGCCCGATTGGCAGCGGCCCGCGGCGACGAGCAGGAGCAGGTCCGGCTGCTCGGCCGGCTCGCCAGCCTGGGCGACGACCAGCTCGATGCGCGCACCGACGCGCTGTACCGCATGGCCGAGGTCCACCTCGCCTCGACGGAGACCGTACAGGAGGGCATCGACGCGCTGGCGGCGGCGCTCGAGGCCGACTCGCGGTCCGAGCGAGGCGCCATGGTCCTGCGAAGGGCCGCCGAGCTTCACCCCCACGAGGGTCGGCTGCTCGACCTCTACGAGCAGGTGGCCCGCAACGGCGATGACGAGCCGCTGCTGCTGCACTACCTCGAGCGGCGGGCTGGCCATCCCGAGGCCACGGCTGACGAGGTGCACGAGGCCGCTACCAAGGCGCTCGAGCTCGACGAGCAAGAGCGCGCCGAGACCCTGATGCATCGGGCTGTCGAGATCGGCCGCGCCAGCGCTGGAGGCTTGATCACGGCCGATTGGGCCCTGCTCGCCCTGGCCGAGCGCCGCAAGGACGCTGGCGACATCGTCGGTGCGGTCAAGTGGCTGGAGGAGGCCATCGAGGTCGTCGATCTGGCCCCGGTCTTCGCCCTCGGACGACAGGTGGCAGAGCTTGCGGCCGAGCAGGCTGGAGACTTGACCCTGGCCGCCAAGCTGTACGAGCGGCTGCTCGAGCGAGAGCCCACCGCGCGCGAGGCCTGGCAGCCGCTGACGGACATCTACCGACGCCTCGAGCAGCTCGATAGCTTGGAGCGGGTGGTGAGCGAGACGCTGGACGGGCTCGACGATACCGCCGACCGCAGCGCCCTGCGCATGGAGCTCGCCGACGGGCTGTTCGCCCGCGAGGACCGCGCCGAAGACGCCGTGGCGGTGCTGCAGAGCGTGCTGGCCGAAGAGCCCACCCACGAGGGAGCACAGGCGCGGCTGGCCAGCTACTGGGAGCAGGTGGGCAATAGCGCCGAGCTGCTCAACCTGCTGCGCGGCCAGCTCGAGGCGGCGCAGGACCAGGGCGATCCCGAGCGCATCAAGTCGGCGGCGCTCGGCCTGGGCCGACGCCTCGAAACCGAAGCGCCCGAGGAGGCGAGCTCGGTCTATCGCACGGCGCTGGGCTCGCTGCCCGACGACGCCGAGCTCATCCGAGCGCTGCTCGGCCAGCTTCCCGCGGACGAGCACCCGTCCGAGCGAGCCGAGCTCGGCGAGCGACTGCTGGCGATCGAGCCTGGGGAGGAGGCGGCCGCGCGGGCTCTGGATCTCGCCGAGCTGTACCAGAGCCTGGACGACGCCCAAGGGGTGCGCCGCGCCCTGGAGCTCGGCTACCGCCACGCGCCCACCGACGAGGGCATTCGCCAGCGCCTCGAGCAGTGCTTTCACGAGGCGGGCGACTACGCGGGGCTGGTCCACCTGCTGCTCGCCGCAGCCGAGGGCCGCGAGGACGCCGAGGGCAAGGCGATCCTGTGGCGCGACGCCGCGGCCCTGTACCGCGATCGACTGGGCGACGCCGAGCGGGCGGGCGAGCTGCTCGAGCAGGCCCGCGAGCTACGGCCGGGCGACAGCAGCCTGGTCGTGGAGACGGCCACCACCCTGGAGGCGACCGGCAACCGCCCGGCAGCCGTGGAGCTCATCGCCGAGGCCCTGGAGGACGCCGAAGAGGACGCCGCCCGCCTGGTGCTGCTGCGCAAGCGCGCGGCGCTGCGGGCCTCGCTCAGCGAGATGGCCGAGGCGCTGGACGACCTGGAGCGGGCCGCCGAGATCGACGCCCAAGCGGTGGCGCCCGAGCTCGAGCGGACGCTCGAGCGCTGGCGCGCCGAAACCGCGCAGCAAGGCGATGACGAGGCCCATCGGCAGGCCACCCTGCGTCTGGCCGACGTGATGCGCGCCCAAGAAAAGCGCGCCGAAGCGACCGAGCTTCTCACCGAGTGGGTCGGACGCGCGGAGGGCGACGCGGGCGCGCTCAGGCGGCTGCGGGAGCTACAGGCCGAGGCCGAGCAGTGGGAGGCGGTGGTCGGGACCTGCAACCAGCTCATCGAGCTCGAGACGGGCGAGGAGCAGGCCGCCACGGCCCTGGCGCTGCATCAGGCCTGCCAGGCCCTGGGCCAGCCGGACCAGGCGCGCAGCGGCCTCGAGCTGGTCTGGCAGCAGCAGCGGGACAACGCCCAGATCCGCCGTGAGCTTCGCCAGCTCTACGAGCGCGTCGGCGCCCACGCCGAGCTCGCGCGGCTGCTCATCGACGAGGCCCATGCGCTCGACGACGTCGAGCAAAAGGCGGCCTACCTCCGCTGGGCTGGACAGGCGCTGGTCATGCAAGGCGACTTCAAGGCCGCGATACCCGCCCTGCAGCAAGTGCTCGAGCTACTGCCCGCTGACGCGGGCGCCACCGTATCGCTGGCCGACGCCAAAATCTTGAGCGGCGAATACGACGAGGCCCACGCGCTGCTCGACGAGGCCATCGCTGGCTGCAAGGGACGGCGGCACGGCCAGGAGCTGTGCGCCTTTTACCAGCGCAAATCGCACGTGGCTCGGGCGATGGGCAATACCGAGGACCAGCTCTCCCTGCTGCTGCGGGCGCATCAGACCGCCACCAAGAACGGCGAGGTGGCCGCCGAGCTCGCCGATCTGGCCGAGTCGCAGGAGAAGTGGGATATCGCGGCCAAGGCCCTGCGCGCCATCACCCTGATGGACTCGGGCTGTCGCATCAGCCCCACGCAAGCCATGGTGCGGCAGGGACGCATCGCGCTTCGGCAGGGCGATCGCAACCGAGCCGTGATGTGGGCGCGTCGGGCCAAGCGCGGCGATGAGGGAGACGCCGAGGTCGAGGCTCTGCTAAAGGAGCTGGAGGACAACAAGTAGGCACAACCATGGATCCAACCACGGCCGAACGGCAGCTCGCGGCCTTGTGGGGGGACATCGACGACCTCGAGGCCGCGATCGAGCTGCTCCAATGGGACCAAGAAACCCACATGCCCACGGCGGGCGAGGAGGGCCGCGCCAAGCTGCTGTCCACCTTGACCGGCCTGCGCCACGGCAGGCTGTGCGCGCCCGAGCTCGGCGAGGCCATCGACCGCTGTGCTGAGCTCGCCCGAGAAGGCAGCGTGGCAGCGGCGCAGGCCCGCGAAGCGCGGCGCGTGGTCGAGCGCGCCCAGCGGGTGCCCGCCGATCTCAGCCGCGCCCTGGCCGAGGCCACCGCCCGCGCCTTCGGGGCCTGGGAACGGGCCTACCAGGCCTCGGACTTTTCCCTGCTCGACGAGCATCTGACCGAGCTGGTGCGCCTCAAGCGCGAGCAGGCCGCAGCCCTGGCGGCGGGAGGCGACCCCTACGAAGCGCTGCTGACCGAGTTCGAGCCCAACGCCACGCGCGCTGAGCTCGAGCGGCTGCTCGGTGCCGTGCGGCCCGTGCTCACCGAGCTGGTGGCGGCCGTGGCGGAAAGCGGAGAGCGCATCGACCTCGCTCCGCTAAAGGGGAGCTTTCCCGCGGCGCGCCAGCTCGAGCTCGGGCGCTGGGTGGCCACGGCCATGGGCTTCGACTTTGCCGCCGGACGGATCGACCGCGCCGCCCACCCGGCTTGCTTTCGCGTTGGCAGCCGCGACCTGCGCATCACCTGGCGCTGCTGCGAGCACGACTTCCAAACCGGGCTGTTCGCACTCATCCACGAGACGGGCCACGGCCTGTACGAGCAGGGCATCTTCCCTCGCTGGCAGCGAAGCCCGCTCGGCGGGGCTGCCTCGGCGGGGATGCACGAGGCCCAGGCTCGGCTGTGGGAGAACATGGTCGGGCGCGGTCAGCCCTTCTGGCAATGGGCCCTACCGCAGGTGCGCGAGAAGCTGGGGCTGGCTCCCGAGATCACGGCGGAGCAGATCTGGCGCGCGCTCCACACCGTCCAGCCAGGCCTGCGGCGCGTCGAGGCCGACGAAGCCACCTACAACCTGCACATCATCATTCGCACCGAGCTGGAGGAGGCGCTGCTCTCGGGCGAGCTCGCCGTGGCCGAGCTGCCAGGCGCCTGGGACGATGCCTACGAGCGCTTGTTGAGACTGCGTCCCGCTCGCCAGGCCGAGGGGGTGCTGCAAGACGTGCACTGGGCTGTGGGCGCCTTTGCCTACTTCCCCACCTACACCATCGGCAACCTGATCGGCGCCCAGCTCTTCGAGGCCGCCCTGCAGCAGGTCGACGACTTGCCTGAGCGCATCGCCAAGGGCGACTTCTCCGCCCTGCTCGGCTGGCTGCGCGAGCGCATTCACGTCCACGGCCGCCGCTACTCGGCCGCCGAGCTGGTCGAGCAAGCCACGGGCCAGCCGCTCGGTCCGGCGGCGTTCTTGCGCCACCTCACCACGACCGCCGAGCAGGTCTACGGCATCTGCCTACCGCCCGTGAGCGCCGATTCGGCGGCATGAGCTCGGAACCCAATACGCACCGCGACGACGAACGGAGCTTCAGTGAATTCGGATACCTGCCTATGCAGCCAAGGCGTGCGGTCCCCTCGCCGCCCGCAAAACCGGCTGCAGCGCAAAGCCAGTCGTGCCACGCTCTGGGGCATGCGCGGATGGCATTGGCTGGCCTCGACTGCGGTGGTCCTCTCGGTGCTGGCAAGCGGCTGCGTGACCACCCCCGTGGTCGAGCTCCACAGCGCACACCTCGCCACGGCAAACGCTCAGGGCGTGGGCCTGGACATCTTCGTCAAGGTCAACAACGACAACGTCTTCGACGTCAAGATCCGCAACGTGCGGGCCAAGGTGGTGATGGGCGAGCGCTTCGCGCTACCGCCGCTGCAGTTCAACCCCGACCAATGGCTGCCCGCCAAGCGCCACACCCTGGTGCGCGTGCCCATGGTGGTGCCCTGGACGATGGTGCCCGCGCTTCTGGCCCACACGGCCGGCTCGGAGACCATCTCCTACACCGTGGTGGGCGCGGCCGACGTCACGGCGGTGCGCATGCTCGGCATCCAGCGCAACGACTACCCCATCGACGACGAAGGAGAGCTGTCCCGCGCCCAGCTAGCCGCCGCCGCCACCCGCGGCCCGCGGATGTGATGACGGCGTGCAACCGGTTGCGAAGGAGCCTCCCCCCTCCCCTGCTTGCGGCGACCCGCTTCTCGGTCGCGGCAGAGCCCGAGCCATCCGAGCGAGCCACCGCCGTAGCGATGCAGCGGTCCCGCAGCTCGGGGCCGCCGCCGTAAGTGACGCAGCGGTCCCGCAGTCACTGCAGACCGATCAAGCTACCTCGGCGAAACCTTCGCGGGGGTTTGGGGGCAGAGGGAGGAGCAACGCGACGACCGGAGCCCCATCGTCTACTGCGTGGCGAAGTCCG
>CAYTYV010000435.1:3815-5670 GCA_964441055.1 uncultured Polyangiaceae bacterium | reverse complement strand
CTCGGCTTTGAGGTCCCAGGGACGCTCGCCGTCGGGGTCGCGGTTGTGCGCCAGCCAGCGCACCATGAACCGGGCCCAGCGGCGGCGCTCGGGCAGGGTGGGATGCACCTTGTCGCCGAGCCGCTCGAGGTCCGGGATGAGCGCGTTGGTGTCCACGAAGCGGCAGGGCGCGCAGTTTTGTCGGATGACGTTGAGGATGCCGGAGTGCGGGCCCCACAGCGGGGCGGCAACCCAGATGCAGGGTCGGTCGCCGACGATCGAGACGATGGTGCGGATGTCCTCGGCGCGCTCGGTCGGGTCGGGCATGGCGACCTCGTTGCCGCCCAAGGTGATGATGACCAGGTCGGGCTTGTGGATGGCCACGTGCTGCCGAAAGCTCATGCTGTAGCCGGCCCACTGCGGGATGAAGGTGGCCTCCTGGTACTTGAGGACGTTGCGTACCCCGCGCTTCTGGAGCTCCCTGCGCAGGTCCTTGCCCAGCGCGTCGGCCATCGAGTCGCCCACGTGCAGCACGGTGCTGCCCTTGGGCAGCGGAGGCAGGACGCCCGTCTCGGGGATGGGCGCGGGCCGGGCGGTGGCACTGGCCGTTGTCGGCGCGGCTCCGGGGTCGACTGTGGACGAGGCCTCGGCGGGGACCGAAGGTGCTGCGGAGCCGGGGGCAGCCGGCTCGGCTGGGGGCTCGGGCGGGGCAGAGGCAGTGGGCTCGGGGGCGGCGGGCCCCGCGGGCGGCTTGCCACAGGCCGCCAGCAGAGCAGCGGTCGACAAGAACAAGAGGGGTCGGAACATGGCGGGGGGCCGTGTCAGCTCGCGCAGGTTGCGCGTTGGAGGGTCGAGGGGGCAGAGTGCTCCGCGAGATACTCGCCCGAGCGCGCATCCTCTGCGCGGCGATGAGAAGTACGCGGATGTGTGATACACTGCAAGCCCAGGAATGAACCGCGCCGACTCAGCGCACCGTAGTCCAGCGCCCCAATCGCAGGATGAGGGGATAGCTCGCCGTCCGACTGGGATGGACGAGCCGATGCCCCTCCGATCCGGGCAGCCCCGGCTCGACCCCAGGCCGGAGAGCCTCTTGCGATGCAGCCTGGACCAGGCTTTGCTAACGTGGCGTATTGGATGTGGGTGCGGGTCATTCGAGGAGCGAGAAGACCGGAATGAGCGAAGCTGAGCAGAACCGCGACACCGCCGAGCCCACATCGGCGGATTCGGTCGAGCAGGACGGCGGAAACGAGCAGCAGGGCGATGCACAGCCGGCTGCCGACAGCCACGCGTTGGGCGCGGATGAGGCTCGCGCCTATGTTCCGCCCACTCCGCTGGCCCGCCAGAAGCCCCAGCCCAAGATGGACGATCAGAAGGTTCGTCTGGCGGACGGGCTCGATCCTGTCCAGGGGGGAGACCAGCCCGTCGCGGCCGACGGGGGAGCTGGTGGCGGTAGCCTAGGCGGCGATACCCCGCCGACGGGCGAGGTGACCCCGGCTGGGGCGCCGACTGGAGCTGGACAAGGCGATACCTCGGGCTCGATTCCCGACGCCCTTCCCTTCGTCAAGCCAGCCGTGGCTCAAGCGGCGCCCGCAGCGGCGACGCCCGCTCCGGCTGCGGCGACGCCCGCCCCCGCGGCTGCCGCGTCCGCGGAAGCAGGCCCTGCGCCGATGACCGAGAGTGGCGCGCCGACCGCGGCGGCCCCTGCTGACGCGGCCACGTCCAATCCCCCGCCTGCAGCCGCGGCTGCCAAGACTGCGCCTGCGGCTGCCGCAGCGGATATGTCCACGCCTGGGCCCCTGGATCTTGCCGCGGCTGCCAAGGCTGCGCCTGCGGCTGCCGCAGCGGATATGTCCACGCCTGGGCCCCTGGATCTTGC
>CAYTYV010000435.1:0-3715 GCA_964441055.1 uncultured Polyangiaceae bacterium | reverse complement strand
CGCGGCTGCCAAGGCTGCGCCTGCGGCTGCCGAGGCGGAAGCGGTTCCCGCGGCTGCCGAGGCTGGGCCTGCGGCTGTTGAGGCTGCTCCCGCCACCGCCGAGGCTGCTCCCGCGACCGCCGAGGCTGAGCCCGCGGCCGCCGACGCAGCGACCGCGACTGGCGAGGAGGTAGCCGACGGCGGCCCGAGCCCGTGGTCTGCCGAGGAAAAGCTCGATGCCGACCTGCTTCCGTCGGCCGTGATGGAGTTCCCGTCCACGCCTCCCGAGCAAGCTCCGGTCTCGCCCAAGCGCCCCTCGGCTCCTCCTGCCGAGGCGGCTGGTCGCTCCCGGACCATGCTCGTCGTGGGGCTGGTCGTGGCGGCCTTCGTGCTGCTAGGCGCGATCGCGTGGATCGCCGTGGGCTCCAAGTCGGGGCAAGACGACGGCGGTCCTGCGTCGGTAAGGGCAGGCTCAGAGAACCGAGAGTACGAGGACGAGCCCGCTCCCAAGGCGACCGCCTCGGCGACCGCCAAGCCTGCGCCCAAGCCGGTTCATCGACCGGCGCCCGTGCGGACGACGCCCAAGGTAGCTCCCAAGCAGGCGCCGCCGCGGGACATCTACGACGACCTCGATTAGCGGCGTTCGCCAGTCCCTTGTGGCTCATCGGCCGGCCCCGAGACAGGTGAGGGCCAGCCGATGAGCCCCAAGGGGCGAGCTGTGCGTAGCCTTGGTGATGGGTTCGACGATGGGGGCTCCGGGCGTCGCTGCGCTCCTTCCTCTGCCCCCAAACCCCCGCGCTAGCGGCGTTCGCCAGTCGCCCCGTGCGCCCATCGCTCTGCCCCAGGCAACGGTGGTCGCAAGCGGGCCGTCATCGCCGCAGCCCCTCAGGGCGATCCGCGCCGCTTTCGGCTGCTCGAGGCTCGCGCGCGCGCCTTTCTCTTCTGGCTGCGCTTGGGCTTTTTGGCGTGGCGTGGCTCTCCGCGCTTTGGCTTCTTGGCGTAGCGCGGTCGCTCACCCGGCCGCGAGTAGTCGGTCCACGCGGCCTTGGCGTGGCGCACGTCGAGGTGGACGAAGGTGCTGTTCGGGTAGTAGCCCACTCCGACCCGCGGCAGGCCGAGGCAGTAGTCCCGCAACACCTCGTTCGGCACGCCCACGATTCGGAAGTCGATGGCCTGACCGACGTTGTGGCGCGACTCTCGGGTGTGCTGCTTGGCGCGGTAGGCGCGGTAGCCGCTGACCACCACGATGGTCCGACCGCCGAAGTGGTCGCTCACCCGAGCCAACATGGTAAGCAGGCGCGGATCGATGCGCCGACTCTTCTTGGTGCGCAGGTCGCGCATCAAGCGGGCGACCTTGCGGTGGGCCTTGGGCGGAATGCCGCCCTTTTTGTTGACGAGCTGTCCCCGAAAGACCTCGCCGTATCGCACCAGGCTGACGAAGCCGGGGTGCTTTGGCTTTCGGGCAAAGCGGTCGGTCTTGGTGGGCTTGCGGGCATGCCGCGCCGCCGAGCCGCGAGCAGTGTTGGGCGCGAGGTCTTGGCGAGGCGGCGGGTCGATCGTGCGCTTGGCCGAGGGCTTGGGCTCAGGCGCAGCGGCGGTGCTGGGCTCGGTCCCGCTCTTGGATCGCTGCGCCCGCGAGGGCCGAGCGGCACCGCGGCTTTTGCGGGAAGGCGAGCGATGTCGCGGTGGGTCGATGCGCAGCCTCTGGCCGGGGACGATGTGCTGCCCCGGCTTCAGGCGGTTGCTGCGCCGAATGGTTTCTACGGTGGTGTGGTAGCGGCGAGCGATGGCGCTGAGGGTGTGTCCCTTGCGCACGACGTGGATGGTCTCCGCCGCCTGCGAGGGGATGGCAACGGTGAGCGACATCGCCAGCGCCAGCCCAAACAGCAGCCACGCCGTGGCGCGGCCCGAGCGGCGAGGGCTCCTACCGCCTCCGATCCGCCGCCGCAGCGACGGGGCCGCGGCACGGGCAGCGCGTGCCCTGGGCCTCGGCGTTGGATCTGCGGTCGAGCACACGGGTGATGGCAGTGTCGGAGGGCGGGTCGGGACGACGGCGCACGGCCGCCGGGGTACACCTCGCGGGCAGACGCACCCATGGCGCGATCTTGCCCCAGGGCGAAGGGGGGTGCCAAAGTTTCGGCGGGAGCCCCTAGTGCTCCGTCGAACGAGGACCAGCATGGTTCGTGGCTCGAGCGCTCGCGGCAATGCGCCGCTGCCCAGCAGGATGCCCGGCCGAGTGACGCTTGGGCGGCTCTGGCCGCTGGCGGTCGTGCCGTGCTTGGCCTGCGGTCCCACCGTCGCGCCGCCGACCCCCGCGTTTGCCCCGAGCGACGGTCGCCTGCTGTTGTCGGCCGAGCAAGGGCCTTCGGCCGCACCATCGACCCAGGGCTCCGCCGAGTTTCGGCCGCTGTGGACCGTTGTGGCCGCGTCGTGGAATCGCGCCGTGGTGCTGGCTCCTTGGGGCGACGTCGTCAGCTTCGGCTCGCGCGAGCTTCGCTACCACGCCGCTCGCTCGGGCGAGGTGATCGGTCGGCAGCCGGCTTGCGTCAGCTCCACGCGTGCGGTGGGCTTCGTCGATGCCCACAACGGCGCGCTGGTTTGCGAGCAGGACATCCGCATCTTCTCGCTTCCCGACCTGCGCTTCTGGGCCACGCGTCCCCTGCCCGGGCGGGCTCAGGAGGCCGCCTTTGGTGGTCCGCGCGTGGCCGTGGCCTTTGACCACGGACCCGTGCGCCTCTTCGATACGGCGGACTGGGCCCAGGCGGGCGAGCTGGAGGTCGGCGGTCGCGTGACCGCGCTGGCGCTTTCGTCCGACGGCGGGCAACTGGCCGTGGGCTACCAGGACGGACGGCTGGCGGTGCGGCGCTTGCCCCAGGGGGCCGAGCGCATGCTGTCGTCCAGGCGGGGCCATCATCCCGTGCTGGCCGTGGCCTTCTCACCCGACGGAGCGGAGCTGTTCGCGGCCGCGGGCCCGCGCGCCGAGGTGTGGAGCCTGGGCGACGGCTCGCTCGGGCGCCGTTTCCGAGTCGTGACCGGGGTCACCGGAGCTCGCTGGCTCTCTGCCCGGGAGATCGCGACGGTGGGGGCCGAGGGCCTGCTGCTGCTGGATCGAGCCACGGGTGCGGCTCGTACCGTGGCCGAGGGGCCCCTGTTCGGCTCGCGGCCGCCCGCCAGCCTGGACGCTTCCCGCGATGGGCGCGTGCTGTGCACGGGCGAGCCCAAGGGCATGGTGCGCTGCTATGCGCGGGGCCGGGCAGCCGAGGGCGCGGCCTCGGGCGCAGCTGCCACGGTGGGTGCGGGCGGCGCGCCGCCGTCCAGGGCGGTCATCGCACGCGGACGGGTGGTCGCTCGTAGCGGCAAGCAGCTTACCGTGGAGCTGCCCGCTGGCAGCGAGCTGCCTCCGGTGGGAGCCGTGGCGCGACTGCTCCAACACATGCAGGCCGAGCCGGGCTCGGCGGTGGCCTCGGGCTGGCTGCACGTGGCCGACGTACGGGTGGACGAGGTGGACGGAGAGGTGCTCGGGCTCACCGTCGCGACCGAGAAGGTCCCGCTCGACGCGGCCGAGTCCCGGAGCGAGCTGCTTGCCCGCCAGAGCTCGGTCAAGCTCAGCTGGAGCCAGCGTTGACCGCCAATGCTCCGTACCCGATACTGTGGGGTATGCGACGCGGCCTAGCCATGCTCGTCCCGCTGCTGGGGGTCTCTTTGTCGGCCTGTGTCTACCTCATCGGTGTTGATC
>CAYTYV010000434.1:0-5670 GCA_964441055.1 uncultured Polyangiaceae bacterium | reverse complement strand
CGCACATCCGTCGGGTCGTCGTCGACCAGCTTGCGGTACTCGGCAATCGCCTTGTCGTATCGCTTTTTTTCGACAAGGCGCTGCGCGGCCCGAAGAGTCTTTTCGCGGTCTAGCGCCACAGTTTGGTCGGCTATCTCGTCAAAACGTTGGCGGAACGCACGCCGCCCCCGCCGGAGGACCAACTCCGACGCACACCTTCACACCTTCCCTTGTATCGAGATTTGCCCTCGCGGCCAAGGAGCCGGAGATCCCGATGGAGGAGGTGGGGGCGCACGCCCCCGCGGTTCGGCCTACCCGAGCAGTGCAATTTTCCTGATTTTTACCTAGCGTCTATCCTAGCGCATTCAACCCGCGCTTGCTGCCTCAGCCGTGGTTTTGTTGAACAACAGGTGGCAGCTTTGACCACCTTCGGCTACAGCTCGAGCGCTTTGCAGAGCCCTGGCGCGGGCATACCCCTGGCCGAGGTAGTGCGGTCCAGGACAGAGTAGGCTATTGTCCTACGTTGTGCGCAGTGAAAAGGACCCGAGCTCGGACCGAGGCGAGCGGTAGCCCATGAGCGCTTCCCCTCGCGCTCCCTTCGCCCCGGGCGGCGAGGCGAACATCGATGCGGCCTTATGCCAGCGCTTGCTCGAGGTCGCCTTGGCGAGCGGCGGAGACTACGCGGACGCCTTTTTCGAGCTCCGCCGTCACGGCAGCTTCACCCACGAGGAGGGGATCCTCAAGGCGGCCTCCCGAGGCGTGTCGATGGGCGTGGGCCTGCGAGTACAGCGCGGGGAGGCGACCGGCTTCGCCTACGTCCAGGACCTGCGCCCAGAGGCGCTCGAAGGGGCGGCGCGCACCGCGGCCCGGATCGCTGCTGGCGGAGGCGGACGCGCGCCGAGCGAGCTTCGGACGCGATCGCTGCCGAGCCGCTACGCGCTGGCCGAATACTCGGTCGAGGCGCCAGCCGTCGACAAGCGAGCCCTGCTGGAGCAGGCGAGCGAGGCGGCGCTCGGCTTCGATCCGCGCGTGGTCCGCGCCGAGGCTAGCCTGGCCGAGGGCGTCCGCGAGATCCTGGTGGCCTCGAGCGACGGCGTCTTTTGCTTCGACGTGCAGCCGCTCGTTCGCTTTGGCGTGCGCGCTGTGGTCGAGGCGGGCGACAAGCAGCAAGAGGGCTCGAGCGGCGGCGGCGGGCGCATCGGCATGGCCTACTTCGATGTCCGCTCGCCCGCCTTCCACGGCGAGCGAGCGGCGCGGCGAGCCCTCGTTATGCTCGACGCGGAAGAGGCCCCGGCCGGGTGCTGGCCCGTGGTGCTCGCCCCAGGCGACAGCGGCATTCTGCTCCACGAGGCCGTGGGCCATGGCCTGGAGGCCGACTTCAATCGCAAAGGCACGAGCCGCTACACCGATCAGGTCGGTCAAGTCGTCGCCAGCGAGCTCTGCACGGTGGTCGACGACGCCACCTTCGAGCACGGCCGCGGCAGCATCAACGTCGACGACGAGGGGATCGAGCCCGGCCGCAGCACGCTCATCGAGCAGGGCCGACTGGTGGGGTACCTGCACGACAGGCTCTCGGCGCGCCACTTCGGGCTGAGCTCCACGGGCAACGGCCGCCGCCAGAGCTATGCCCATCCAGCCTTGCCGCGCATGACCAACACCGTCTTGCTGGCCGGTCCGCACGAGCCCGAGGAGATCGTCCGAAGCGTGCGCCGCGGGGTCTACGCCAAGCGCTTTGGCGGGGGCCAGGTGGACATCTCCAACGGAGACTTCGTCTTCTCGCTGACGGAGAGCTACCTCATCGAGGACGGCAAGCTGGGCCGACCGCTCAAGGACGTGAACCTCATCGGCAACGGCCCCGAGGTGCTCGGTCGGGTCAGCATGCTAGGCACCGACCTCGAGATCTCCGACGGCGTGTGGACCTGCGGCAAGGACGGGCAGAGCGTGCCCGTGGGCGTGGGCTGCCCCACCGTCAAGATCGACGAGATCACCGTGGGCGGCACCAAGCTGGGGTAGGCTGCGCACCGCGAGCATCGCGAAAGCCATGAGCGCTCCCATCCTGGCCGTTACCCTGGGCTGCCCAGCGGGCATCGGGCCCGAGGTGGCCCTTCGCGCCGTCGGACGCGCCCGGGGCCCACGCTGCCTGCTGGTCGGCGATCCCGCCCTGACGCGGGCCCTCGCCCGCGGACGGCTGGCCCAGCGGCGGATGGTCGAGCTATCCGGTCGCGCACAGGTCGCCGCGCTCGAGCCCGGCCAGGTGGGGCTCTGGATGCCCAGCGCGCGGCTCGAGGCCGAGGTGCTGGCGGGCAAGCCCAACCGCGCAGCTGGCGCGGCCGAGCTACGCTGGATCGATCAGGCGACCGATCTCGTTCGTCAGGGCTGCTGCCAGGCGCTGGTAACCGGGCCGGTCTCCAAAGAGGTCATCGCTCGGAGCGGCGCGCCAGGCGCGCGTGCGTTCCGCGGTCACACCGAGCACCTGGCCCGGAGGCTGGGCGCGCGCGAGGTGGTCATGGCCTTCCACTCCGTCAGGCTCACCACGGCGCTGGTCACGACGCACTTGCCCCTTCGCCAGGTGGCCCGCGCCATCAGCCCCGCGGCGGTCGCTAGCGCCTGCACCTGGCTGGTCCGGCTGCTCTGGGGCCTGGGAGTGGACCGCCCCGAGGTGTGGGTGGCGGCGCTGAACCCGCACGCGGGCGAGGGCGCGCTGCTCGGTCGCGAGGAGCGCGAGGCCATCGAGCCGGGCATGGCCCGAGCGCGGCGCCGCCTCGGCCGCGGCCGCGCCACCTTGGTGGGACCCGTGGGTGCAGAGACGGCCTTTCGCGTGGCCGTCGCGGGCGGCTGTCACGGCGTGGTGGCGATGTACCACGACCAGGCCACCATCGCCTGCAAGCTCACCGACTTCGGGCAGATGGTCAACGTCACCCTGGGGCTTCCCGTCGTGCGGACCAGCGTGGATCACGGCACCGGTTACGACATCGCTGGTACGGGCAAGGCCTCCGACCGAAGCATGCGCGCGGCCATCGCGCTGGCGGCGCGGCTGGCGCGCTGACCGGCTCGAGGGCCGTCTACCGCCCGCCGTCGTCGCTCGGTGCCAAGTACGCGCACACCCGCGCCTCGATCGCGCGGGCGCCCTCTTCCGAGCGAAAGGTCTTGGCCAGGGCGATCTTGCGACCGGAGCGAGTGCGTGCGCCGTCGACCAGGTAGCCTTGGTCGCGGAAGGAGGCCAGGGCGTTGCGAATCATGGGTCGGCTGACCGCCTCGGCCCGCTCGATCTCGCCTTGCAGGAACATCTGCTCGCCCGCGCGCAAGGCCCTAGCCTCGAGGTCTTTTTCCAACAGCGGTCGGCGGACCAGCTCGGCGAGGGCCCGAGCGGCGATGCGGTAGGCCTCGAGGAAGTTGCGCAGGACCAGGGCGTAGAACTCGATCCAGCCGCGGCCGTCGAGATCGTCGTGGCCGGGGCCGAACTCGGCGGCGCCCTCGCGAAGCACCAGCTCGCCGTCCTCGCTCATTCGACCGAGCACGTCGTCGAAGATGGCGTCGAAGGAGGCATCGGCCCGAAAGATGAACTCGTGCTTGAACAGTCGCGACAGGCCGAGCACTCGCCGCCGAAGCACGTCCAGCGGCACGGGCGACAGTCGCGGGGGCTCGGACGGCGGCGTGGGTGCGGCTTCGGCGCCCGGCCCGCCTTGCTCGGCGGCGGCCTCGACCGCGCGAGCTGGCTCTGCCTCGGCCGCGCGAGCCGGCTCCGGCTCGGCCGCAGCGTCGGCGCTCGAGCCCAGCAGCGCCGTGGCGACGAGCCCGCGGTCCACGAACAGGTGCACGATGTTGTTCTTGGCCAGATCCAGCCGCAGCCGCTTCTCGTCGGGCACGGTCAAGATCACGTCGTCGCCCGGGTGCAGCTGGCGGCGCTTGCGACGCGCAGAGGTCAGCCCCTCGCCTGGTACGCGCTGCTCGACCAAGCCGCTCTTGAGGTAGAGCTTGAGCACCTCGCGGATGGCCAGCGGCCGAAGCTGCCCCGTGCCCGCCAGGGTGAGCGAGGGCGTGGCGCGCGCGCCGCGGCGCAGGATGTGGCGGGTCAGCCGCTGGCACTGCTCGACCAGCGCGACGTAGGCGAGCCCGCGCCGCCGATGAGACAGGAGCACGGTGGCGACCAGCGCGCCCGGGGTGACGGCCGCCACGCGGTTGATCTCGCTCATGACCTGGTGGGCGAGGCGCGCGACCAGGGCGCGGCGCTCCGGCTCGGACAGCGTGCCATCCGGCAAGCGCGCGCTCTGCACAACGCGACCGAGCTCGAGAGGTCGGCCGAACTGGATGTTCATCCGACCCCAGCGATCGAGCAGCAAACTGGTCGCCTTGAGCAGGGCCGTGGCGTCCTCGGGCTTTTTCTGCTGGCCGGACAGCTCGCGCTCGTAGGCGCCTTCTTCCATCAACCGCTCGTAGCCGATGGAGACGGGCACGAAATAGACGGGGCGGCCCTCGAGTCCGAGCGCCGCGGCGACCACCATGCCGAGCAGGCCCAGCTTGGGTCGCAGCAGCTTGCCCGTGCGCGAGCGTCCCCCTTCGACGAAGAACTCGATCATCCAGCCATCGCGCAGCAGCCGCCCCACGTAGGCGCTGACCACCGCTACGTAGAGCCGGTCGCGCTTGAAGCTGCGGCGGATGAAGAAGGCACCGGCCCGGCGCAGCACGGGGCCTATCGGGAAGAAGGACAGGTTCTCGCCCGCGGCGATAACCGGAAGCTGGATGCCGTTGTCGCGCAGCAGGCAGGACAGCACCAGGTAGTCGATGTGGCTCTTGTGGCTGGGCAGCAGCACCACCGAGCCTTTGCGGGTGGCCTCGCGCAGACGCTCCAGGCCCTCGAGATCCAGGTCGATGCCCGAGTAGCCGTGGTCGATCACGCCCTGCACCAAGAGCGCCAAGCTGTTGACCACGTCGGGCTCGGGCATGGTCTGCATGCGGCGCAGCATGCCGCGCGCCTTGGCGGCGAGCAGCTCGCGCCCTTGCCGACCCGGTCCGGCCAGCTCGGCGATCACCGCGCGCAGCTCGGCGCTGCGCAGCACCTCCTCGCGCATCCGCTCCGCGGTCTTCTGCGCGGGGCCGAGGATGCTGCGCCGCTCGCGCTCGACCTGCTCGAGCAAGCGGTGGGCGAGCTGGCGCACCGAGGGCTCGGCCCCGTGCTCGCGGCGCTCCTGCTGGCGGAGCTCGCGCAGGCTGAGCGGACTGCCGACCCGAGCCTGGCCGCCAGCGAAGTTGAGCAGGAACTGCGTGCCCGTGCGCACCTCGCCGGGGAAGTCTCCCGGTCCGAGCACTGCATCGAGCACGGAAAATCCGCTGCGGTCGGGCCGCTGCGTCCAGACGAAGGTCAGCGGCACCATCGTGACCTCCGTCTCGGGATGGCGGCTCTGCAAGGCCAGCAAGGAGCGCAGCAGCGCGGCTGCCTCGCGGTGGCCTCGGTGGGCGGTGCCGCTGCGGTCGGGGGCACGTCGCAGAAACAGCGCGGCCGATTGCCCCGCGCCGATCGCGGCGGTCAGTCGCTCGGCCGCGGGCGTGCCGCCGCTCAACGGAAAGGGATGCAGCAGGGCGGGCAGGCGATTGACGAAGCCGATGCGCGGCAGGTCGAAGCGATGGGCCAGGTGGATGAGCGCCAGGTAGTCCAGCGTCGAGGCGTTACGCATCACGTAGACCACCGGACCG
>CAYTYV010000433.1:0-5703 GCA_964441055.1 uncultured Polyangiaceae bacterium | reverse complement strand
CGGAGGTGCTCCAGGAGATTCTGCATCGCTACCGGGCCATCCAGCGCTGGGCCGAAGGGCGGCGTGTATACGACCTAGCGCGTGCCCTCTTCCCGGTCGTCGTCCCCGTGACAGCCGAGATCCTCGACCGGGCGCGCGCCCTACTCGATGCCAACGCGGCGCTGATGGCCCGAGACGCGCTGCACGCGGCGGTCGTGCTCAGCGAGCAGCTCGAAGGGATCTGCTCCTGCGACCAGGACTTCGACCTGATCGAGGGGATCCGGCGGATCGATCCCGAGGATCTCTGATGAACGGATCGGGCCTTCGGCTCAATTGCATCCGGGATGAGGGGAGCAGTCGTTGTCCGGATCGATGCAGCGCCCGTCACGGCACTCCCAGCCCGAAGCGCAGCAGTCGGCATCCGTCGAGCAGTTCGCGGTGCAGTAGTACTCGAAACACAGGCACGAGCCCTGGTAGGCCTCGATCGTCAGGCAGACCCCTTCGTTGCAGTCGTCGTGGTGATTGCACTTGTCTCCGAGGTCGCATTCGTCTTCGTCGTCGCATGCCGAAAGGGCGAGGGCAGCGCAAATCGCCACGAGCCATCCTGCGCGTCCGATCATGGTGTGCCTCCTCAGCGTTCTTGGCGGGCTGATGAACCCGGTCCTCCGATCGCGGATAGTCCAGCAGGTTGGCCTCCGCAACGGAAAGGTCTGAGCTGCTCGTTTCTCATAATCTGAAAGGGGTGCTTCCATGAGCCGAGAGTCTTCCGCTGACCAACCGCGTTACCTCGTCGTCGATCGGGAAGGCTGCTTCTACGCCGTTCCTGGAGACATTCTCGACCGCTACGCCATCGAGGCGCAGGATTTGCAGGGCGCGGTGGAAGCCTGGGAACGCGGAGCTGAAGACGAAGACGACGAGGAACGGGAAAGGTCGCGAATTCGCGATCCCTCTGCGCCCAGGCGATCCCCTCCCTGGGGCCCTCCGAGAAGAAGGGGCTCGTGGCAGGAGCCTGGGAGCTGGGTCTTCTAGGGCTGGCGCGCTTCCGATGGCCCCGGATCGACAACAGCGGACCAAGCGGCGCTATGGTCGCCCTTTCTTGGAGATCACCAGCCACTGCGATCAGCATTGCCAGTTCTGTTACGTGGGCAGGCCCAGCCCAGCCGCGCACAAGTCCCTTGATGAGATTGCCGCATTTCTTTCGCGGGCGTCTCGGATGTGCCAGCAGGACAGGGCCATCCTGAGCGGCGGTGAGCCCACCGCGCACCCTCGTCTGCTCGAGATTCTGGAGCTGACAGGCCAGTACGGCTTCGGCAACATCTGCCTCTACACCAACGGGGCGCGTCTTCGCAACCGCGGCTTCGTGGACGAGCTGGCCGAGCGCGGCGTAAAGGGAGCCATGATATCCCTGCACGGCTCATGCGCCGATGTTCACGACCGGCTGGTGGGCAAGGCGCAGTTCGAACGCGTCGTGCGCGGTATCGGCAATGCGCTCTCCGTCGGAATCGGGGTTACCATCAACACGGTCGTCACCACCGCCAACCTGGGCGACATCGGTGCGATATCGCGGCTCGTCCAGGAGGGGTTCTCAGCGGCACACTTCCATCGCATCTCCTACCCCGCGCTGTTGGGCGACATCTTGAAGAGATCCGAGCTCGTCCCTCGCTACGATGACGTTGTCGCGGCCGTGCTTTCCCTCGCTGAGGCGCCCGTCCGACTGTGCTGCGATCTGATCCCGTTCTGCCTGCTCGGATCTCGGGCCGAGATAGCCATAGGCGGCAGCACCTCGCTGGCCCCCGATCTGACCTTCAATGGCACGCGTTCGCGCTACAGGCGGGTTGCGGCGAAGCCCTGTCTCGATTGCCGTTTCCGATTCCATTGCCACGGACTGCAGCACCACGCGGTTTTGCGCCATGGCGTACCCGCGGGCTATGGGATGGAGCTATGAGCTTCGGTCGCCTGACACGGCGCCCCGATCCGAAGGGTAGGCGATCGGGTGCCATCTCGAAGCCGAGGCCTGCCGCCCATAGGCGTTTAGCGGTCCCCAAGGCGAAATCGGGCCTCGTCCCTCCTTTTTAGGGGCCACGGCTTGCGTCCGGCCTCCGTCGGTGGTGTTGGTCGACCATGAGCGGTCCGGCTGAGGTCACGAGCGAAGCGGCAGCGACTTCGTCGTCGGGCGCCACGTCTTCTGGCGGCGATCCGCTCCTCAACGAACGGGTCTCGCTCTTTTTGCGAGTTCTTTTCTACTTCGTGGTGGGCCTGTACCTGCTGGGCCTGGTGATGACCAAGGTGGCAGGGCTCGAGGTCATGCGGCTTCACCTGAGCCCGACCAAGCTGCTGCACCTCGGGATGGTGGTGTTGCTCGGCATCGCTTGGCAGGTTCACCGCAGGCGTCCGCCCGACTCGCGCTTCGACCACGCGGTGGAGTCGACGGCAACCTTGCTGGTGGCCATCAACCTGGCGGTGGCGGCGCGGCTCGTGCCCGACTTCGTGCCCGACATGATGATGCTGTTTCTGGTGACGACCGTCTCGTCGCTGGTGCTGGTGCTGCGCGCGGCGCTCGTGCCTGGCTCCGTCCGCCGCGCCGTCGTGGTCGGGCTGCTCGTTACCGCCACGGCGAGCACGGCTGGCGCCCTCAGCGTCACCATCGATGCGCCCACGCCGCTACCCGGTCCGGTCGCGGGCGCCGTGATCGGTGCCATGAGCGGTGTGATGTTCACTATCGCCAGCGCCATCGTGGCGCGCGTCATCTACGGCCTGCGGCGCAGCGTGCGCAGGGCCATGCAGCTCGGCCAGTACACCCTGCAGGGCAAGATCGGCGAGGGCGGGATGGGCGCGGTCTACCGGGCCAGCCACGCGCTCTTGCGCAGGCCCACGGCGGTGAAGCTGCTTCCGCCTGCCAAGGCTGGCGAGACGGCGATCGCCCGCTTCGAGCGCGAGGTGCAGCACACCGCGCGGCTGACCCATCCGAACACCGTGGCCATCTACGACTTCGGCCACACCGCCGACGGCGTCTTCTACTACGCCATGGAGTACCTCGACGGCCTGTCGCTGCAGGATCTCGTGGCGAGCGACGGTCCCCAGCCGCCCGAGCGGGTGGTCCACATCCTGGCGCAGGTGGCGGGCGCGCTCGGCGAGGCCCACGCAGCTGGGCTCATCCATCGCGACGTCAAGCCGGCCAACATCCTTTTGTGCGAGCGCGGCGGCATTGCCGACGTGGCCAAGGTGCTCGACTTCGGGCTCGTCAAGGAGATCGAGGCGCCCGCCAAGAGCGATCTCACCGAGGCGAACGTGGTCACGGGCACGCCGCTCTTTCTCGCCCCGGAAGCGCTCACCGATCCGTCCAGCGTGGACGGGCGCGCTGATATCTATGCCCTCGGCGCCGTCGGCTACTTCATGCTCACTGCCGAGCCGGTCTTCGACGGCAACACCTTGGTCGAGATCTGCGGCCACCACTTGCACACCGAGCCGAGCGCCCCTTCCGAGCGGCTCGGGGCCGAGCTTCCCGCCGATCTCGAGCGAGCGCTAATGCGCTGCCTCGAGAAAAAGCCGTCCGAGCGCTTCCCCGACGTCACCGAGCTGAGCGAGGCGCTGCTCGCCTGCCGCTGCGCAGCCGATTGGACCCCGACGCGAGCCAAGGCGTGGTGGCGCGAGCGCGGCAGCAAGGTCCGCGCCGAGCAGGCCGCCACCGTCGAGTCTGCGATGCCGCACGGCCTGACGGTGGCGCTCAGCGATCGCGACGCCTGAGCAATAGAACGAATGCGCGAGCGGCTACCAAGCCCGTTCGACCACCAGGTCGGGCATGGGGAAGTGCTTGGTGTTGAGCGTGAAGATCTTGCCGCCAGTCTTCATGGAGCTTGCCGCCAGCATGGCGTCATTGACGTCGATTCCATGGCTTGGATGCCACTTTCTGTAGAGCGCTGCCGCGGCATCCACGATCGCCTGGTCGACGGGTGCAGTTTGGAAGTGGGACAGGAACAGCTCGGTAGCCTCCTTCTCCGACTCTCGCATGAAGAACACCACTTCGGCCCGCTGTAGGGCACCCGTCCACAGCTCGTACTCTTTGCGCTGTCGAAGCTCTCGCAGAAAGCGCAGCGCTTCGGGGGCTCCGCGCAAGTGCCAGATGAGGACATCTGCGTCGACGTACGCCCTCATCGATGGTGGCGCTCCATTGAGGCGCGGAATGCGGCTCGCGCTCCGCTCGCCGTTCGCTCGGGAGGCTCATCCCGCTGCCAGCAGCCGCAGGTCTGCTCGAGCACATCCAGCTCGCCCTCTTGCTCGAGCTCGTCGGCGAGCGCCGAGATGGCTCGTTCGATGACGGCCTTTCGGGTCGTGTTGAGCTTGCGAGCCAGGGCGCCGATTTGGAGAAGCACGGCTTCGTCGACCCTGGCGGAGAGGACCTTGTCCATAGTTCACCGTCCTGAGCTTACGTAAGTAAGCTAACGTAAGCTCAGGGATAGGTCAAGCGATACTGGCGCGAGGCGAAGCGGCACCACCTTGAGTTGACTCGGCGCGGCGCCCGAAGTACTGAACAAATGTATGGTATCCCGCTCGGGCACCGCGTCCCTGCCGCTACACGGCGGCAGAGTGCCGACTTGGCTTGCCGAGCGGATGAGCGCTTTGGGGGGCGCCATCGTCGAGGTGGTGGTGCTGGCCGAGGGGCCGTCGGGGTTTCTGCGGCGGCTGTCCGACCCGTTCTGGTTCCAGGCCTTTGGCGCGGTGCTGGGCATGGACTGGCACTCCTCGGGGATCACCACCTCGGTGATGAGCGCGCTCAAGCGTGCACTGGCGCCGCGGGCCCACGAGCTGGGCGTGTTCGTGTGCGGTGGCCGAGGGCGTCACTCGCGCCGCACGCCCACCGAGCTACGCGAGCTGGCCGATGCGCGTGGCCTCGACGGCGAAGCGCTGGTGCGGGCCTCGCGGCTGGTGGCCAAAGTGGTCAACACGGCCGTGCAAGACGGCCACCAGCTCTACCTGCACAGCTTCGTGCTGACCGCTGCGGGCGACTGGGTGGTGGTGCAGCAGGGCATGGATACCGAGGCGCGCACGGCTCGTCGCTATCACTGGCGCTCGGCCGGGCTGCGCTCCTTTGTGGAGCAGCCCCACAAGGCCGTGGTGGGGGCCAATCGCGGTCGCATCATCAACCTGACCGCCCGCCGCGCTGCAGCCGCACGGCGGGCGTCGGTCGAGCTCAGCGCGCTGGATCCTGCGGCGGTGACGGCCGAGCTGCGTCGGGCCGCGAGCGCGCGACATGCCACCTTGCCCGCCCACCACGACATACGGCCGAGCGACGTGTTCTTGCGGCGGCTTCAGGCAACCCTGGCGCTGGCGCGCGAGCGGGTGCCGCAGCAGTTCGAGGAGCTGCTGCTCACGCCCGGGCTGGGGCCTCGCACCATGCAGGCGCTTGCTCTGGTGGCCGAGGTGGCCTGCGGGGCGCCCTCGCGTTTCGACGATCCCGCCCGCTTCGCCTTTGCCCACGGCGGCAAGGACGGCCACCCCTTTCCCGTGCCGCTGCGGGTCTACGACCGCAGCATCCAGACCCTGCGCCAGGCCTTGCAGCAGGCCCGCGTGGGCCGCAGCGACAAGGTCCGCGCCTTTCGCAGGCTCGATGCGCGGGTTCGCGAGCTGGAAGCCGCGGCTGCGGGACCGCCGCTAGAGCGCATCATCGACGACGAATGGGCCCGCAGCCGCGAACGCGGCGGCATGACCGTGCTCGGGCCGCCGAGC
>CAYTYV010000432.1:0-5704 GCA_964441055.1 uncultured Polyangiaceae bacterium | reverse complement strand
GTCGCCAACATCGTGGGCGTCGAGCCCCACGTCCTGCGCTACTGGGAGACGGAGTTCCGCTCCATCCGCCCGGAAAAATCCCGTCGGGGACAGCGGATCTACTCGCGCAAGGACGTCGACACGCTGCTCAAGGTCAAGGAGCTGCTCTACGGCCATCGCTACACCATCGCGGGTGCCAAGCGGAAGCTGCGCGGCACGGGCGTGGAGCCCGTGGACGAGACCGACCCGGCCTTGAAAGAGGTGCGCGGGCTGCGCGAGAGCCTGCGCGAGATCCGCACCGCCCTGGTCGGCCTAAAAGACGAGTTCGATCGTTTTTAGCGGCGTGCGGCGTTCGCCGGTCGCCCCTTGCGCCTTTCGCCCTGCCCAGACAAGGGTGAGGGCAGGGCGAGAGGCGCAAGGGGCGAGGTCTGCTTGCCGCTGGGATGATTTGACGATGGGGGCTCCGGTCGTCGCGTTGCTCCTTCCTCTGCCCCCAAACCCCCGCAGGGGTCTATTCGTGGCAACCTTGCGGATCGCAGCAGCTTCTCGACCGATATGGCCCCCCAACCAGATCCATCCCTGAGCGACCGACCGATCGAGCTCGATGTGTTGGGCGGCGCGGTGACGCTTCGGCTCGAGCTGCCGCCTGGTGCCCAGTCGCGGCCGTCGCAGTCGCTCGATGTCTCGGCTGTGCCAGGGGCGGCGGTACAGCTGCGCCGTTCGTGGGCCTGGGGCGGTGAGCACGGGGTCGAGCTCGGTTGCGCCAGCGCCTCGGCCGATGACTGGGTGCCGGGTCTAGAGGGGCTCGTGCTCGGGGCGGCGACGGACGCTGCCGTCGGGCAGGCGGGGCTAGGCTCGGTGCGGGCGCTCGAGCTGCATCGCGCGCCGACTCACTTCGAACAGGCCTTCGATGGTCAGGTGGGGGCGGGCCCGAGCGCGGCGCTCGCCCAGGGGCGGCACGTGCTCGGCTTTGCGGGTGAGCCCCAGCAGGTGTTGCTCTGCACCGTCGTTTGCACGCAGCCCGCCGAGGCCGACGCGGCGGGTGCCGAGGGCCGCTGCGCCGAGGTCACCGCGTCGCTGGAGGTCGGGCCGCTCGGCGAAGCGCCCCAGCCCGGCATCTTCGCCAAGGCGGCCCTGCTGGCCGCAGGCCACCCCACGTGGGTGCTGGTTGCCCTTTTTGCGGTGGCTCTCGTGGCGGTTGGTTGGCTTTTGCAGCGCAGGCCGCGGCCCCCCCGACGGCTCGACGGCGAGCCGCCGCGTTGAGTCGCGCGGCGCCGCCAGGCGGGACGCTCAGGTCTCCCGACGGCCCTCGAAGAAGGATTGCAGCCGAGCGCGGCAGGCGGCGGCCAGCACCCCAGCGCTCACGGCAAAGCGGTGGTTGAGGCGCGGATCGCGGCCCAAGACGAAGAGCGAGTCGATCGCCCCGGCCTTGGCGTCGGCGCAGCCGTAGACCAGCCGGTCGATGCGGGCGCTCACCAGCGCGCCCGCGCACATCGCGCAGGGCTCGACGGTGACGTACAGGGTGCAGCCGCTGAGCCGCCAGCGGTCGAGCGCGCGGGCGGCCGAGCGCAGTGCGAGCACCTCCGCGTGCGCGGTCGGGTCCCGATCGAGCTCGCGGCGGTTGCGGCCGCGGGCCAGCTCGTGGCCGGCCTGGTCGACCACCACGGCGCCCACGGGCACATCGCCATGGGACGCGGCCCGGTCGGCCTCCTCGAGGGCGAGGCGCATCCAGCGCTCGTCCTGTTGCCGTTGCGGATTGGCGCTCGCTGGCTCGCTGCTCATCTCGCTGTGCCGCCGTTGGCGCTCGCCGCGGGCTCAATCGAAGCTGGTGTGCTTGGGAACGACCACGATCCCGGCCTCGCTGACGAAGAAGCGCTTGCGGTCCTGCTCCAGGTTGTGGCCGATGATCTCGTGGGCGGGCACGCTGACGTTCTTGTCGACGATGGCGCGGCGGACCTCGGCGTGACGGCCGACCTTCACGCCCTCGAACAGCACCGACTCCTCGACCTGAGCGAAGGAGTTGATGCGGCAGCGGTTGGCCAGCACGCTGCGGTCGATGGTCCCTCCGGAGATGATGCAGCCCGGGCTGACCAAGCTGTCGGTGGCGATGCCGACGCGCAGGGTCTCCTCGTCGTTGAACACGAACTTGGCCGGGGGATCGTGCTGCGTGCCCGTGCGCAGCGGCCAGCGCCGGTTGTACAGGTTGAACTGGGGTTGCACGCTGACGAGATCGATCTGCGCGGCGTAGTAGGCATCTACCGTACCGATGTCCCGCCAGTAGAAGTGCCCCTGCTCCTCGCCCGGGACGTGGTTTTCCTGGAAGTCGTAGGCGTAGACCGCGTCCCCGCGGTCCACCATCATGGGCAGCACGTCGTGGCCGAAGTCGTGCGCGCTGGTCTCGTCGACCGAGTCCTCGCCGAGCCGAGCGAGCAGCACCTCGGTGTTGAACGCGTAGTTTCCCATGGAGGCCAGCGACCAATCGGGCCTTCCCGGGATGCTGGGGGGCTCGTCCGGCTTTTCCAGGAAGCGGACGATGCGGCCGTCCTCGTCGACCTCGAGCACGCCGAAAGCGCGCGCTTCGTGCCGTCGCACGGGCACGGCCGCCACGGTCACATCGGCCCCGCGCTCGACGTGCTCGTCCAGCATGGGGCGAATGTCCATCTTGTAGATGTGGTCGCCGCCGAAGATGCAGATGATCGCCGCGTCGGCATCCCGGATGGCGTTCTGGCACTGGTGGACGGCATCGGCCGAGCCCTTGAACCAGCTCTTGCCCGTGCGCTGCTGAGCCGGGATGGTCTCGATGTAGTTGTCCAGGATGGGGGCCAGCCGCCAGGCTCTGGCCACGTGCTCCTCCAGCGAGGCGCTCTTGTACTGCGTGAGGATCTTGATGCGGTACAGGCCGGAGTTGACGAAGTTGCTGAGCACGATGTCGATGATGCGATGGCGGCCAGCAAAGGGCACTGCTGGCTTGGCTCGGTCGATGGTCAGCGGATGTAGCCGTTTGCCCTCGCCCCCGGCGAGGATCATGACCAGCACGCTCGACATCTCGAATGGAGCGCGTCGACCCCTCTCTCGCATCACCTTTCAGCCTACCGCAACTGCTCCTGCAGGACGAGCCCCTACCCCTCGGCGGCGGGCCATGCTACCAGGGGGCCGCGTGCTCCGCGGCTCGAGGGCACAGGCTCCGCTGAAGGGCGCTCCCCGAGCCTCTAGAGTGCACCGTGCGCAACCCTCCGTTCCGTTTTCGTCAATCCGGCTATCTGGCTCAGGAGGTCCGATGAAGCTTCCCACCGCTGCTGTCCTCGTCGCTCTCGGCTTGTCGTTGCTGCTCGCCGGTTGTGGGCAAGAGGAGAAGCCCTACCAGCCCGAGCCCGCCTACAGCGGTCCCAAGCCCAATCTGCCAGCGGTGCCCACGCTGCCCAACAAGAAGAAGAAGGTCGGAGGCGCCTACACGGTCTGGGGCGCGAGCCACGATCTGCGCAGCCGCGTGCACCGCGACGACTTCAAGGACAAGCCCACCTCCATCGTGGGCTGGATCGTCGACACCAACTACGCCCGCGCCTGCAAGGAGGAGATGAAGCCCAGCCACAAGGAGGCCCCCTGCGTGCCTCGCTGTGCCATCCACCGCACGGGCAAGGCCGATCCGCCGGACTGCAAGGCCCCGGTCCCGGCTTTCTACATCGCCGACGAAAAGGGCGAGAAGACGGAGATCATCCCGGTCAAGGGCTGGTCCTCGAACTTCGCCCAGATGTTCACCCTCATCGAGGCCATCGACAAGGCGCCCAAGGGCGACGAGGAGGAGCCCCAGCTCGCCGACGAGTTCTGGGGAATGGATCTTCCCAACCCGCTGCCGAACATCGGCGCTCGGGTCAAGGTCACCGGACAGTACGGGGTCACCTTCACCAAGGCGACCGGGGGCGCGGCGGCCAACCCCAAGTACGGCATCATGACGGTGGACAAGATCGAGTACCTTGAGAAGCCGCCAAAGCTAGCAGCCCTACCTGGTATGAAGCTGACCAAAGTTAAGGCCCCGCCGCCGAACGAAGACAAAAAGAAGAAGTAATCCCTTACTCGTCGTCGAACAGTAGGGGGTCGCGGGTACTTAGAAACGCCTCGACCGCATCGGGTTCGCCCAGTTCTAAGTGGCGAAAACGGATGCCCATACCCGGCGGCGCGTCGCTGTGTTCGTTATACTCCCGGATCCAGCTCACCTCTCCCACGCCTGTAACCGGCACCAAAGAGCCGGGGAGGTTGATGGTGAAAGCCATCTTCTCGCCTAGCGGTTTGAGCCGGTGAGTGGCGACGAACACGCCATTGATGAACGCCTGTTCGGTCAGGCCAGCGTAGAAGTTGTGTTCGCTCCAATCGCTGAGATCGAGATCCACCGCTTGTCGCGGTCCGATACGGCGGCGACGGACGTACTCGGTAGGGATAGCCTGATCACTAAACTCGGCCTCGGCACGGGGCTGCGTCCGGTAGCGGATACCGCTTACTCGTTGGAATGCTTCCATTTTCGTCTTTAACGCGGGTTCTTGGGTCGTCGTGGACGGAGAGGGTGCGCTTCTGTGCGGGCCAAAGCGACTGCGTGCGCATCGGACCTACACCGGTGTTGCCCCATGACATTCATGGCCCCGGTAGTTGCTCGCCTCGATAGGTATTGTACGGGTGAGGCGGGGTTGCGATCTAGCCGATCCAACAACGCAGTGGTTCGAACGGATAGGTCGGTAAGGACACGCGCTTTGCCGGTCGGCCGCGGTACAGCCGTGGCCAGTCCACTCTGGCTCCGCCTACCCAGAGCCTCGCCAATAGATGCAGATCGCCGTCGGCGATCGCTCGACGAACCGCTTCGGCACTTTCGTCGTGAGGGCTCGCTAACTCGTCGAGCTTTTTCGTCTGCTTGACCGTGCCCTGGTAGGTGTCGGCGATTCCCCTTTTTTCCCCTAAGAATTCCGACAGTTTCTCCTGCAACTGGCGATGGTTTTGAACGACCAGAGCGAGCCGGCGCCCGAGTTCGTCACGGCCGCATTGTAGCGTGTACGCCAGGTCGCGTAGCGCCGGAACCGGCTGCGGCGCTTGGTGTGGTTCGCAAGCTCTCGCGAGGAATTCGACCAACGCTTGCCCGTAGGCGAGTAGCCGGCCTTCGTTTTTTGCCGAGAGCACTACCAGTTGGGGCTGTTCGGGATGGTCGGCAACAGTGGGCTGTCCGCCGTACTCTTCGAGGACCACATGGGCGTTGGTCCCGCCGACACCAAAGGAGCTAACCCCGGCGATGCGCGGGAAGCACCGGCCGTCAACGTCCGTAGGTGGCTCCCAGTCCCGCTCCTCGTTCACGATATAAAACGGGCTTGCTTGCAGGTCGATATAGGGACTGATTTCTCGACAATGAAGCGTCGCCGGAAGCCGACGGTGTTTCATCGCCAAAATGACCTTGATGACTCCGGCGATTCCGGCGGCGCTTTCCAGATGCCCAATGTTGGTTTTTACTGAGCCGAGACCGCAAAAATGTTTGTCCGGCGGTGTTTTGCCGGCGTTTTGGAACATGATGCTAAACGCCTTCTTCAAGGCGTTAACCTCGATAGGATCGCCGAGGCTGGTGCCAGTGCCGTGGGCTTCGACATATCCGCTTGAGCGTGATGAGGACAGCTTCACCGGGGGGGGCGGGGGGCTGAATTCCTCGACTTGGCTAGTTGTCAGTCCGATGCGCTCAAACGTGCAGTGATCCATG
>CAYTYV010000431.1:0-5712 GCA_964441055.1 uncultured Polyangiaceae bacterium | reverse complement strand
CCAGATGCAGTACGAGAGCCAGACATACAAGCTGGGCAAGGCGCTGGTCCAGGACCTGCCGCGCGGTGCGCTCGGCCTTGCTGTCCAGCTCGCCGATCAGCTTCTTTGCGCCGACGTAGGCGTCGTCGACCAGATCGTCGAGCATGGCCTTGACGTTGACGAAAGCCGCGTCGAGAGAGGCCAGGGCGAGATGGCGCGCCACGTCGACGCCGCGATCCAACGCGGCGATGGGCGGCAGCCGGTCGTCGCGGGCTGTGACGCTCCCGCTGCGCTCGTGGACTCGCTGCACGAACATGCCGATGGATCGCTGCATGGCCGGCTCCACCACCGGGTAGATGTGCCGCAGGCCGTGCTTGGCCGAGCCGAGCGGCTTGCGGCGGTCCTCGCCGCGCTTGAACTGCTTGAACTGGTCGCGGTTGTCGACGAACACGGGGCGGACGTGGTGCTCACCCTGCTCGTCAACCTCCTCGACGACCAGCAGGTTCTCGGTGATGTAGCCCCAGATGCCGAACAGGAAGATGTCCTTGCCCGCGTCGGCGGGGCGCAGGTCGGGAACGAAGTCGGTGTCGCAGAAGTAGCGATAGACCAGGGTGAAGAACACCACCAGCTTCTCGGCGAGCTCGGGATGGTGCGACCACAGCGCGGCCCGATGCGGCTGCGACAGCTCCAGCAAGCTGTGCATGGCGCGGACCCGACGGCCTTCGGGCGGGGCGTCGGCGAGCTGCTGGAAGTTGTAGAAGGTTCGCGGGATGCGCTCGAACAGAAGCCGGTTGCCGCGGCGGTCACGGAGCCCGCGATTCTGGTAGCGCCCGAGCACCTTGCCGAGCGCGTCGAAGGTGCGCTCCCGCTCGTCGTCGCCGAGGCCTCGAAGGAAGCGCCACAGCCCTTGATGGAATGCGGGAACGCGGTCGAGATCGCGGTTGCGCACATCGGGCTCGCCGAGCTGATAGCGCTCGAGCACGATGCAGTAGGCGGCGCGAAGCGCGAACTTGAGCATGGTGGTGGACACGAAGCCCGCATAGGGCTCGACCTCGTACAGCGGGTAGTCGTGGTGGAAGTCGAGCAGCTCGAAGGCGAGCGCCGCATCGCCGCATCGGCGCCACGACTCGAGCGCCTCGCTGGGAAGCTCCTGCCGAACCCGCTCGGCCAAGGCCTGCGCCACGATCTCGTTGCGGCGGTAGATGGCGTCGATCTCCCGGGGCGTGCGTCGCGTGTCGTAGGAGTAGTAGTTGACCTCCGGTAGGAGGAAGTTGTCGCGGCCGTGCTGGTCGAAGCAGCGCTCGATGATCTGCCTCGCCTGCTCCCAGGGCATGGGGTGGTGCCGTGAGCCCTTGGCCCATCGCAAGGTGTCGCGCAGGCCGACCGTGATGGGCGCCTCGAAGAACTCCGCCAGCGTCTCGTCCATGGTGTTGGTCAGCGGGTTGCGACGGTAGTGCGATTGCAGCTCGCGCAGCTGCTGGAAGTCGTCGACGCGCGCGCGGTAGTACTCGTCGCCCTGCAGCAGATCGAAGGCCGAATAGCGGATGTCTACGCCGCGCATCACCGTCCGCAGGAACAAGGCCTCGTCGTTGCGCCCCGCGGTCTGCTCGTCCGAGTCGTCGCCGAGCCAAGCCAAAAAATCGGGAGCGAAGAACTGCTCGGGCGAGCCGCAGCCGAGGTGGGGCACCAGGCGCATGGCCTCGGTGGCGTCCTGTACCGTCTTGGCGTAGGTCGGGTTGATGTTGTAGCCGAGCGGTCCGAAGGCATAGGAGACCACGCTGCGTCGCAGATTGCTCGGCTCCTCGTAGAGCAGCGGCATGGTGAAAAAATCGATCTTGCCCCGTTTGACGAGGTAGCGCTCGGACAGCTCTTCGACCAATCGCTCGTGGCTGGGGCTCAGCTGCTCGCTGCCTTGCAGGCGGCAAAGCTGCTGGCGCAACCGGGCGGCATCGAAGCGCAGCACGTCGGTGTGGGAGCCGCCTGTTCCGCCGTTTGGCGACAGCGGTCGGGTGGCCGCCATCAAGGCGTGCAGTCGGGCGTAGTCGTGCATCGTCTCGGTCTTCCCCATCGCCCCGTTGCCGCCGTGGGCGCTAGGCCTTGCCCGCGCTGCCGAGCACGTTCTGGTTCTTGTGGATGATGACCTGCTTGAGGGCCTCGCGGGCCGGGCCGAGATACTTGCGCGGATCGAAGTTCGTCGGATCCTCGGCCAGCTGTCGGCGGATGGCGGCCGTCACGGCAAGACGGCCGTCGGAGTCGATGTTGATCTTGCACACGGCCGAGCCGGCCGCGCGGCGGAGCTGGTCCTCGGGCACGCCCGCCGTGCCGACGAGCTCGCCGCCGTTGCGGTTGATGGTCTCGACGTGCTCGGGCATCACCGACGAGGCGCCGTGGAGCACGATGGGAAAACCGGGCAGGCGGCGCTCCACCTCCTCGAGGATGTCGAAGCGCAGCGGTGGGGGGGACTGGCCGGGCTCGAGCTTGAACTTGTACGCGCCGTGGCTGGTGCCGATCGAAATGGCCAGGGAGTCGACTCCGGTCCGCTCGACGAACTCCTCGACCTCTTCGGGCTTGGTGTAGTGGGAGCGCTCGTGACTGACGTCGTCCTCGACGCCTGCGAGCACGCCCAGCTCGGCCTCCACGCTGACCTCGCGCTGGTGGGCGTAGTCGACCACCTGCTTGGAGACGGCGATGTTGTCCGCAAAGGGCAGGCCCGATTTGTCGATCATCACCGACGAGAAGCCGGAATCGATGCACGATTTGGCAAGCTCGAAGCTGTCGCCGTGGTCCAGGTGCAAGGCGATGGGAATGGCCGATCCCATGCTCCGCACCATCTCGACCCCGCCCATGGCCATGTACCGCAGCAGGGTGGAGTTGGCGTACTTGCGGGCGCCAGAAGAGATCTGGAGGATGAGCGGCGCGTTCGTCTCTGCGCAGCCGAGCAGGATGGCCTGGAGCTGCTCCATGTTGTTGAAGTTGTAGGCGCCGACGGCGTAGCCGCCGTCCATGGCGCCGCGGAACATCTTATGCGTGTTGACCAAGCCGAGCTGCTGATAGGAAACCGTCTTGTCCATGGTTGCTCCTCGATCGGTGACGCGACGATTTCTTGTAGCGCTATGCGCTGCCACCGGCCAGAGGCTTGTTTCCCACGGGCGTTTTGTGCTGGCGCAACTGGACACGGCCTGACCGGGTGACCATGTTGGGCGCGGTCGCGGATGCGCGACCGCAAACGATACCCCACAGCCCCGCGGCTCGGGGCCCTTTGGAGGGCACACATGGCTACGGTCATTCGTTGGCAGGACAAAACGCGCTTCGAAGTGCAGGCGCGCAGCCACAGCATCGTGAGCGACCAGCCCCGGGAGGACGGCGGGGATGACCTAGGCCCCGAGCCCCTCGAGCTGCTCGACGCAGCCTTGGGCACGTGCATCGGCGTATACCTCAGCCGCAATCTCGAGCAGGCCGGCTTCGACCGTCAGGGACTGACCGTGGAGGTGCGACGCGAGATGATCAAGGAGCATCCGCATCGAGTGGGCGCCTTTCGGGTCGAGGTGCGCATCCCGGTCGAGGTGGACGAACGGCGGCGCAAGGCGCTGCTCCGCGCTGCCCGCGGCTGCACCATCCACCACACCTTCGAGCACGCCCCCGAGATCGACATCCAGCTCACCACCGGCCGCTAGGCCTAGCGGGCTAGAGGTCGAGACTCCGCAGCTCTCCCGTCAGTTTTTTCGCGAGCAGACTCTCGCGGGGGTTTGGGGGCAGAGGAAGGAGCGGAGCGACGACCGGAGCCCCCATCGTCAAAAAATCCCCGTCAGCGCCATGACGATGAAGGCCACGTAGAGGCTGGCCATGATGGCGCCCTCGCGGCGGCTGAGGCGCCATTCGGTCACCAGAAAGACCATGCTGATGGCGGTGGAGCCGGCCAGGAAAGCCAGAATGGGCCAGCTCGTCTGCCAGTCGACCACCACCCCGCCGGTCACCAAGATGGGCGCCCCCAGGCATACCAGGATGTCGAAGGAGTTCGAGCCGAAGGCGTTGGACACAGCGCCGTCGGCGTCGCCGCGCCGGGCCGCGTAGACCGACAGCAGGGTGTCGGGTAGCGAGGTCGCGGCGGCCAGGAAGGTGACCCCAGCGACCGCGTCGGAAAGGCCCCAGCGGTGGAACACGTCCAGGCAGGCCACCACCAGAACGTGGGTGGCTACTCCCACGCCAGCCATGCCCGCGACGACAGCCGCGATCATTCGCAGCAGGCTCGGCGGCGGGTCGGTGGACTCGGGTTGCTCTGTTCGACCTCGGCGGGCGCGCAGCGCCAGCACCACCACATAGCCCGCGTAGACGAGCAGGCCGAGCATCCCGACCCACGCCGCGATCTCGCGCTGCGGCCGACCCTGATCGAGGTGGACCGGGCCCGCCCAGGTGGCGACGATGAGCCCCACCACCACCACCAGATAGAGCAGGCCGTCGCGGCGGATGACCTCGCGGCGGATGCGCAGCTCCTTGGTGGCGAAGGCGCTGGCCGCGGGGATGACCAGGACGTTGTACAGGGCGGAGCCAGCCACCGCGCCCATGCCAGCTTCGAAGGAGCCGGCCCACAGCGCGAAGACCACAGCGCACAGCTCGGGAAAGGAGCTCCCCACGGCATCCAGCGTGGCGCCGCGCACGCTGGGGTTGATGCGGTAGCGCTGGCCCGCCGCAGCGGTGCCCTTGGACAGCAGCGCCGAGAAGAGCCAGATCCCCGCCGTGGCCAGCAGGGCGATGAGGATGTCGGAGAGCACCTAATGGCTCCGCGCCGAGATCAGATATTCCATTTGCCGGGGTTTAGGACTCCGTGCGGATCGGTGAGCTTCTTGATGTCGCGCACCATCTGCAGCATGCGCGGATCGATACGGTCTCTGAGCTCGGCGAGCGCCCAGGCCGGGGTCTTGTACATGGCGAAGCCGGCCTCGGTCACCAGCTCGAGCAACGCGCGCATCAACTTGCGAACGCGCGCTCGCTCCGCGTTCGAGGACTTGTCGAAGATGACGATGAAGCGCAGCACGCCGAAGTGCCCACCGCGCATGGGCCGGCTGACGATGGTGGGCGGAAAGCCGTGCTCGACCATGAGCTCCGAAGCTGCGTCGGCGGTGCGGTCGAAGCGCGACAGCGGCCCGTAGGTGCCCATCCAGCTCAGGCCGCCGCCGCCGTGGTCGGTCAGGAACTTGAGATCGGTGGGAAAGTCGGCAAAGCCGCCCATGGCCGGGTTGACCTTGAGCAGGGTCTGGATGTCCAGCGGGTCCTCGAAGCGCTCGCCTCGGGCTCGCAGCTCGGTGAGCACCGAGCCGAGCAGTCGCTCCTTGGCGGCCATCTCCTCAGGCAGCTCCGCGGCCAGATCGGTGTAGAGAAAGAAGGTGGGCTCGCTGGGATCGGGGACGGGACTGGGGTGCGGCACCCCCATCATCATCTTGCCCGCGGGCCAGGACAGCCCGCCGATGTCCTCGCAGATCTCCATGCGGCAGAGCTTGCGCACGGCGGCGTACACCCCGCGAGCCGAGTAGCCCAGCACGAACAGGCGCTTTTCGTGGGGGTGGCGCGGCCAGAGCTGGAAGACCAGCTTGCTGGCGATGCCGGTCGTGCCGTGAAAGCCCGTGAAGATGCCCGTCAGATCGGGCATGGGCGGTCGACCAAAGGGCGGCACACCCCGAAGGGCCCACGCGCCAGTTCGCATGACCGAGCCGTCGCCTAACACCACCTCCAGCCCCG
>CAYTYV010000430.1:0-5733 GCA_964441055.1 uncultured Polyangiaceae bacterium | reverse complement strand
CATGAAGCTCAAGGCGGCTGGCGCGGCGCTGCTCAAGCTGTTCGTCAAGCTGGATGCCTCCTGGCAGGTGGCGGCCAACAAGGCCTTCTACCTGACCCTGCACGACGCGCTGATCGAGCTCAGCGACCCGGCCTGGGAAACGCAGCTCATCGCGCTGCTGGGCCGACCGGTCACCTCGCTCAAGAACGTCAAGAAGCTCAAGGCAGAGGTGTACTGGCAGACCACCGCGGCCAAGCTGCTCGGCAACATGCGGTCGAAAAAGGCGGTGCGCCCGCTCATCAAGGTGGTGCTCTCACCGCTCAAGGCCGACATCGCCAAAACGGCCGTGAGCGCGCTCATCAAGATCGGCAAGCCGTCCATCGAGGCCGGGGTCAAGCTCCTCAACGGCCAGGACGAGGCGCTGATGAAGTACTCCGAGGAGGAGAATCTCAAATCGGTCAAGGACCGCGGCGGCAAGGTGGACAAGAAGGCCGAGCAGAACGCCAAGCGTGCCCACGTGGGAGCGGCCGCCATCATCGTGGCCACCATCGGACGCAAGGAAGCGGCCAAGCCCATGCTGGAGGCCATGGCCAAGGGCGATGCGCTGACCAAGGCGATCATCGCCCGCGAGCTGCCCAAGCTGCCCAAGACGCCCGAGATCACCGAAGCGTTTAAGAAGGTCTACGAGACCACGCCGCTAGCGCTGACGATTCCGCCCGGCTTCCCCGCGCGCGAGGCGCTGCTGGAGGCGAGCGGCGCCTTCTTCGACGCCGAGCTGGTCGAGTGGGTGACCAAGGATGCGGTGGGGCTCAAGGGCGAGGAGGCGGACACGGCGCCGATCCAGGACGCGACCCTGGGGCTGATCCTCAAGCTGGCGCGCGACGACCAAGTCCAGAACATCGACAAGCTGGCCCGCATCAAGGTGCGCTACCCGCGGGAGACCACCATCGGCAAGGCCTACGAGGCCGAGATCAAGATCGTCCGCGAGTCGCTGGAGGCCTGCAAGGGCAAGGGCACCGAGTGCTGGCTGGCCAAGCTGGTCGAGCCCAAGTCGCAGGAGCAGAAGACGCAGTTCCGGGGCATCAAGGCGGCCTACATGCTGGGCGTGCTGGGCGATGCCAAGGACGCCAAGCTCAAGGACGATATCGTCAAAGCCCTGCCGTCGGTCACCAACGCGGCTGTGCGCTTCGTCGTGAGCTCGGTGCTGGACTACCTCTCGCCCAACGGTGACAAGGCGCTGGCCGACAAGCTCGAGGCCATCGTCAAGAAGAACGCGGAGTCGAAGGACAAGAACAAGATGCAGGCCGACGCTCCGCTCAAGACCATCATCCACCGCCTGCGCGCTCGAGCGCAGTAGACGATGGGGGCTCCGGGCGGCGCTTCGCGCCGTCCTCTGCCCCCAAACCCCCGCGTATGAGTCTCTGCGTGGAAGGGGTTGCGTATGGGGCTCAGGGCGTCAGCGCGCCGTCCTCTCCCATACCCCCGCGTATGAGTCTCTGCGTGGAAGGGGTTGCGTATGGGGCTTAGGGCGTCAGCGCGCCGTCCTCTCCCATACCCCCGCGTATGAGTCTGTTTCGGCTAGCCCTCTAGCCCCACCTTCGGCGGCGCTTGTAGCGGCGGTAGCCCTTGGTCGAGCTGTCGTGCTTGATGCCCAGGTAGAACTCCTGGACGTCGGTGTTGTTCAGTAGCTCGGCGGACGGGCCCGAGAGCACCACTCGTCCGCCCTCCAGGATGTAGCCGTAGCTCGCCAGCGACAGCGCCACGCGCGCGTTCTGCTCCACGATCAGAAGCGCGATCCCGTCGTCGCGCAGCTTGCGCAAGAGCCCGAAGATGGTCTCGACCACCCGCGGCGCCAGGCCCAGTGAGGGCTCGTCCAATAGCAGCGCCTTGGGACGGCTCATCAGCGCGCGGCCGATGGCCAGCATCTGTTGCTCGCCCCCGCTCAGCGTGCCTGCCTTCTGGCGGGCGCGCTCGCGCAGCACGGGAAGGTTCTGGTAGACGCGCTCGAGGTTGCGAGCGCTCGTCCGCGCGGGCTCGACCCATCCGCCCATGAGCAGGTTCTCGCGCACGCTCAGATCCGGGAACACCTCCCGCCCCTCGGGCACGCAGGCCACGCCCGCCTGAACGCGCTTGCCCGTGTCCCAGCGGTTGACGACCTGCGCACCCAGGCGGACCTCACCGCGCTCGGGCTGGTCGTCGATCAGGCCCAAGATGGTGCGGATCAGAGTGGTCTTGCCCGCCCCGTTGGGACCGAGCACCGCCACCACCTGGCGCGGCTCGAGCCGTACGCTCACGCCGCGGAGCACCTGAAGGTACTTGCCGTAGAATACCTCGAGGTTGTGGCACAGAAGCAGCGGCTCGCTCATCCGACCTGCTCCGCATCGGCTTCGTCCGACCGAGCCGGGGCGGTCGGGGCGTCGGTGATGGCGCTCTGGGCTTGCGCATCAGCCCCCAGGTAGGCGCGGATCACCTCCGGGTCGGCGGAAACCTGCGCGGGCGTGCCGTCGGCGATCTTGGCGCCGTGGTCCAAGACCACGACCTGGTCGCTGATGCCCATCACCAGCGCCATGTCGTGCTCGACCAGGGCCACGGTGATGCCCATCTCGTCGCGGATGTCGCGCACGGCGTGGACCAGATCCTCCTTTTCCTCGGCGTTCATGCCCGCCGAGGGCTCGTCGAGCAGTAGTAGGGTCGGCTCCAGCGCCAGCGCCCGAGCAAGCTCCACCTTCTTGCGCACGCCATAGGGCAGGTGCATCACCAGCCGATCGCGGGCGAACTGCAGGTCCAAAAAGTCGAGCACCTGCTCGACGTGGCGACGCTGCACCACCTCCTCAGCGCGGACCCGCGGGCCGAACAGCAGGCCGCCCAACGGGCCCGTGGTCATGTGGCGGTGGCGGCCGAGCAGCACGTTGTCCAGCGTGCTCATCCGCGAGAACAGCTCGATGTTCTGGAAGGTGCGCGCCACGCCGAGCTCGGCCACGCGGTGCGGCGCCAAGCCGACGAGCGGGCGGCCCGCGAGCTCGACCTGGCCCTCGTCAGGGCGGTAGACGCCCGTCAAGCAGTTGAACAGCGTGGTCTTGCCCGCGCCGTTGGGACCGATGACCGCCACGATGGCGCCGCGCGGGATGGCCAGGGACACCCCGCGCAGCGCTCGCACGCCGCCAAAGCTGATGCTGAGGTCCGCGACGCGAAGTAGCGGATCGGTGCTCACCGTCTGGCCCGAGACGCTACTTCTTCTCGGGCGCGGCCGGCGGGTCCACGCCCAGCCAATCGGTGAGCTTGACCCACTTGCCCTCCTTGGCCTGGGCCAGGAAGACCTGATCGGTGCCCTGGTGCTGCTTGTCGCTGAAGGTGATGGGCGGGTTCAGCCCCTCGCCCTTCCAATACGGTCCGCCGCCCGTCCACTTCTGCAGGCTGTGCAGCGCCTTGTAGAGCTTCGCGCGCGTGAGATCCTTGCCAGCTCGCTTGAGCGCCTCGGTAAAGGGCATGGCAAAGGCGAAGCCCGCCTCGGTGAAGGTGCCCGCGGGAAGCTTGCCGCCGCCGTACTTGGCGAGCAGCTTCTCGTACTGCTGCACGGCCGGGTCATCGCTGCCCACCAGCTTGAGGGCCGCCGCGGTGATGGTGCCCTCCCAGGCCTCGCCGCCGAGCTTGAACAGGATGGGATCGCTGAGCACGAAGCTGGTCAGCACGTGCTTGGGCTTTTTCTTCTGCGCGTGCAGCATCTTGACCGCCGTGACGGCCTGCTTGGGCCCGGCGTAGACCACCAGCGCGTCGGGCGCCTTGGCCGCGATTTGGCTGACCTGGCCGCTCAGATCCGTGTCGGTGGGCAGGCAGGACACCTCCAGGACCACCTCGGCGCCCTCGTGCTTGGCCAGGCTCTTCTTCACGCCTTCTAGCCCCTGCTTGCCGAAGTCGTCGTCCTGGTAGAGCACGGCCACCTTCTTGGCGCCGAGGTCCTTGCCGAGGTAGTTGCCGACGATCTCGCCCTCGGTGAGGTAGCGCGGGAACACCGTGTAGACGTTGGCCTTGCCCCCTTGGGACCAGAACTTGTCGCCGGTCGACGGCGTGAACAGCGGCACGCCCTTCTTGTCGAGGTAGTCGACCACGGCGCGGCCGTTGGCCGTGCCGATGCCGCCGATGGTGGCGAACACGCCTTCCTTCTCAACCAGCTCGCGCACGACCGCGGGCGTCTTGGCCGGGTTGTACTGGTCGTCGCGGTAGATGAACTCGATCTTGCGGCCATGAATGCCGCCCTGCTCGTTGACGTACTGGAAGTAGGCGTTCATGCCGTGCAGCACCGCACCCCACGCGGCGGCCGGTCCCGAGAGCGGCCCCCAGCTGCCGAGCTTGACGGTGGTATCGGTGACCCCGGGGGTCCCCTTGGGCGCTTTGGCGCGCGCGCTTGTGGTCGCGCTGGCTGGCGGGGTGAGCCCCTGCCCTGGCTGTCGCTCTTCACAGGCCGCGCCGAAGACCGCCACGGCAGCCGTCATCAGCAACAGGGTACGACGCGATAGAAAACCTCTGCTCACGATATCACCTCACTGCTCTGGACACGTCCCCCCGAAACCGCGGCATATGGCCCCCAAGGCCCCCCGGCTTCGGGCGCCGCTACCCCTACCACGGCCCTTCCAGCTCGGAAACCGCTTGCGCCGCTACACCTTCTTCACCTCGGGCTTGCCGAACAGCCCTTCGGGTCGAACGGTGAGCACCACCACAATGATGATGAAGGCGATGGAGGCCTGGAACTCGGTGGACAGATAGGCCCCGGTCAGCGTCTCGATGATGCCGAGCAGCCAGGCACCCACGATGGCCCCGGCAACCGAGCGCATGCCGCCCAGCACGGCGGCGGCAAAAGCCTTGAGCAAGGGCGCGAACATCATCGCCGGATCGAGGAACACCTTGGGCACGACCAGCACGCCAGCGACCGCGGCCAGCACGGTCGCCAGGCCCCAGGTAAGGGCGTGCACCCGCGAGACTCGCACCCCCATGAGCTGCGCGGCAGTCGGGTTCTGCGAGACGGCGCGAAGGGCGATGCCGATGCGCGTGAATCGGAAGAACAGCGCCAAGAGCAGGGCCATGCCCGCGGCCAGCCCGATGAGCCAGCCATCGTGATGCGACAGCACCACGTCCCCGGGCAGCAGCGTGCTGCCCGCGTCGGCGAACAGGTGATGAAACTCCTTGGTGTCGGTGCCCCAGACGAGGCCCGCGCCGCCCTCGAGCACCATCAGTAGCCCGATGGTCACCATGACCACGGCGTGGGGCCCGCCCTCGCGGGCGCGGTGCAGCAGGCCGCGATAGACAACCGCGCCCACGGCAAAGGCCACGACTAGCGCCACGGCGATGGCCGAGCCGAAGCCCAGGCCCCAGCGGGTGGCGGCGTGATAGGCCACGAAGGTCGCCAGCATGGCCAAGGAGCCGTGGGCGAAGTTCAGGACGTCGCTCGACTTGTAGATGAGCACGATGCCGACGGCCAGCAGGGCGTAGAGGCTGCCTGCGCTCAGGCCGTTGATCGCGTTTTGCAGCAGCTGCGTCATTAAAACGGCCAGGCCTTGAAGTAGTATTTGATGCGCAGCCAGCGACCGCGCATACCCATGGGCTCGAACAGCAAGACGGCGATCAGAATGGCGCCCACGAGCATCGTCTGCACGTCGCGAAAGGACGCCACGGCGTGGGGCAGCAGCACCAGCAGCGTCGCCCCCAGGATCGAGCCCAGCACCGAGCCCAGCCCGCCGACCCCCACCAATACCAGTAGCG
>CAYTYV010000429.1:0-5743 GCA_964441055.1 uncultured Polyangiaceae bacterium | reverse complement strand
CCCGGGACACGGAGCACCAGGCGTACTGCTCGGCGGTCTGCTGCCTGGCCTCGCTCAAGCAGGCCATCTACGTGCGCGAGCAGCTGCCCGAGTGCGAGGTCACCATCTACTACATCGACCGACGTACCCCTGGGCGAAACGAGGACATGCTCAGCCGCGTGGCGTCTATGGAGGGGGTGCGACTGGTCAAGGGCAAAGTCGGCAAGGTCGAGCAGGGCGACGGCGGGCTCACGCTGCGCGTCGAGGACGTGGAGTCGGGCAAGCTCGTCGAGGCCACCGCCGATCTCGTAGTGCTGGCCACGGGCATGATGCCCAACCTCCGCGAGGCGAAGCTACCCTTCAGCGTCTCCCAGGACGACGACGGCTTCGCCTTGGATGACCTGAAGGCCGGGGTGTTTGCCGCCGGGGTTGCGCGACGTCCCGAGGATGTTGCGGCGTCGGTGCGAGACGCCACAGGCACGGCAGCAAAGGCCATCGTGGCCGCAGAAAGGGGTGCGTGATGGAAAAGGTAGGCGTATTCCTTTGTACCGGATGTGAGATCGGCGACGCCATCGATGTGGACAAGCTGCAAGAGGTCGCCGAAGAGGCGGGCGCAGGCTCCTTCGTCAAGCACGGCTGCCTATGCGATCCCGACGGTGTGGGTCTGATCCGGAAAGCCATGGACGACGGCGAGGTCGACGGCGTGGTTATCGCCGCCTGCTCGCACCGCGCCAAGACCGCGGAGTTCAGCTTCGACCCCGGCAAGGCTCAGCTCGAGCGCGTCAGCCTGCGCGAGCAGGCCGTCTGGACGCACGAGCCTGGCGACGAGGACACCCAGATGCTGGCCGAGGACCTGGTGCGCATGGGCATCACCCGCGCCAGCAAGATGGAGCTCGCCGAGCGACTGGACGAGGCCATCGACCGCACCGTGCTGGTCGTAGGCGGCGGCCTGGCCGGCCTGAACGCCGCCAAAGCCGCCTCTGGCATGGGCTGTCCCGTGGTGGTGGTCGACAAGGACAAGTCGCTGGGCGGTCACCTCAAGGGTGTCGCCAAGGTGGTCCCCGAGGTGCCGCCGTACGATCGGCTGCACGATAACCCCGTGCCCGCTCTGGTCGAGGAGGTCGAGGGCGACGCCCAGATCCGCGTGATGACCGAGGCTGAGCTCACCGAGATCGACGGTCAGCCGGGACAGTTCAAGGTGACCGTCAAGACCCCCGCGGGCGAGGAGTCGCTGCAGGCTGGCGCCATCGTGCAGGCCACGGGCTCGAAGCCCTACGACGCGGGCAAGCTAGGCCACCTGGGCTATGGCGGCTCGCCCAACGTGATCACCTCCTACGAGCTCGAGCAGATGCTCCAGGATGGCAAGCTCAAGCGGCCGTCGGATGGGCAGGCGCCCGAGCGGGTGGTGTTCGTCCAGTGCGCGGGCTCACGCGACCCGGATCACCTGCCGTACTGCTCGTCCGAGTGCTGCGTGACCACGCTCCGTCACGCCATGGCGATTCGGCAGGACCACCCGGACGTGGAGTGCGCGGTGATCTACCGCGATCTCCGCGCGCCCGGCCAGCTCGAGCACTTCTACCTGGCCGCGCAGGAGCAGTCGGCCAGCCTGCTGACCCGCGGCGAGGTGGACAAGGTCGAGGGCAATGGCGACGGACGGCTCAGCGTCCACATCAAGGAGAGCTTGCTCGGCGACGAGGTCATCGTAGAGGGCGATCTGGTCGTCTTGGCCGTGGGCATGGTGCCCAACTCGGCCGACGGCGAGGCCATCCGCGAGGTCTTCGACGCAAGGGGGCGCATCGCCAAGAACGAGTCGGCCACTCAGGTCGAGGCCGCCCAGAAGATCGTTGACGAGCTCGGCCATCACGAGGGCACCGAGATCCTCAACCTGGGCTATCGCCAGGGCCCGGACATGCCCGTGCTGCGCTACGGCTTCCCGGACTCGCACTACATCTGCTTCCCCTACGAGACCCGTCGCACGGGCGTTTACGCCGCGGGCACGGTGCACGCGCCGATGACCGCCGACCAGGCGGCCGAGGACGGCTGGGGCGCGGCCATGAAAGCGGTGCAGTCTATCGAGGCGAACAGCCGCGGCGAGGCCGTGCATCCGCGCGCGGGCGACTGGGCCTACGCGTCCTTCTTCCTGCAGCGCTGCACCCAGTGCAAGCGCTGCACCGAGGAGTGTCCCTTTGGCACGCTCAACGAGGACGACAAGGGTACGCCTGAGTACAACCCGCTGCGCTGCCGCCGCTGCGGCATCTGCCTGGGGGCTTGTCCCGAGCGGATCATCTCCTTCCCGGAGTACTCGGTCGACGCCGTGGCCAGCATGATCAAGGCCATGGAGATCCCAGACGAGGACGAGGAAAAGCCCCGGATCATCGCCTTCATGTGCGAGAACGACGCCGTGCCAGCGCTCGACGAGGCGGCCGCCCGCCGACTCAAGTGGAATCCGTGGGTTCGCGTGATTCCGGTGCGCTGCTTGGGCGCCATTAACAACGTGTGGGTTGCCGACTCGCTGTCCACGGGCGTCGACGGCATCTTGCTCGTCGGCTGCAAGAGTGGCGACGACTACCAGTGCCACTACATCCGCGGCTCCGAGCTCGCCACCACGCGTATGACCAACGTCCAGGAGACGCTCGAGCGGCTCAGCCTCGAATCCGAGCGGGTCAAGATCGTCGAGATTGGACGCGACGAGTTCGCTCGCATTCCCGAGATCTTCGAGGAGTTCGCCGAAACCGTCGAAGAGGTGGGCCCGAATCCCTACAAGGGGTGGTAGGGCAGGAGAAAGAGCATGGCCTCCGAACTCACCGTCAGGCCTTCGGCCGACAACCGCAAGAAGCTCATACAGCGAGGCGGCGCGTCGGCCTATCGCTGCTACCAATGCGCGACCTGCTCCTCCGTGTGCGAGCTCGCGCCCGACAACGCGCCCTTTCCCCGCCGTCAGATGCAGCTGGCGCAATGGGGCCTGGGCGAGCAGCTCGTCGCCGATCCGGCGCTGTGGCTCTGTCACCAGTGCAACGACTGCAGCACGCGGTGCCCGCGGGACGCCAAGCCCGGTGACGTGATGCAGGTGCTACGCGGCCTGGCCGTGGAGCAGCTGGCCACGCCGTCGTTCATGGGCAAGCTGGTGGGCAACGTGCGGTCGACCTGGCCGCTGCTGATCGGCATTCCCATCGTCTTCTGGATCGCGCTGCTCGGCGCGGTCCACGGTCTGACGATTCCGGAGGCGCCGCTGGTCTACCACGACTTCGTGCCCCACTACCTGATCTACGCGGTCTACCTCAGCACCACGGCCGGGGTGCTGTTCGCCATGATCTCGGGCGGGATGCGATTCTGGAAGCTGCTGACGGCGGCCACGCCAGTGCGCAAGGAAGCCGGACCGCCACTCAAGCTCATCGGCCAGGTGCTCTACGACATCATGGCCCACAAGCGCTTCCAGACATGCGGGACGGCTCGGCCGCGACGCTGGGGCCACTTCTCGCTGTTCTGGGGCTTCGTGGGTGCGGCTGGCGTCTCCGGGATCATCGTCGTGCTGATGTACGGCTTCGGGACCGAGCTGCCACTGCCGCAGGCCCATTGGGTCAAGGTCCTCGGCAACGTCGCGGCGGTGCTGCTGGTGGTCGGCGGGCTGATGCTGCTGGCCAATCGCTTCAACGACAGCAGCAGCACGGGCGCGGCCCACGCCTTCGACAGCTTCCTGCTCGGCGTCGTGCTGCTGGTTGTGTTCAGCGGCGTGTTCACCGAGCTCGGCCGGCTGTTTTTCGATCCGCAGCTCGCCTGCGGCATTTACATCATTCACCTGGGATCGGTGCTCTGTCTGTTCGCCACCGCTCCCTACTCCAAGCTTGCCCACTTGCTTTATCGCACCCTCGCCATGGTGCATGAGCGCATGACAACCCCGATGCTGCCCGCAGCATCCAAGGCGGACAAGGCGGACGCGTAGCCTCGCGATTTGCCGACAAGGAGAAGTTCCATGAGTCAATTGGTAAACCCACACGGTAGCGCGGAGCTCAAGCCCCTGTTGCTGGAAGGAAAAGAGCGCGACGAGGAGATCAAGAAGGCCGCGTCGCTGAAGAAGGTCCCCATGACGAGCCGAGAAGCCTCGGACCTCATCATGATGGGGATCGGTGCATTCACCCCCCTGGCGGGGTTCATGGGGAAAGACGACTGGAAGGGTGTCTGTGAGAGCTTCCAGATGCCGTCGATGAACAACCTGTTCTGGCCGATCCCGATCACCTTGTCCGCGGACAAGGCGCTGGCCGACTCGATCGGCGCGGGCGAAGAGGTCGCGCTGTGGGACACCGAGACGGACGCCCTGATGGGCACCATGAAGGTGACCGAGAAGTACACCATCGACAAGGCCTTCGAATGCAAGCAGGTCTACACCACCAACGATGCCGCTCATCCCGGCGTGCAGAAGGTGATGGAGCAGGCCGACGTGAACCTCGCCGGTCCGGTCAAGGTAGTCTCCGAGTCGTACTACCCGGAGATGTTCAGCGCGATCTACCAGCGTCCCGCCGACGCTCGGAAGATCTTCGCGGAGCGGGGCTGGGACACGGTCGCCGCCCTGCAGCTGCGCAACCCGATGCACAACTCCCACGCCTACCTGGCCTGGATCGCGGTCGAGGTCTGCGACGGCGTGTACATCCACCAGCTCGTCGGCAAGCTCAAGCCCGGCGACATCCCGGCCGATGTTCGGGTCAAGGCGATTGACGCCCTGGTGAACAACTACTTCCGCAAGGAGCGGGTCCTGCAGGGCGGCTACCCCATGGAGATGCGCTATGCCGGTCCGCGCGAGGCGTTGCTCCACGCCGTCTTCCGGCAGAACTACGGCTGCAGCCACCTCATCGTCGGCCGCGACCACGCTGGCGTTGGGGACTACTACGGGCCTTTCGACGCGCAGAAGATCTTCCACCAGATCCCCAAGAACGCCCTCGAGCTCAAGCCACTGCCGCTCGACTGGACCTTCTACTGCTACGACTGCGGCTCCATGGCCTCGATGAAGACCTGCCCGCACGAGAAGAAGGCCGAGATCGACGACAACGGTCAGTACAAGGGCGGCTCGCGGCTGCTGCTGTCGGGCACCATGCTCCGCAAGCTGATGAGCGAAGGCAAGCCCGTGCCCAAGGAGTTCAGCAAGCCCGAGGTCATCTCCGTGCTCAAGGCGTACTACGACTCCCTGGAGGAGAAGGTGGAGGTCAAGCTCCACGGTGCCGCCACGGGCGACGTCAAGAAGTAGGGCGTCCCGAGGCAGAGGCCGGGGGCGAAAGCAGAAGCTTGCTTTGGTCCCCGGTCGCGTCTAAGGGGGGGAAGGTAGAAAACCAGGTGTGCCCACGGCGGCGGCGCTGTGGGCACATCCGGATACGTCGGCCCACGGCCGAAGTTCCACGACAGAGCTGGTGAGGCGGCTTTCAAGCTACAAGCAAATTCAAGCGGCGAAAGCGGACACTCACCAGCATCATTATATCCTACTATTTCACTCGTCCTTCAACAAGGACGAGGACGCCTAAGCTTGCATTTTTTCACCGAATAACGACCAAGGAAATCACCATGGACCAACTGCCCTACCTCATCGCTTACGCGGGCATTGCCGTGTTCGCGATCGCCTGCATCGGGCGCTTCTGGATGTTCAAGAAGATGCCCATGCACATGCGCTGGGAGCTGTACCCCGTAGCCCTTGAGCCCGGCAGCAAGGCGGAGTACGGCGGCTCCTACCTGGAAGAAAAGGACTGGTGGACAAAGCCGCGTGAGGTCTCGATGTGGGGGG
>CAYTYV010000428.1:0-5752 GCA_964441055.1 uncultured Polyangiaceae bacterium | reverse complement strand
CATCCGCACCATGGCGTCGTAGACGGCCAGATCGCCGTGCGGGTGGTACTTGCCGAGCACGTCGCCCACCACCCGGGCGCACTTCTTGTGAGCGCTCGTCGGCCCGATCTTCTGCTCGTGCATCGAGTAGAGGATGCGCCGATGCACCGGCTTGAGGCCGTCGCGCACATCGGGAATGGCGCGGCCGATGATCACGCTCATGGCGTAATCGAGGTAGCTGGTGCGCATCTCGTCCTGGATGCTCACCGGGACCTGCTGCGGGACGGTGGTGCTCTCCACGGTCATGGCGATGGGCCGCTAGAAGAAGTTGCCGATGGTGAACTCGAACACGCTGCTCTCTTCATAGGGCAGCGGGTCGAAGGGGAAGCCCCACTCGAAGCGCAGCGGACCGAGCGGCGAGAACCACCGCAGGCCGAATCCCCAGGAGGTGCGCACCTTGAACAGGCTACCGGCCTCGAAGCAGGGGTTGGTCACGGCGTACTGGGCCGAAGGGGCCGCCGTGCAGAAGACCTCCTCGAGGTTCCAGGCGTTGCCGAGATCGGTGAAGACCACGCCCCTGAGCCCCACCTGTTGCACGATGGGGAACTCGATCTCGAGGTTCTGGAAGTACATCAGGTTGCCGCCGATGTTGGCGCCGTTGGTGTAGTAGGGCGCGTTCTCGTCCAGGCGGGTCTTGAGCGGCAGCCGCGGGCCCACCGTGCGCAGCCGAAAGCCGCGCAGGTCGAAGATCCCGCCCAAGAAAAAGCGCGCGAACAGCGGCACGCCCGCCGGATCGGGGCTGGTCACCAGCCCGGCCTCGGTGTTGAACTTGAGGACCAGCGTGGTAGTCAGCGGGTAGTAGAAGCGGCCGATGAGCCGGTGGCGGATATACTCGTTCTCGCTGGCGAAGGCGTTCAAGGCCACCTCGGTCGAGCCCTGCAGGTAGACGCCCTCAGTGGGAAAGAGCCGGTTGTCGCGGGTGTCCCAGGTGAGCGCTGGTCGCACGCTGGAGGTGATGCCGTCGTTGAACAGGTTAGCGAGCGGCAAGCGCTGGAACACCGACACGGCGCTGGCCGTGCCGAAGAAGGTGGAGGTGGTGCGAGTGTCGACCTCGTCGTCCTTGAGCGTGTAGGTCAGCGAGGCGCGGAGCTCCGGATCGATGATGGGGTAGCCGAAGGTGACCGAGGCGCCCATCGAGTCCAGGGCAAACTGGTTGTACACCCGCAGCTGGTCGAACAGATCGATGGCCATCGAAAAGGGGCTGTCGAGGAAGTACGGCTCGTGGAAGCGGATGTCGATGAGCTGGCGCAGGCCCGAGAGCTGGGCCATGAAGGCCAGCGACTGGCCGGAGCCGAATAGGTTGGCCTGCTGGACCTGCGCGGTGGCGATGAAGCTCTCGATGCTGGAGAAGCCCGCGCCGATCTGGAAGGTTCCAGTCGGCCGCTCGACCACCTCGACGTTGACGTCGATGGTGCCCGGGTTCTTGCTCTGCTCGGTCGATACGTCCACCCGATCGAAGTAGCCGAGCATGGTGATCCGCCGCCGCGACTCCTCCAGGCTCGTCTCCGAGAACAGCTCGCCTTCGCGGATTTCCATCTCGCGCCGGATGACCTTGTCGCGCGTCTTGGTGTTGCCCGTGATCTCGATGCGGCCGAAGCGCACAGGCTGTCGGCGGCGGATCTTGATGATGATGTCGACCTGCTTGAGCTCGGGGTAGAGCTGCGTCTGCGGCGGCGCCTCGACGTTGGCGTAGCCAGCGTCGCGGTACATCGTCTGGATGGCCGACAGGTCCTTGGCGAGCTCGGCTCGGTTGAAGTAGTCGCCCGGCCAGGCGTGGATCATCTCGCGCAGGTTGCGGCGTCCGCCCAGCGGCTCGGTCTCCTGGCCGTCCTCGTCCACCTCCAGGACGTGCATGCGGCGGATGCGGTAGCGCGGTCCCTCGTCGATGGAGAGCACGATGTCGATGCCCGAGCGGTCAGGCGTGAGCATGACCCGCGGCGCGGCGATCTGGACCGAGAGAAAGCCGCGGTCGTAGTACAGCGAGGAGAGCATCAGCACGTCGCGCTCAAAGGCATCCTGGCGAAACGAGCCTCCCTTGCCGAAGTCGAAGAAGCCGCCCTGGCCCGTGAGCATGACCTCGCGCAGCTCGTCCGCGTCGAGGTGATGATTGCCGATGAAGGTGATGCGGCGGACGGTGACCTCTTCGTGCTCCTTGACGGTGAACTTGACGACGACCTGGTTGTTCTTCTGGGGGACGACCTCGTAGCGAGCCTCGGCCAGGAAGTAGCCCTCCTCAGCGTATTTGTCGCGGATGGCCTGGATGGCGCGGCGAATGGCGGCGTGGCTGATGATGGTGTCGACCTTCACCTCTTTGGCCACCACCTCGCCGAGGTCCTCCTCGTCGAGCTCGGCGTTGCCGACGAACTGGACCTCTTTGATGCTGGGCCGCTCGCGCACCAGGATGCGCAGCCGTACGCCCTCGTCCGAGCCGCGGCTCAGATCCACCTGGATGTCGTCGAAGTAGCCCGTGTCCCACATCTCGCGCACATCGCGCGTCATGCCCGCCGGGTGGAAGGGCTTGCCGACCTTCAGCCATTTCAGCAGCCCCTGGATCTCCTCGCGCGAGATGCGGGCGTTGCCCACGATGCGCAGCTCGGCAATGGGCTGGCCCTTGGCGAGCTCGGCCTCGGTAGGCGGAAGCGGCGGCGCGGCACGGGCGGCCGTGGGCGCTGGCGCGGCCGAGCCCGGCGGCGGCGGAGGGGGACCGCCTGACGGTCCGGTCTGTGCCCGGCTGCTGGAGGCGAACAGCAGAGCCGCGCAGCCCACGGCGAGCGCGGCCATAGCGCGGAGCCGGCCTCCCCCACGCCGCGGCCGGTTGGCGCCCAGGCGACAGGGCAGGCGAAGCGAGGGCGGGGGGCGGAGCATCGGTCGGTGGGGCGAGGAGCCGGTTGGGGGGCGGAGAGCCCACCCAGAATACTGCACAGGCGTGCGCGGGCACCCGTAACCTAGGAACTTCTCGGTCACAAGCTTCGAGCACGGCCTGCGCTCATCCCGACAGCTCGCCGCGGGCAGCGTCTGTCGTCGCGCTCGTCGCCACGGCGGCCAGACGAGGCCCGACTCGATCCGGTGCCGAGGGGCTTGACCGCGGCCGCCTTGGTCGCCTATTCGTCATCGTGGCAATACCTGAACGCAAGTGTAGGCCTTGTTCCAGCCCGGGAGGTCGCCGCTTCGGGCGGCCTGGCCCGGCTGCGCGGCCACCGAGGCGCCAAGCTCGAGCGCTCGGGCGCCAGTAGAGGCGGTCGCCGCCGTTTGATTGGGGTTTTCGCGCGAGGCTGATAGGAAGCGATCGCTGGTGTCTAGGTCATCTCAGCTCGATCTGCCCATGGCGGGCTCGTCCCGCGGCAGGACGAAGAAAAAGGGCAAGCGCAGGAAGGGCAAGCGCGACGCTGGCGGGGGCGGCCGCAACGGCGAGTCCGGTCCGCCGCCCATCCCCGATACCTCCCTGGCGGCCGAGGCCGAGCGCCGCTACCTCGCCTACGCGCTGAGCGTCATCACCTCGCGGGCCTTGCCCGACGTGCGCGATGGCCTGAAACCGGTCCAGCGCCGCATCCTCTACGCCATGCATCGGGACCTGCACCTGGGGCCCGACGGCCGCTTTCGCAAGAGCGCGGCCGTGGTCGGCGAGGTCATGGGCAAGTACCACCCCCACGGCGACGTCGCGCTGTACGACGCCATGGTGCGCCTCGCGCAGCCCTTCGTGATGCGAACTCCCTTGGTCGAGGGCCACGGCAACTTCGGCTCGCCCGATGGCGATGCGCCTGCCGCCATGCGCTACACCGAGGCGCGGCTGCAGGCCGTGGCCACCGAGCTGCTCGGCGAGCTCGAGCAGCGCACCGTCGACTTCCGCCCCAACTACGACGGCACGCGCAACGAGCCCGTGGTGTTGCCCGCTCGCTTTCCCCATCTGTTGGTCAACGGCTCGTACGGCATCGCGGTGGGCATGGCGACCAGCATTCCGCCGCACAATCTGGGCGAGGTGATCGATGCCTGCGTGAGCCTCATCGACTCGCCCAACATCGAGCCGGACCGGCTGCTCGAGCACATCAAGGGCCCGGATTTTCCGACGGGCGGTCAGCTCCACGTAAGCCGCGCCGAGCTCGCCGAGATCTACCGGAGCGGGCAGGGGACCCTCAAGCTGCGCGGCGAGTGGGCGTTGGAGCCGTCGCGGCGTCGCGGGGAGCCGGACCTGGTGGTGCTGACCTCGATCCCCTACGCGGTGGAGCGCCGACTTGTGGTGGAGCGCATCGCCGAGGCCATCGTGGGCAAGAAGCTCCCGGCCCTGCTCGACGTGCGCGACGAGTCCACCGAGCAGGTGCGGGTGGTGCTCGAGCTCAAGCGGGGCACCGATCCCAAGCTGGTGATGGCCTACCTCTACAAGCACACCCCGCTGCAGACCAACGTCGCCATCAACCTGACCTGCCTGGTGCCGCCCGAGGAGGACGCCATGCCCGCCGCGACGGCCGAGGCGGGCTCGGACGACGATCGTGCCCGTTTTGCAGCCGCGGTGCCCCGTCGGCTCGGCCTCGAGCCGATGCTCCACGAGTTTCTGCGCTACCGCTTCGCGACGCTGACCCGTCGCCTCGAGTTCGAGCTCGAGAAGCTGCGGGCGCGCATCCACATCCTGGAGGGATTCGAGATCGTCTTCGGCGCCCTCGACCAGGCCATCCGCATCATCCGCCGCAGCGACGGCAAGGCCGACGCCGCCGCCAAGCTGATCGGTCGCTTCGGGCTGAGCGCCGAGCAGGCTGACGGCATCCTCGAGCTCAAGCTCTATCGCCTGTCCAAGCTAGAGATCGCGGCGATCGTCGGCGAGCTCGCCGAGAAGCGAGCCTTGGCGCGCAAGCTTCGCGCCCTGCTCGGCAGCGACCGCAAGCGCTGGGCGCTGCTTCGGCAAGAGCTGCTGGACATCAAGCACCGCTACGGCGATGCACGCCGCACCGCCGTGGTGGGCCGCATCGACGAGCCGGCCTTCCAGGCCGAAGACTTCATCGTGGCCGAGGACTGGAAGGTCATCCTGAGCGCGCACGGCTGGGTCAAGCGGGTGCGCGAGATCCGCGATGTCAACGCCACCCGGCTGCGCGAGGGCGACAGCGTGCTGGCCGCGGTGGCCGGCTCGACGCGCTCGTCGGTGGCCTTCTTGTCGAACCGCGGCGTCTGCTACGTCTGTCGCATCCACGACGTGCCCGCCACGACCGGCTACGGCGATCCCGTGCAGAAGCTGTTCAAGCTGGGCGACGGCGAGCGCATGGTGGCCGCCCTCGGCTTCGACCCGCGCGTGCTCGAGGTGCCGCCCGTCGACGAAGCCGCCCCCGCGCCCGAGCCGCCCTTTGCCCTGGCCGTCACGCGCCGTGGCTTCGGTCTCCGCTTCTCGCTGCGGCCTCACGGCGAGCCGTCGACCCGAGCCGGCCGCAAGTTCGCCCGACCGCCCGCCGACGACGAGGTGCTGGCGGTGTTCGCCGTGGACCAGCGGCGCGAGCCCGACTGGCTGATGTGCGCCTCGGACGACGGCCACGTGCTGGCGGTCTCGGTCGGCGAGATCCCCGTGCTGGCCGGGCCTGGCAAGGGCGTCATCACCATGAAGCTCGCCAAAGGGGTCGAGCTCATCGGGGCCAGCCTGGGCCACCGCGATCTGGACAACTTGACCGTGGTGACGGGCAAGGGCGCCGAGCGCAGCTTCACGCTGATCAGCCTGGCCGAGGCCCTGGAACGCATC
>CAYTYV010000427.1:0-5789 GCA_964441055.1 uncultured Polyangiaceae bacterium | reverse complement strand
GACCCGAGCAGCCGGGCGGCCGCCACCAAGAGCAGCACCGTCGCCGCCACGGGCATCGGGCGGCGGTGGCTCACCGTGCACGAAGCGCAGCTACCCGAGGCAGGCGGTGGCGCTCGGTAGACCACGTCGATGCCCCCGTGCACGATCGCGATGGGCCGCCCACCCACGCCCCAGATGCGCAGCCGATCGCCAGGCGCAAAGCGACGGTAGTACACGGCTGGCCCAGGCGGGACGGCCCCGCCCCGATCCTCGGGATAGCGCACCCAGACCACCATGCCGGGGCGCAGCGGCCCCCGCGCGACCGCCTCGACGCGCACCTGGGCTTGGCCCCCTGGATCCTGGAGCACCACCCCGCCAAAGGCCAGCGGCGCCAGCGCTCGAGCCTGGTCGTACTGCTCCGGGCTCAAGGTGGCGCCCGCGCTTCCCGCCCACAAAAGCGCCGCCAAAAAGGCCACGAACCCCCACGAGAACTTCATGGACAGCAGTGTGGCGCACCGACCGCGCGAGGCGCAAGCCCTTCGGGAAAGGGGCGGCCCCCGACCGACGCCACGGCGGCACCCCGGGCTTCAACCCTCGGCAGCTTCAGCCCTCGGTCTCGGGCTCGCCCTTGGACGAGCCTGCCGCGCGCAGCCGGGCGGCCACCTGGCGATAGGCGTCGCGAAAGGGCACGCCCGCCTGCACCAGTCGGTAGGCTTGCTCGGTGGCGTACAGCTCGCCCGTGAGCGCGGCGCGACAGCGCTCGTCGTCGATGCGAAGGCCCCGCAGGACCACCGCCATCACCTCGAGCGACTCCAGCGTGTCGTCGATGGAGGAAAAAAGCGGCGCCTTGGTGAGCTGCACGTCGCGGTTGTAGCCCGAGACGAGATTGCCGATGAGGCTCTGAACCGCGAGCTCGGCGCCGAGGGTAGTGTGATACTTGGCGCGCACCAGCTCGAGCACGTCGGGGTTTTGCTTCTGGGGCATGATCGAGCTGCCCGTGCACAGCGCCTCGGGCAGGGACACGAAGCCGAACTCGGGCATGCTGAACAGCGTCAGATCGGTGGCGAGCCGATTGAGGTCGAAGCCCAGCTGGCTGCACAGATGGATGATGGTGGCCTCGAACTTGCCGCGGCTCAGCTGCGCGTAGAGCGGATTGTCCATCACGCGCGCAAAGCCCATGGCGCGAGCCGTGCCCTGTCGATCGATGTCCAGTAGCGGCACGCCAAAGCCCGCTGCCGTGCCGAGCGGCGACTGGTCGATGCGGGCCGCCACCGCCTCGAGCAGCTGTCGGTCGTCCTCGGACGAGGCGACAAAGCTGCCCAACCATGCACCAACGGTGGTGGGCATGGCCTTGCGCATGTGGGTGTAGCCCGGCAGCGGCGTCTGGCCGTCGGCCTCGATCACGGCGCCGAGCGCTTCGCCGTAGCTCACCATGGCCTCGCGAATGTCGGCGAGGGCCTTTTTCTCGTACAGCCGCAAGGCCGTCAGCACCTGGTCGTTGCGCGAGCGGGCCGTGTGGATCTTGCGCCCGGCCTCACCGCAGCGCGCGGTCAAGAAGCGCTCGATGGCCGTGTGCACGTCCTCGTCCTCGGGCCGGATCTCGAAGCGCCCTTGCTCGCCGAGGCGCCGTATCTCGGCAAGGCCCTCGCGAAGCGCGCCCAGCTCGGCCGCGCTCAGCAGCCCCTTCCGCTGCAGCATCTCGGCGTGCGCCTCAGAGGCCAGGCAATCGTAGGGCAGAAGCTTGTGGTCCAGGACGTAGTCGTTCTGCACGGTAAAGCGCGCGACCCGCTCGTCGAGCTCGCCTCCCTTGTCCCACAAAGTCATGGCTCGCTCCCCCACGGCCGCTGGCGTTGCTTCATGATGGCGTGGTGCGCCATGAGCCGGATGGCGTGGATCTTGATGAAGCCCTCGGCGTCGGTTTGATCGAAGCCCCCTTCGATGTCCATGCTCGACAGCTCCCTGTCGTAGAGCGAGCTCGGGCACTGCCGCCCGGTCGGGTACACCCCGCCCTTGTAGAGCTTGAGCCGTACCGTACCGTCGATCACCTCCTGGCTCTTGTCGATGGCCGACATCAAGAAGTCCATCTCGGGGCTGAACCAGAAGCCGTAGTAGATGAGCTCGGAGAGCTTGGCGCTCATCATGTCGCGCAGCCGCATGACCTCGCGGTCCATGGCGATGCCCTCGATGTCGCGGTGGGCCACGTGCAGGATCGCGCCGCCTGGCGTTTCGTAAATGCCGCGCGATTTGATGCCCACGAAGCGGTTTTCCACCATGTCGAGCCGCCCGATGCCGTGGCGGCTGCCGAGCTCGTTCAGGTAGGTGAACAGCTCGAGGGGACGGTCCCGGCTGGTGCCGTCATCGAGGTTTTCGACGCGCACGGGCACGCCGTCCTTGAAGGTGATGGCGATCCGCTCGGGACGGTCGGGCGCGTCCTCCGGGGCGGTCGTGCGCGAGAAGATCTCCTCGTCGGGCTCGAGGCCTGGATCCTCGAGAATGCCCGCCTCGTGGCTGATGTGCAGCAGGTTGTCGTCCTCGCTGTAGGGCTTGGCCAGGCTCGTCGATACGGCGATGCCGTGCTCCTCGGCAAAGGCCAGCAGATCGGGGCGCCCCTTGAAGCGGCGGAGGAAGCGCTCCATCTTCCACGGGGCGATGACCCGGATGCTCGGCTCGAGGGCGTAGTAGGCGAGCTCGAAGCGCACCTGATCGTTGCCCTTGCCAGTCGCGCCGTGGGCGACCAGCTCGGCACCCTCGCGACGCGCGACCTCGATCTGCTGCTGGGCGATGAGCGGTCGGGCCAGGGCGGTGCCCAACAGGTAGCGCCCCTCGTACAAGGCGTTGGCCTTGAACACGCGGAAGATGTAGTCGGTGACGAACTGCTCGCGCAGGTCCACGACGTGGACGCTCTGGGCGCCCACGGCCAGGGCCTTTTCGCGAACCTGGTCGAAGTCCTCGCTCTGGCCGACGTCGGCGACAAAGGCGACGACCTCGAAGCCCTCCAGGCTGAGCCACTTCAAGATCACCGAGGTATCCAGTCCCCCGCTGTAGGCCAGCACCACCTTGCCTTTGCTCGCCGTCATCGCCGTCCTCCTGGGCCCGCGGCTCACCTGAGCCCTTTTGAGCTCACCCGAGCCCTTGAGCGCCCGCGCGAGCCCTATCACGGCGCCCGCGGAGCCGTCCAGCGAAGGCACGGGGCCGAGGCAGCCGCGGGCGACGGTTGACTCGGCGGGTGGGGACCACCACCATGGGCGCCGTCACGCAGACGGTGGGAAGCATCGATGAGAGCAGAACGAGCGATCGTCTGGCTGATGGCCGTCTGGCTCGCGATCGTCGCGGCGGGCTGCTCGGCGCGCCCCGACCGCGTGCGGATCGCCGCGGGCACCACGGGCAGCGGCATCCACACCCTGGGCAAGGCGCTGGCCGAGGTCTTCAACGCCAAGGTCTCGGACGTAGAGGCCTCCGTGGTCGAGAGCACCGAGAACCGCAACAGCCTCGACCTGGTGGTCCGCGGCGAGGCCGAGCTGGCCGTGGCCTTCAGCGACTCCGAAGGCGACGGCGAGATCCGCACCCTGGTGCCGCTCTACGAGCTGTATCTGTACATCATCGTATGGGACCACGCCGGGATCGCGGACGTGCCCTCGCTGGGCGGTCGGAAGGTGGGCATCGGACCCAGGGAAAGCGGCACCGACACGGTCGCCCGCCACCTGTTCGACCACTACGAGTTCGAGCCGGGACAGGTGACGCTGCTCAACAGCGGCTACCGAAAGATCACCGCGGCCTTCCTCAAGCAGGAGCTCGACGCGATGTTCATCCTCGGCTCGGTGGAGTCCAAGGCGGTCTCCCGGGTGCTGCATGCGCCAGGAACCACGCTGCTGTCGCTCGATGACCCCGAGCTGGTGGCCCCGGTCATGGACGGCATCCGCAGCCGACACCCCTTCGTGGTCAGCCACATCATCCCCAAGCACCTGTTCGGCACCAAGCCGACCAAGCCGACGGGCGTCATCGGCGTCAACGCCCTGCTGGTCGCGCACGCCGATCTGCCCGATGAGACGGCCCGCCAGCTCACCCAGGCGGTGTTCAAGCACAAGGTGGCCCTGGGGGCGAAAGTCCGCCGTCTGCGGGAGATCGACGAGCGCTTCGACCCGGCCGGCCTGCGCTTCCCGCTGCACCCGGGCGCGGCGCAATACTACCGCCGCGACGAGCCCCCGGCGATCATGCAATGGGCCGACACCATCAGCTTGTTCATCACCATCCTGGTGCTCGCCTGGTCGGGTGTGCTGGCCATCGTGGCGCGACGGCGGCAGAAGCGCAAAGGCCTGATGGACGACTTCTTCCGCCAGTTCCAGAAGGTCGCCCACTGCCTGGACGAGACCACCGAAACCGATGAGCTACAACAGGCCTGGCAACAGCTCCACGATTTACGCTGGCGGGTGTTCGAGGCGCTGATGGACGGCAAGGTCGAGGCCAATGCCAGCTTCATCGTCTTTCACGACTACCTGCGTTCGGAGGTCCAGGAGATCGAGCGCATCTTGCGCGCCCGCAAAGAACCCTCGGCGTCCGACACGGCCCCGCCCAGCTCAGCGCCCGACGCGCAAAGCCCGGTCTAGCTCTGAGCCAACGGGGCCGCGCTGGCGCCAGGGGGGGAGCCGGGTGTAGGGTAATGCTATGCCTCGTCAGCGAATCGCCATCCATCGAGCGCGGCCCGATCAGCTCAAGTCCAAGCCCGCCGACAGCTCCAAGCTCGGCTTCGGCCGCTACTTCAGCGACCATTTCTTCGCGACCGAGTTCGATAGAGAAAACGGCTGGCACCTGACGCGCATCGAGCCCACGCGCCTATTGCAGATCGATGCGGCGGCCATCTGCCTTCACTACGGCCAAGAGGTGTTCGAAGGGCTCAAGGCCTATCGCGGCAAGGATGGCGGCATTTACCTGTTCCGCTGGCAGAAGAACGCCGAGCGGCTGCGCAACTCGTGCCAGCGGCTCATGATGGAGACGGTCGACGAGGAGTTCTTCGGTCAGGCCACCAGGGCCTTGGTGCTGCTGGAGCGGGACTGGGTGCCCACCGACCCCGAATGCTCGCTCTACATTCGGCCCACCCTGATCGCCACCGACCCGTTTTTAGGCGTTCGGCCGGGCGACGAGTATGCCTTCTACATCATCGTGGGGCCCGTGGGGGCCTACTACCCCGGGGGCTTCAATCCGGTCCGCATCTGGGTCTCCGAAGAGGACGTCCGCGCGGTCAAGGGAGGCCTTGGCGAGGCCAAGACGGCGGCCAACTACGCCCACTCGCTGTGCGCGCAGCAGAAGGCGGCGAAGCTGGGCTACACGCAGGTCTTGTGGCTGGATGCCATCGAGCACCGCTGGGTGGAGGAGGTGGGCACCATGAACATCTTCTTCCGCATCGACGACGAGGTCATCACCCCGCCGCTAGGCGGCACCATCCTGCCAGGGGTCACGCGCGACTGCGTGCTGACCATCTGCCGCGACTGGAACCTGAAGGTGACCGAGCGGATGATCTCCATCGATGAGGTGATCGAGCGCACCAAAGCCGGGGAGGTGAAGGAGGTGTTCGGCACGGGCACCGCCGCCGTGATCTCGCCCGTGGGCGTGCTCTCCCGCCAAGGCGAGGAGGTGGTCATCGGCAACAACGAGACCGGCGAGCTGTCGCGAAGGCTCTACGACTACCTCACTCGGCTGCAGCGCGGCGACGAGGAGGACACCCACGGCTGGGTGGAGCGCATCGACGGGCTGCGCGCCGAGGACATCGCCCGCGGCGAGTAGTTGACGATGGGGGCTCCGGGCGGCGCACTGCC
>CAYTYV010000426.1:0-5797 GCA_964441055.1 uncultured Polyangiaceae bacterium | reverse complement strand
GGGGCCGGCCTTGGGATAGGTGACGACCCCCGAAAAGGACAGGTCGAAGTCGAGCTCGAGGACGCGCTCGGCCACGGCGCGGTCCTCGGAAAAGCAGTGCCAGATGCCTCCCACCTCGGCGGCGCCCTCCTCGGCCAAGATGCGCAAGGTCTGCTCGGGCGCCGAGCGACTGTGGACGACGAGGGGCTTTCCGACCTGGCGCGCGAGCGCGATCATCTGCCGAAACACGTCCTGTTGCACCTCGGCGGGCGAGTGCATGTAGTGGAAATCGAGACCCACCTCGCCCACTGCCACCACCTCGGGACGCTCGGCCAGTCGGCCTAGCTCGGCTCGCATGGCCCCGTCGAGCAGCGCCGCCTCGTGGGGATGCATGCCCACGGCAGCGCTCACATCGGGCTCGCCCTCGGCCAGCGCTGCGGCATGGCGCGCCGCGTCCCGATCGGCGCCCACGCCGATGACCACGAAGTGCTCGAGGCCCGCCTGACGACCGCGACCGAGCACCTGCGCGGCGCCCTCCGGGAAGTGCTCGGGGTCGAGATGGCAATGCGAGTCGATGAGCGGCACGGTCAGGTCACCAGGTCGCGGTAGCGCTCGCGCAGCACCGAGCTCGCGGCATCCAGCGCGCAACCGTCGCAGTAGCCGAGGCCGTGGCTGTGATCGACCATGGTGCGGATCTCGCGCCGACGCCCCTCGGAAAGGCCTGCACCGTCGTCGCGCAGCAGGGTCACGATGTCGCGCAGCAAAAGGGCGAAGGGCTTGCGCAAACGGGCGAAGGCCGCCGTCTGCAGCCGGTCGACATAGCCTGGAAACACCTCGGGATGCCGTGCCGCCTCGCCCGGGTTGTCGATGGCCCAGGCCGCGATCATGGAGATGAGCCCGCGGCGGTGCTCCTCAGGCTCGGACTCCACGCCGAGAAGCTGCTCGACGTCCCGCATCATCTGCTCGTCCGGGCTCTCGTCCTCGCCCGTGACCGGGTTGTGCACCTTCTCGCCCTTGACCCAGGTGCTAACGTGGTGGATGTAGCGGCCGAACAGCTCGTCGTACTGGCGAGGCTCGATCAGACCGCTAGCCGTGCGTAGATCGGCCTCCAGCCGATCGACGAGCCGGCTGCGCACCTGCTCGCGGAAGCCCTGGTGGTCGTGGTAGCCGGCCTCGGCGGCTTCGAGCCTGAGCCAGGCGTACTCGGCGGTGCGCTTGCAGACCTCGTCGATGCCCTTGAGCACGGCAAAGGGCGACAGACAGGCGTACTCCTCGCTCTGCGCAGCATCGAGCAGCACCCCGCGCATGGTCCGCGGCGAGACCCCCTGCCGACCCTCGTAGTCCACCGCCGCCTCGGTCTCGCGATAGATCGCCTCGATGCTCGCCCGAAGCCGCCTGCGCTGGTCCGCCGTCAGCCGCTCGGGCGGCGTACCGTCGGCGTACAGCACCATCTTGTCGGCCGCGCTGAGCTCGCGAACAACGTCGCCGAGCTCCTCGGGGTATTGCTCTTTGTCGGGCGCCAGCATGCGGCTGAGCACGGCGAACTCGGCCGCCACCTGGGTGGCATAGGGCGCCACGTGGCGTTGGACGTGGGGCACGATCTGGCTGTCGTAGATGCGCTGCTCGTCGTGGTAGCTCCGGAGGTAGGGCGCGCGCACGAGCTCGATGCGACCGCGGAAGCTCGGGTACTCGGGATGCTCGCGGAAGGCCGCCACGTGGATGTCGTTGGCGCTGCCGATCATCACCAGGTTGGTGAAGATGATCTGCTGCGACAGCGAGGCCTGCCCGGTCTCCAGGGTGATCTGCAGGTAGCGGAAGGCGTCGATGGGTCGCTTGAGCAGATCGCTCAGCTCGAGGACGCCGCCCGAAGCGTCCACCAGCTCGCCGTGAGCCTCGAACAGGGTCGTCGCCTGTAGAAAGGTCGGCAGCGCGGAGACCGAGCGATCGGCGGAGATCTGCCGCTCGCCCGCGTCGACGTGCATCTGGGGGCCGAGCGTGACCGCGCCCACGCGGTAGCGCCGCGAGACGAAGTAGCGCTCGACCTGAACGTGGCGCAGCACGTCGCCGAGCGAGCCGTCGTAGGTCTTGAGCAGGGCCTCGTAGATGAGCTTGTTCTTGTGCGAGAGCTCGCCGTGGTAGAGCCACGGTGAGGGGCCTTCCCCTTCGGGATCGTCGACCTCTTGCCAAAGCGCCTCGACGAGCGGCTGGCGAAGCTCGGGCGGCAGCAGGAACAGCGGGTGGTCGCGCAGCTCGATCACCAGTCGAGCATCGATGTCGCTCTCGCCGAGGTGAGCATAGCTGCTCGGCTCTTCGCTAGGCTCGGCGCTGCCGAAGCCGATGGCGCCGCGGCCCTTTGGGCGCTTGGGAAACACCCAGTGGAAGCGGTACAGCGCCCCCTCTTCCTCAGTGGAGTAGTGCTCAAGGGCGCGCAGAATGCAGGCGGCCACGGTGCTCTTGGACGAGCCGTTGGGACCCTGCATCAGCACCAAGCGGTTGGCGCGGCCCTCGCGGGCGAAGTTGCACAGCGTGCGGTAGATCTCGCCCTGCAAGGCCTCCTGCCCCACCAGCGTGGCCTCGGCGGCCATGGCCGCCCCGTCCTGCTGCCCCTGCTGCCAAGGCGCGTCGAACAGCCGGAAGCGGGTCAGCTCGCCCCACGGCTGCTCTACCGTCTCGGTGCCGTAGTGGCGAAACATGTCGCGCACATAGCGCGGCGCACAGCGGCCGTGGCGCACCGGGTCGGAGGCGTACAGCTCCAGGTACTGCTGGAAGGACAGCACCCGATGGCTCTGCTGGAAGCGCTCGGCGATGGCCTGGGCGATGGAGTCCAGCCGAGCGCGCACCTGCCTTTGGCGAGTGGCGGCGCGGCCGGGGATGCTGCTCGGTGCGGGGGGCGCGTTGTTCCCCTCTTCGGGATCGTCAGGCGGGTTCAAAGCCCGTGCACTCTACCCCGAATCGGCGACGGCGTCCTCTGGTGACTTGCGCGCTCGGCGCAATGGACTCGGCTCGACCGGCGGCTACTGGGCGGTGACCTGGACGGTGAGCTTGTGCTTCTGGATGACGCAGCGGTCCTCGCTGCATACGCTGAACTTGAGCTCTGCGCCGATGGGATAGGTGCCAGCCTGGAGCGGCTTGAAGGGCGCGCGGAAGCGGAAGGCAGCGGCCCCGTCGACCCACTCGCCGTCATCGCGCTTGAGGGTCTTCTTGGGGTAGTCCACGCCCGCGGGCGGGGCGGCCATCTTGAGCTTGGTGGGGTACTGCTTGTTGACCTTGTAGCCCTGCTTGGCGTTGATGGTCACCACCAGGTGCGCCACGCTGCCCGCCTTGAGCTGACCGGCGGGATCGACGTTGACGCCCACGCGGTAGTGCTCTCCCTCGACGTTCTGCCCTACTTCGGCAGCGCCGTCTGGCGCGGGTACGGCATCGCAAGGCACGGCGGCCAGGGCCGAAGCAAGCACCAGACCGACTCCCCCGACCCACAACGCAGTAACTCGTCCAAAAGCTCTCATGGCATCAGCACTTAGCACGGCTCGTTGGCTTGTGCCAACGAGCGGAGCCTCGCACGATCAAGCCCGCGACCGCGGTGGTCCGAGCGGGTGTGCGAAGGCTGTTTGCTTGGACGAAGCACGAGCGCGGTCAACGCAAAAAAAGCAGCACCGCGACCACGATGGCGACCACTATGGCCGCGCCCACGGCCGCCGCGAGCAGCGCCTTGGGCGGCCCTGACGGCAGGCCCATGACGAAGTCGTCATCGTCGGCAAAGCGGTCGACGGGCGGCGGCGGACTGGGCGTCGGCTGCGGGCCGGTCGGCGCGGCCTCGGCGGGCGCGGGCTGGGGCGGCACGGGCCTCGCCGCCAGCGAGCGAGCGCGGGCGGAGGCGGCGATGGCCTGCTCGAGCTCGGCCTCGGGCGTGCTTGCCCAGGCGCGGTGGGTCCCACTCAGGCCGTAGGCTTGGCCAAAGCGGTCGGCCAGCTCGGCCACCGAGCCGATGCGGGCGGCCATGTCCTTGATCAGGGCGTCGGCGATCACGTCATCGACCTCCTCGGGGATGCCGAGGCCCTCGCCGACAATGCTGGGCGGCGCGGGCTCGTGCCCGAGGATCGACAGTAGGATGGCCGGCCCCGTCTTGCCCTTGAAGGGCAGCTTGCCGGTCAGCGCCTCATAGGCGATCGCGCCCAGCGACCAGACGTCGGCGCGGTGGTCCAACGACTCCAGCCCCTGCGCCTGCTCGGGCGACATGTAGTAGGGCGAGCCGATGGTGGTGCCGATCATGGTCAGCTTCTTGGCGCCCTCGGTGTTGTCTCGCACGCTGCCGAAGTCGAGCAGCTTGACCAGCGGGCCGACCGGGGTGCCGCACAAGAAGACGTTGTCGGGCTTGATGTCGCGGTGGACGATGCAGCGCCTGTGGGGCTCGTCGAGGCCCACGGCGAGCTGGGCCAGGATGCGCACGAGCCGCCCGGGCGACATGAGCTTCTCGCGCTTGAGCATGGCGCGGAGCTCCTCGCCCTCGAGGTACTCCATCACTAGGGCGTAGCTCTCGTCCTCGGTGGGCTGGAAGTCGAACACCTCGGCGATGTGGTCGTGGGGCAGCTGCGCGCTCAGGGCGTACTCCCGCCGAAAGCGCTCGACCGCCACCGGATCGGCGGCGGTCTCGGCATGCAGCACCTTGAGCGCCACGTCGCGAGGACGGACGAGGTCGAGGGCCTGGTAGACCCGGCCCATGCCGCCGTTGGCCACCACCCGCCAGATCTGGTACCGGCCGCCGCAAAGGCTTCGGCCGATGCGCGGCTCCTCGGGGTCGTGCGGCAGCGCCAGCTCGTCGGTGGGGCTCAGCCGCATGCCGTCGTGCGGACAGAACCCGGCGTCATCGTCGAAGAGGCGGTGGCACTGTTCGCAGGCTTTCAAGCCAACCTCTGGGCTCACTCTGCGGGGGGCCAGGCCCCGCCTGACCGTTCAGGCCTTCTCGCTCTTGGCCTCTTCGTCCTGCTGGGGCGGCGGTGGGGCGTAGTAGATGATGCGGTGGCAGAACGGGCACTCCCGGAACCGGTCGCGCGCCAGCATCTCGTGGAACATCATCGGCGGAAGCTGGATGTGGCAGCCCTGGCAGACGCCGTCGTGAGTCTTGGCCACGGGCACGATCGCCCGTCGGCTCTTGACGAAGTCATAGCGCCGCATGGTGCGCGGATCGAGCTTGCGCACCACCCGCTGGCGCTCCGCCTCGCACTTCGCGAGCTTCTGCTCCAGCTCGGACAGGGTGCGGGTGACGCCCTCGAGCGACCCCTCAAGGTCGGCCGACAGCTCGGCCTCGCGCTCGGCGTTGTCCTGGATGGCGACGCGCGCCTGCTCGGCCAGGGTGACGATCCTCTTGATCTCGTCGTCGCGGTCGCGCTGGAGCTTGCGCAGCTCGTCGAGCTCACGCTCGGCGGCGTTGACCTCGCGCTCGTTGCGGGCGCGCTGCAACCGCTCGCGGGAGCGGGCGATCTGCTTGTCCATCTCGCGCAGCTCCTGCACCAGATCGACGCGGGTCTTGTCCATTTCGGTCAGGCTTGCCTGGTCGGTTTCGATCCGCTCCTTCAGGCCGTCTCGCTCCGCACTTGTCTCCCCCCGCTCAGCGCGTTCTTTGTCGATTTGCTCCGTCAGGCCGCGAATATCACCGTCGATGGCTACCAACTCTTCGAGATAAGCAATCTGCTCATCCATGCTCACGGTGCAGTACTCCTCCGCCTACCTGGCGGTTCGCTCGAGCGGGGATCTGGACCCGGACGTGGTGGGCCCACCAGGGTTCGAACCTGGAACAACCCGGTTATGAGCCGGGGGCTCT
>CAYTYV010000425.1:0-5804 GCA_964441055.1 uncultured Polyangiaceae bacterium | reverse complement strand
TGGGCAAGAAGGACTGGAAGATGGCCCACCACATGTAGATCCAGCCCTTGTGCACGGCCGTCAGGTGCAGCCCGCCCGGCTCGGTGGCCTGCATGATGTAGATCGGCACCACGGCGCGGACGCCGAAGAAGGCCAGCCGCTCGAAGGCCTCGATGCTGTTGAGCATCCAGTAGGTGTGCCCAAAGCCCAGAAGGCCCCGCGCCCGCGGCTCGGACGCGGTCTCGGTGGGGGGATGGCTTGAGGTCGGGCTGGGCTCAGAGCGGTCCGCGTCGCTGCTGCTACTCATCGTGTCTCCTCGGCTGCGCGTCGCCGCATGTTATTAGTGGGAAATATTCGTTTTTCCTAGGCGGCCTTACGAAAATGTGCCCGCTTGGGGTTGTAAGGCGCTGTGGGTAGGCGTAGGTGTTGGCGCTAGACGGCCCCGAGGTCGACGCCTGGTGGGCTGACATGCTTAGCCAGGTGGCCTATTCTCGGCCCCCTTGGCATCCTTGGGCTCGCGCCAGCAGCGGGAGCCCGCTCGGTCCAATCCGCACTTAGGTCGAAAGGAAGCGTCTCATGCCTTTGGACAAGAGACTCATGTACCGCATGCCGTGGTCGCTGACCGACAACCCCATCGGCTGGCTGGAGGTCACCGACATCTGCAACATCAACTGCAAGGGGTGCTACCGCAGCCACCTGGAAGGCCATCGGGATCTCGACGAGCTCAAGCATGAGATCCGCATGTTCAAAGAGCTGCGCAACTGCGACGGGATCTCCATAGCCGGGGGCGAGCCGCTGCTGCATCCGCACCTTCCCGAGGTGGTGGCCACCGTGCACGAGCTGGGCATGAAGGCGGTGCTGCTGTCCAATGCCGAGCTGCTCGACCGCCACGCGCTGCGCGAGCTCAAGCAGGCCGGGCTAGGCTACCTGACGCTGCACGTCGACCAATGGCAGACCCGCAAAGGCTGGACCGGCAAGAGCGAGCTGGAGCTGTGCGAGCTGCGCCAGCAGATCACCGACCGCGTCGACGAGGTGGGCGACTACCACCTGACCTTCGGCTGCACGGTGTACAACGAGAACCTCCCCCACGTGCCCGCCCTCGCCGACTGGGCCCTGGGCAATGCGGGCAAGGTCGACGGGCTGGTGTTCATCACCTTCCGCGCGGTGCCCACGCCCGATGGCGTGCAGTACGACGGCACCCACGAGACCGTGCCAGGCGTGGACGAGGAGCTTTCCTACACCACCGACAAGCTCGACGAGATCGAGATCACCGCCAACGAGGTGTGGAAGCTACTGCAGAAGCAGGACCCGGACTTCCACAGCGGCGCCTATCTGGGCGGCACCGTGCGGCATTCCTCGTTCAAGTGGACCGTGACCGCGCGGGTGATCAACAAGCACCGCGTCTACGGCTATGCGGGCCCGCGCATGATGGAGGCCATCCAGACCCTGCACCACGCCACCCGCGGCACCTATCCGGCCTATCAGAACCGCAGCAAGATCGGCCCGCTGACCTTTGCTGGTGGCGCCTTCGATCCCTTCCTGAAAAAGGGCGCCAAGAAGTACCTATGGGACGTAGTGCGGCACCCTCGGCGCGTGCTGGACCCCGTGCACGTCCAGAGCATCGTCATCGTCCAGGCTCCGGATCTGCTGCCCGACGGCAGCTGCGACATGTGCGACAGCTGTCCCGACATGACCTTCTACAAGGGCGAGCTGGTCCGCTCCTGCCGCTGGGACGAGTATCGGAAGTACGGCACCATGCTCACGGCCAGCTGGAAGCAGGACGAGCAAAAGGGCGAGACGGCCACCGCGCCGCAGCAAGCGCCTCGCCCCGAGCAGCAACCGACCGCCCAGCAGCCCGACGCCTGACCCCCCCACCGCGCGAACGCATGAACACCACGACCGACACCATTCCGTTTCTCGGAGAGAACAACCTCGCCAAGAACAAGTACAGCCGGCCCGACAAGCTGCTCGACAGCCCCGATGCCATCGTCATCGGCTCGGGCATCGGCGGCATGGGCATTGCCTCGATCTTGGCGCAGAAGAAGAAATGGCGGGTGCTGCTGCTCGAGGCGAACCCGGTCCCTGGGGGCTGCACAGCCGTCTGGGAGCAGGATGGCTTCGAATGGAACATCGGCATCGACTCGATCGGGGACATGGATCCGCGCGTGGGCCGCGGCGTTTTCCGCCCCACCATGGACTACATCACGGGCGGCCGGCTCGAATGGGCCAAGATGCCCGACATCCACGAGGTCGCCGCCTTTGGCGAGGACGAGTACGATTGGTACTCGGACCCGGAAAAGAACATCGCCTGGATCGAGGAGCGTTTTCCCGGTGAGGGGCACAAGGCCCGCAAGTACTACGAGCTCGAGGATCGCATCGAGGCGGCGGCCACGGCCTGGGGCGTGACCAAGGTCTTGCCCGAGCGGATCCCCGTGGCCGTGCGCGATCGCATCTATCAGGCCACGGGCGGGGTGTGGACCAAGTACATGGCCCGCAAGACGCGTGAGGTCTTCTGCGGCGAGCTCGGCTTCTCGGAAAAGCTCGCCTCGGTATTCTCGTACATGTACGGCAACCACGGCCGCACCCCGGCCCATTCGCCCTTCGCCTTCCACGCGGTCAACCTGTTCCACTTCCGCTATGGCGCCTACTACCCGGTGGGCGGGCCTGGGCAGATCGCCGAGTGCGTGGTGCCCATCGTCGAGGGCGCGGGCGGGCAGGTGGCCGTCAGCTGTCCGGTCAAGCGCATCCTGGTCGAGCACAATACGGCCGTGGGCGTCGAGCTGGAGAGCGGCGAGAAGATCTACTCGCCGCTGGTCATCAGCGACGTGGGCGCCTGGGGCACCTTCATGGATCTGCTCGAGCCCGAGATCGCCGAGCGCCACGGCTATCGCGACAAGCTCGCGACCATGCGGCCCTCCGTGGCGCACCTCTACTTGTGGCTGGGCTACGACGAGGCCATCGATCTGCCCCAGCGCATCGCCTGGCACATGCCCAGCTACGACATCGAGGCCTTTGACGAAGGCTACAAGAAGCGCATGGACTTCGACGATTGTCTAGCCGGCTACACGCTCAGCTTCTCGGCGCGCGACCCGGTCTACTACCAGCGCTACCCGGGCAAGACCACCGTCATGATCCTGAACGAGCTGCCGCACGAATGGCTGGTGCGCAGCCGCAGCGATCCCGAGTTCAAGCGGGAGCTGCAGGACAAGCTGGTCCGCCACTTCGAGCCCATCGTGCTGCGCCACTATCCGCAGCTCGAGGGCAAAAAGCCCGTGATACGCAAGGCCGGCTTCCCCTACGCGGGCAATCCGCGGGCCTGGGAGAGCAACTCGTTGGGGATCGAGCCCAGCTGCGAGCGCTTCCTCGAGCACACCCATTGGTTGCGTCCCGAGACCAAGGTGCGCAACCTGTATATGGTGGGGCAGGACAGCTTCTCTCCGGGCGTTTGCGGCTCCATGTTCAGCGCCCGCATCGTCTACAGCGTCATTACTGGCAACTGGCCATTCTCGCTCACCAAGAAGCCCTTCTGACGCGCTCGGCCGAGCGCCTTATCGCCCACCCGGGCCTGGGATAGGAATCATGATCAATAGAGGTGTCTTCGGATTCGCTGGTGCGGTCGCGGTTTTGGCGGGGGTGACGGGCTGCGGCTCGAAGTCGCCTCCCGCGCTGGACCCGACCATGGACCCATCCTCCCCGCCCGAGGCCGAGCCGACCGCTGCGCCCACTGCCCCCGAAGCGCCCTCTGGCCCTGCTGAGCCTGCCGCGGTGGAGTGTGCCAACAGCAAGGACTGCCGCGCCCAGGCCGCCGAGGCGATCGAGAAAGGCGATGCGGCCACGGCCATGGCCCTGTACGAGCACGCCTGCGAGCACGGCGATGTTGCGTCCTGCCACGATCTGGCCGAGCTGCACCTGGCGGGCGTGGCCCCCGACGTCGAGAAGATTCGGGGGGCCCTGCAGCGGGGTTGCGGCGCGGGCATGGCCCATATCGATGCCTGTGCTCGGCTGGCGCGCATGGCCTCCCGCGGTGAGGGCGGCCCCAGGGATGCGAAGCTGACCGCCCGGGCCGCCGCAAGCGGGTGCAGCGTGAACGGGGCCACCGATCGCAACCGGTCGATTCGCGCCGAGTCTTGTTTCCTCGCTGGGGTGGCGGCCCGCGACGGCAAGGGTCGCGACGAAGATGCGGGCGAGGCCGAGCAGCGCTTCGACGAGGGCTGCCAGCTCGGCCACGAAGGGGCTTGCAGCGCGCGCGACAAGCTGCGGGAGAGCCGCGATCGGAACAAGCTTCCCGGGGCCAACCTCAACATCGACTCGGTGACCGTCAACGACGTGGAGGTCAAGGCGCTGTCGTGCAAGACGCAGGGCAGCGGGCTGGGCGGCCTGTTCGGCTCACTCACGCTCACGGCCGGCTTTGGCGAGCGCAAGGCCCAGCTCGATGCCTGCGCGCCCGACGGCAAGACCGAGACCACGGTGCATTGGCACCAGCGGGGCGGGCGGATAACCAAGGTCAAAGCCGAGGGGCCGAACGCCGATCGCAATAAATGCGTGGAGCGAGCCCTGCAGGGCGCCCCGGCCACCCAGGACGCCGAGTGCAAAGGGACCGTCACGCACGGCAAGTGACGTCGTTTAGCGCGGTGTGACCCTTCGCCGTGCCCTCACCGTTGTTTGGGGGCATGGCGACTAGCCCAAGGGGCGACTGGCGAATGCGCGACCGATGCGCTCGAGCCCACGCTCGAGGTCGTCGCCAGCTTGCAGCCAGCTGAGCCGCAGCGAGCCGGGCACTTCGAATAGCCTGCCTGGGACCACCAGCACCCCGTGCTCTTGCTGGAGCGTTTCGGCAAAGCCGAGGTCGTCGGCGATCCGCTCGGGAAGCTGCAGGCAGCCAAAGCCGCCGCCCGTGGGTCGGACCCAGTCCACGCCCTCGGTGCGGCGCACCCACTCGTCCACGACGCCGACGCCAGCTTGGGCGGTAGCGCGGGCCCGCTCGCGCCACTCGTCGGCGTGGCCGAGCAGGTCCAGGCCGTAGGCTGCCGCGGGCGAGGTGCCCATGCTGAGGTTCATGTGCGCCATGCGAAGCGGGGCGATGAGCTCGGGCGGGCCCGCCAGCCAGCCGAGGCGCAGCCAGTAGGAGCCGAGCAGCTTGGAGAAGCTCGAGACAACGAGGATGTTGTCGCGCGCGCCGAGCAGGCTGGGCGCGGTCGAGAAGCCGAGGTACACCTCGTTGACCAGCAATAGCGCGTCGCGGGCCGCGGCCCGGTCGGCCAGGGCGAGCACGTCCTCGCGGGCGGCGAAGGTCCCGCTCGGGTTGTGGGGCTCGGTGAGCATCACCAGGCGCGTGCGCTCGCTCAGCCGATCGTCGATCTCGTCTAGAGGCAGGCCCCAGCCGCGCTCGGGACGGCGGCGGAAGCGCTTTACCCGGGCCACGCGCTCGCTCTGGCGCAGCATGGGCTCGTAGATAGGCGCCTCGACCAGCACCTCGTCGCCAGGGGCGGCCAGCGCCAGCAGCGCCAGCAGGGTGCCCCCCGTGGCGCCTGGTGTGAACAGCACGCCCTCGGGATCGGCGCCCAGCCAGGCGGCGAGCCGCTGCTCGAGCTCGGCCCCCGCGGTCCACGGGTCGTAGTCGCCGAGCCGTAGATCGCTCGGGCGGAGCGGGCGAACGCCGCTAGCGTGCAGGTTGATGGCGTCAGCGCCGCGCATGCGCGGCAGGTACCATTCGAGATAGCGGTTGCGGGCAAAGGCTTTCATGGCGGAAGTCGGGGCTGGCCCAACTGTGGCATGGGCGTGCGGGCCGCGGCAATGGCCGTAGCGTGGCGCAGTCGTAAGGCGGG
>CAYTYV010000424.1:0-5807 GCA_964441055.1 uncultured Polyangiaceae bacterium | reverse complement strand
CTGAAGCTCACCTCTGAGTTGCGCCAAGACCTGTGCTTCCGAAAGCGTGTTCCCCTCGATGGCGGTGGTCGCCAATACTCCTTTGGCGAGATAGAGGCGGTTGAGCTCCATCGCGGTCTGCGGGCGTAGCGGGACGCCCGCCAGGTGCTCCACCTTCGATCGCGCTTCGCCCAAGAGCATCCAGAGGCGCGGCGGAAACGCGTTCATGTCCAGTGAGAAGCTGAGCCAGGGATGTGTCCGGGGATATGTCCTCATACATGTACCATGCGAGTGTCCAATTTTTAGCTGTGATTACAGTATGATGTATGTTATTTTAGCATAATCCGCCCTGGTGCCCACAAAAATAACAGGGGGGCGAATGACCGGCACCATGACCCAAGAAGCCAAGGTCCGCAGAGCAGCCCTTGAGGTGGGGAACGGCGCCCAGACCCTGGAGTGCAAAGGCTAAATACTGCCGCGGGTGCGCGGAAACGGCAGGACGTCGCGGATGTTCTTCATGCCGCTAAGCGCCATGTGCATCCGCTCGAGCCCGATGCCGAAGCCCGCGTGCGGCGCCGAGCCCCAGCGACGCGTTTGCAGATACCATTCGTAGTCGGGTCGATGAAGGCCGAGCTCTTGGGCGCGCCCCTCGAGCACATCCAAGCGCTCTTCGCGCTGACTGCCCGTGAGTAGCTCTCCCACTTGAGGCGCCAACAGGTCCAGACACGCGACGGTCCGGTCATCGTCGTTGAGCCGCATGTAGAACGGCTTGAAGCTCTTGGGATAGTTGGTCACGAACACCAGGCGCTTGAATACCTCGTCGGTGAGGAAGCGCTCGTGCTCGGTCGCCAGATCCTCGCCCCACTTGGGCGGGAACTCGAAGCGGTGCGCCTCCTTGCTCAATAGATCGATGGCGTCGGTGTAGTCGATGCGCTCGAAAGGCTGCTCCAGTAGGCTCTGGTAGCGCGCGGGCAGCTCGGGCTCGAAAAAGCGCTCGAAAAAGGCCAGCTCGGCGCTGCAACGCTCCTTGACGCGCCTCGTGATTGCCCGAATGAAGTCCTCGATGAGCGCGATCAGATCCTCGAAGTCGTAGAAGGCCATCTCGGGCTCGACCATCCAGAACTCGGCCGTGTGGCGGGCTGTCTCCGAGGGATCTGCGCGGAAGATGGGGCTGAAGGTGTAGATCTCGCCGAGGCCCAGTGCCAGCGCCTCGCCATGGAGCTGTCCGCTGACGGTCAAGAACGCGGGGCTGCCGAAGTAGTCGTGCGCATCGTCGAGCGCCTCGCCCTTTTGGCGCACGGCGTCCAGATCCAGCGAGGTGACGCGAAAGGCCTGGCCCGCGCCCTCGCAGTCGCTGCGGGTGATGAGCGGCGGATGGACGTAGGCAAAGCCGCGCTCGTGGAAGTACTCGTGCATGGCCAGCGACAGCTCGCTCCGCAGGCGAAAGGACGCCTGAAAGGTGTTGGAGCGCGTGCGCAGGTTGGCGATCGTGCGGAGAAACTCCAGCGAATGGCCCTTTTTCTGCAAGGGGTAGGTCTCGTCCGCCGGGCCGATGATATCGAGCGCGCTCACGCGCAACTCGATCGCCTGCCCCTTGCCCTGGGACTCGACCACGGTGCCAGTCGCCCGCACGCAGCTTCCGGTCGTGATCGACTTGGGCTCGGGCAACCCGCTCTGGTCTCGATCCAGCACGAGCTGCAGCGTCGTGAGCGAGCTGCCGTCGTTGAGCTGGACAAAGGCCACGCCACGGCTCACGCGGGTCGTGCGGACCCACCCCCAGACCGTCACCTCCTGGTCGAGGGGGGGACTAGCGTGGATGTCGCGGATGCGGACGCGGTCGCGATGGATCATGGTAGCTCTTGGCGTGTTGACGTGCCGAGCGCCGATGCTTCCCAGTGCCAATGGCAAGTTGCGACGCGCTATCACCCCGCAAGGCGGCTACGGGAGCTCGATGGGCAGCCCGGCGGCGCACATGAAGACCGAGTTACACGGTGCAGCGCCGTCCTCCATGCATTCGACAAAGCCCTCGAGCACCTCGTCCTCGGTGCTCGATACCAGCACCTCGCAGCCGATCTGGCAGTAGCTGGCGTTGGTCATGATGCAGGCCTTGACGCCGCTTACGGCGCCGTACTGGTCCTTTACCTGCTCGCAGGTCTCGCCCTCGTCGCAGTCCTCGTCGTCGTCGCACTCTTGGGCGCAGCGATAGGCGGCGCAGGCCTGGCCGCTGCCGCAGCCTGGGCCGTCGATGAAGCAAAGCGGCCCGCTGTCGCAGACGTCGCCTTCGTCCACCTGTCCGTCGCAGTTATCGTCGCGGCCGTTGCATTCCTCGGTGTCGCCGCAAAGCTCGCAGGTCTCGGGCGTGGGCAGACAGTAGCCGCCCGCCTCGTGGGTGCCCGCGGGACAGGAGCCGTCCTCGGCGGCCACGCACACCATCTGGCCGAGCGAGGGCAGGGCCTGGCAGACGTGGTCCGGGGCGCAGTCGGCCTGCACTCGGCACTCGCCGCAGCTCGTCACCGTGCCGCAATCCGGGTCGCAGTCGTCCGAGGGGGCCGGGCACTCGGCCGGATCGACGCAGTTGCCCGTGGCCATCTGCACGGCGATGTAGGCATTGACCAGGCCATGACCATAGTGGGGCGAGTGCCCTTCGTCCCAGTCGCCGAAGACCGGATCGATGGCCGTCGAGCTGTCCTGCAGGATTTGCCGCACCTCGGCAGCGCTGAGCTCGGGGTTGGCCGCCAGCACGAGACCGGCCACGCCCGCGACGAAGGGGCAGGCCGAGGAGGTGCCGCCGAAGCTCGAGGTGTAGCCCTCGTCGATGGAGGTCGTGGTGATGCCGTGCAGGCCGCCGTTCGAGGGCGCGGCGATGTCCTGCTCGGGGCCAGAGGCGGAGTAGTAGGACTTGAGCCCCACGTCGCCCACGGCCGCCACCGACATAGTGGAGTCGTAGCGAGCATAGGCGTGCAGCACGTCGTTGGAGTTGCCTGCGGAGTACAAGACGACGGTGCCCTTGCCCTCGCGTCCTTCGGTCTCGGCGTAGTCGAAGGCCGCCTCGATCACCGACGGTAGCGGCGGGTCGGGCAGGGTGGGCATGACGTAGACCGGATCGCCCGTGGTGTTGGCCCAGCTGTTGGAGATGACCCAGGCGCCCGCGTCGATCTGGCGCTCGAAGCCCTCGGCGATCTCGACGTCGCTGACCTGGAAGCCCAGACCCGTGCTGAGGCCCACCATATGAGGCAGCACGCTGCAGTCGGGGCACACGCCCGCTACGCCCAGCCCGTTGTTGCCCTGGGCTGCGGCCACGCCCGCGCAGGCCGTGCCGTGCCCGCCGAATAGGCCCAGAGCCATCCTGTCCTCCCAGTCGTCCGGGAAGTTCAGCTCGTCCTCGAGCTTGTCGGAAAACTCGGGGTGGTTGATGTCGACGCCATCGTCGTTGATGGCGATGATGACCGCGTCGTCGCCCGTCGTCAGATCCCAAGCCTCGCTGACGCGTCCGTCCACCGAGGGCGCCGTGTCGTTCTGTCCCGTGTTCAGCAGGTGCCACTGCTCGTCGAACATGGGATCGTCGGGAATGAGCGCGTGGCTGTAGTGGCGCACCATGTCGAGCTCGGCCCGGATCCCCGCGATGGCGGATAGCTCGCCCACGGCATCCAGCGCCCGCCAGCCGTCCACCTCGTCGATGACGTACAGCTCGGCCGGTCCTCTGCGCACGAGCCGCAGCCGCAGCTTGCGCAGCGGGGGCAGCCCGAGCCGCTCGGCCGCGCTCCTCGCCTGGACTAGCGCGCCAGGCTCGGGCGCCACCACCACGATCTTGCCCGAGGCGGCGCTCACCCTGCCCGCCCCGTCTACGAAGGTCGGCAAGATGCGCCCGATGCGCTCGAGCTCGGCCATGGTCTCGGGGCTCGCGCTGCGGTCGAGCTTGAGGACCTTGAGCGGTCCGTCCTGCTCGAGGTGCACCCCGTCGATGTCCGACAGATCGACCGACTGCGGGCCCGGGTCGAGCATGACGAGATCTGGGGCGAAGCGGTATCCCTCGGGCGCCTTTCGCCCCTCGGTGAGCGCGGCCACCGCGCTCGAGAAGAAGCAATCGCAGAGCTTGCCGCAGGAGTTTGACGTCGCTGGGTGCTTGAGCCAGCCCCCGCAGTGCTGGACGTCCTCGCACGCGTCCTGCGACGCGCAGCACTTGAAGTTGCCAGACTGATCGTCCCAGATGGGACCGTTGGCAGCCAGGCCGCAGCGCGAGTTACACTCGTCCTGCTCGAGCGGGTAGAGCGACGAGGCGTCGCCGCCGCACTCCGCCAGGCGCTCGCAGGCCTCCTCGCAGCTGTCCAAGCAGTCGGTGGGGAAGGTGTCGGGATCGCCGCGACTGGGCTCGGCGCCGCCTCCGCCCAGGCCGCCCGCGCCGCCCGAGCCGCCCGCGCTGCTGCCGCCCTGCGGCGTAGCCGGGTTGGTTTCGTCATCGTCACAGCCGGCCGCCCCGAGCAGGGCCAGACCGCAGAGCAGGAGTGTTGTGCGCTTCATCGTCGAGGTTCTTTCTTGGAATCCTCCCCCGTGGAGGTCATCATACCCCCTCAGTCAAGGCCTGTCAGGCTCGGTCAAGGCCCGTCAAGGCGACGTCGTGGCGCTCGCCGCGCTCGAGGCTGCGGCATCCTTTTCGCTATCGCCCCAGCAACTGTCGTCCTCGCGCACCGACTGGAGAATCCACTCGCCCTCGATGCGCTCGATACAGCCGACCACCGTTACCGGATCGGCAGTCATCGCCCTGACGCCGTGTAGAACGGCCCGGCTCTTGTCCACGGCGAGACGGCCGCGGCATTCGATCTTCTTTTCGTCGTAGATGAGGGGCTCACCCGTACGCAGGATCTCGAGCTTGACCAGATCGCAGGCGGTTTTCCGATTGAGCTTTGCCCGTTTTGCGCTCTTGGCGACCCGGGCCTCGAGCTTGGCGATGTGGGCTTTGCGGGTCTCGGAATCTGCGGAGATATCGGTAATCATCCAGATCAGGCCAGCCGAGCCGGTCACGGCACCGAGCAAGCCGAGGATGAGGCCGATGGTCGCTCGCGGCGGCTTGGCAAGGCCCTCTTTCTTGGCAAGGCTCCGCGAATGCAGCGCCAAGATGATAGCGATGATGGACGCGATGGGTAACAAGCAGGTGAGCAGCCCGATGATAGACGCGATGAGCGCGTAGGTCGCCGTGTTCTCGAACGCCCGCTTGCGCTGCTGCTGCTGGTGGTATTGCTGCTGCACGTCGAGCTGCGCCCGAGCCTGCTGGTGGTATACCTGGCTGGCCGCGGATGCTTGCTGGAGGTGCGCTCCGTAGCGGGTCACCGCCTGGCAATAAGGGCAGGTCGTGGCGTCGGCGGGGACGGTGGCGTGGCAGTTTTCGCAGCGGCTGGTCATCGCGATCTCCACTCGGCACCGCGCTACGGCGCGAACCGCATGACCCACCAGGTATCGCCGTTGCCCATGTCGGCCGCGCCGATGCCGAGGCTGGTCAGCACGGGGCCGTCGCCGCCCGGGTCGTGGTAGAAGACCCCCATGCGCATAAACCCGTTGGAGTTGCACAGGGTGCAGGTCTCGGTGGGGAAGGACACATTAAAAAAAAAGCCGCCGACCTGGTAGTCCGCGGTGTTGAGCCCGTCGATGTAGATGGGCAGCTGGCCTGGGTTGGCGCCCGTCTCCTGACCGCTCGGCGCGGCCCCGCCCGCCACGGCGTCGGCTTCGGCCTGGGCCGCGATCGCTGCGGCGTCGCTCCACTGCATCACGTAGGGCCAGGTCACGTTGTCGTGATAGTAGCCTCCCGCGAAGGGGAATCCAGCCCAGCGGTCGTG
>CAYTYV010000423.1:0-5833 GCA_964441055.1 uncultured Polyangiaceae bacterium | reverse complement strand
CCGCTCGAGACGCCGCACCCGCACATCGCCGGTTGCCACACGGCCATGGTGCGCGGCCCGGACGGCGAGGAGATCCACACCGACCGCCACGGTCGCTTCCGCGCGCAGTTCCACTGGGATCGCGAGGCGGTGGGCACCGACGACGACTCCCGCTGGCTGCGCAACACCCAGGAGACCGCCACGGGCATGGTGCTCGCGCGGGTGGGGTGGGAGCAGAGCATCGCCTACGTCAACGGCGATCCCGACCGCCCGTTCGGCTTCTCCCGCAACATCAACGGTCACATGGTGCCCGAGTACGGCCAGCCGGCCAACAAGACCCGCACCGCCATCAAGACGCCGTCCTATCCCTCGAAGGGCGGCGGCTTCAATGAGGTGAGAATGGAGGACCTGGCCGGGCTGATGCACATGGACTGGCACGCCCAGCGGGACATGATGACCGACGTCGGCAGGGACCGCAGCGAGCACATCGCGGGCAACGAGACCAAGCAGGTGGGCTCCAGCTACGCCTGGACGGTGGGCAACAACCAGGACTTCCAGATCGGCGGCGATTACGAATGCAACGTCAACGAGAACTACTCGCTGAACGTCAACACCGACCGCACCACCAAGGTGGGCGGCAACGAGGAGCTCAAGATCACTGAGGTCTACGCCGCCGCCGTCGAGGGAAACGATAAGGAGGAGGTCGGCGGCGACCGGAAGATCGAGGCCGCCGAGGAGAACGGCTCCATCACCCGCCAGGTGGCCAAGGAGCTGGAGCGCAAGATCGGCGGCAACTGGCAGGCCGAGGGCAAGGGCAATCTCGAGATCATCGTGCAGGACGACTTCAAGGAGTCGGTGACGGGCGCCAAGACCGTGACGGTGGACGACGGGGGCATCGGCGTACGGGTTGGCGCCAACTTCGACGTGCGGGTGGGCGCCGACGCCGCGCGCGCGGCGGGCCAGAGCATGGGCTACTCGGCCGACAGCACGACCTTCGAGGTGACGGGCTCGACCACCATGAGCGGCGGCCAGAAGATCGCCATCAACGGCGACCGGATCATCCTCCAGGCCAACCAGAGCCTGCTTATGGATTCAGCCGGTTTGTCGCTCAAGCTGGAGCCGGCCAAGACCAGCATCCAGGGCACGATGAAGATCGACGCAGGCGGCAAGATCAAGGTGACGGGCAACGTGAGCAATCTGACGAAGTAGCCGGATCGCGGCTGCGAGGTGGGTAAACCGATGAGCGAAGTCGCACAACGAGCAGCACAGGCCGCAGCGCTCGCGGCCGAGGCCCTGGCCGACGAGTACGTCGCCTTGGACATCGACGGATCGGCGATCGAGGTGGTGAGCATGAGCGGCCGGGAGAAGGTCAGCGAGCTGTACCGCTTCGAGCTGGTCTGCGCGGCGCAGGCGAGCGATGCCGCGCCCGAGCAGCTCATCGGAAAACGCTGCACGCTAACCTTGCACGACGGCTTCGGCTGCCGCCGCTTTCTCGGAGGCATCGTCGCCGAGGCCGGGCGGCTCGTGCGCGGCGACGGCGGCGCCGAGCTCACGGTGGTCATACGCCCCGCGGTCTATCCCCTGACGCTGTCGCGGGACAGCCGGGTGTTCAACGACATGTCCGTCCCGCAGATCGTCGACCGGGTCCTGGAAAAGGTAAAGGCGCCCTACCGCTGGCAGCTTAGCGGCTCCTATCGCGAGCGGGTCTACACGGCCCAATATCGCGAGGACGACTGGCTGTTCATCTCTCGGCTGCTCGAGGAAGAGGGCATCTATTACTGGTTCGACCACGAGGGGGAGCAGACGGTGCTGGTGTTCGCCGATAGCTCGGTGGGCGCGCCCGAGCTGGTCGGCGGGGCGCCGATCGAGTTCGTCACCGACACGGGCATGCTGGGCAACAAGGAGCTCATCCACGAGATCGCCGCCGAGGCCCATGCCACTGCCACCAAGTTCACCGTGGGCTCCTTCGATCCGTGGAACCCCGCGCTCAAGGTGATGTCCACGGAGGGCGACGGCGTACACGAGATGTACGACGCGCCTGCAGGAGGACCCGAGAGCCCCGCGGTGTGCCTACAGCAGGCGCGCACCCGGCTAGAATGCGCTCGCTCGCACCGCGCGAGCGTGAGCGGCAACTCGTCCAGCGTGCGCCTCGAGTCCGGCCGCGTGGTCGAGGTCCTCGGCCATCCGCTGCACGACGGCCGCTACTTCGTGACCGAGGTGCTCTACGACGTCAAACAGCGGCGGCGCTTTGCCCGCGCCGCGGGCGGCTACCAATGCCACTTTGAGGCGATCCGCTCCGAGCTGCCCTTCCGCCCGCCCGAGGACAGCCCCTTGGCCAAGCAGGCGGGCATCCAAAGCGGCCGCGTGGTCGGCCCTCCGGGCGAGGAGATCCACTCGGACGAGAAAGGCCGCGTGCGGGTGCAGCTTCATTGGGACCGCGAGGGCGGCTGGGACGACCGGGCGGGCAAGTGGATGCGCGTGGCCCAGCGCGGCGTCTCCATGTCGATGTTGCTCCCGCGCACGGGCTGGAACGTGATGACCTTCATGGAGGAGGGCAATGTGGACGCGCCCACGGTGCTGAGCCGCGTGCACGACGCCGATCATCAGCCGAGCTATCCGCTTCCCGCGAACAAGACGCGCACGGTCTTCAAGACGGCCACCTCGCCTGGCGGCGGCTCGTCCAACGAGTTCCGCTTCGAGGATCTGGCGGGCATTCAAGAGATGTTCATCAATGCCAGCCGGAACATGAACTACAAGGTCAAGCACGATTGCGGCCACCAGGTGGGTCACGACCACGAGAAGAAGGTCGGCGGCAACCAGACTCTGGGCATTGCGTCGACCACCCAGAAGGACGTCCAGAACGATCAGAGCATGAAGGTTGGGGGCAACGAGAAGCTCGAGATCGTCAAGGACCGCGACAAGAACGTGGGCGGCAACGAAAAGAACGAGGTGGGTGGCGATCGCAAGCTGGAGATCGGCTCCAACATCTCGTTCACCGTCGAAAAGGACCGCCAGCTGGAGGTCAGCGGCAATGCCACCGAGGAGGCCAAGAAGGGGCTCATCAAGTGGTCGTCGCAAAAGGCCAAGGTCAACGTCACGGGCTCGGTGGAGCACACCCTCGAGGGCGTGCACCAGGAGCAGGTCACCAAGAACGCCGTGCGCGACGTCGGAGCCGCCAAGAGCGAGCAGTGCAAGGAGGGCTACACCGTCGAGATCAACGGTCGGCTGACCGAGAACATCACGGGCAGCCTCATGATGAAGACGGGCAAGCACTTCATGGACGGCTCGGACAGGATCACCGTCTGGCGGGTGGGCACGGCGCTAACGGGAACGGCCCCGCACGTCCACGTCCAGGCCAAGGACCAGATCCTGCTCAAGGTCGGGGCCAGCACCGTCGAGATCACCCCGAAGAACGTGACCATCTTGTCACCCGCCTACGAGGTGTCGGGCTCGGTGTCGACGGTCGCGGTGACCAAGAGGATCGACCACAACTGAGCGAGGAGCGGCGGACCATGAGCGAACACCCTCTTGTCTATCGCGTCGCCGTCGGGGCCTTTGGCTTCCACGTGCGGGAGATCGAAGGCAGCGAGCAGCTCTCGCAGGCCTGGCAGCTGCGCCTTCGCTTTGCCCTCGATCCGCAGACCATGCGCGGCGAGCCGGACGACTTCGACCCGGACGACGTCATCAAACAGAGTGTGACCATCACGATGGAGCGGGGCAACGAAGAGGTGCGCCGCATCCAAGGGGTGGTCACCGAGGCCGAGCTCGGCGCCGTCATCACCGGGCACCCCGAGGTGGAGCTGGTGATCGAGCACCGCCTGGGGCTGCTCAAGCGCCGCCGCGACATCCGCATCCACCGCAATCTGACGGTGCCCCAGATCGTGACCGAGGTGGTCACCGCCCTGGGCGTGAAGGTGGACAATCGCCTGACCCAGAGCTACTCGAGCCGCCCCTACTGCGTGCAATGGAGCGAGACCGATTACGACTACTGTAGTCGCCTGCTGGAGGACGAGGGGATCTTCTACGCCCTAGCCGAGGGCGACGTGATGATCCTGGGCGATAGCCACGAGGCCTACCAGGCGATCCCGGGCGATGCGGCCATCCCCTTCCGCCACGAGGCGGGCATCAACATGAACGAGGATGGCGTGCACGCCTTTGGCAGCCGAGCTGCCGTGACGCCAGGGCGAGTGACGCTGCGCGACTGGAACACCGAGCATCCCAGCCTGGACATGGATGTCAGTCACTCGACCGCGGTTCCCTTTGGCCCCGAGTGGTACGACTACCCGGGCGAGTACGAGGAGCCGGCCGGGGGGGCGCGCAAGGTACGGCTCCACGCCGAGGCCTTCGATCGGGCAGCCGCGGCCTTTGTCGGCCGCTCTACCTGCGGGCGGCTGGCCCCCGGCTTGGTGTTCCAGCTCCGCGACGCGCCCGCGGGCGTCGAGGCGGGTCGCTACGTGGTCCGCCAGATCGAGCACCGCTGGCACCGCGAAAAGGAGGGCTACGAGATGGCCTTTGAGGCCGATCGGGCCCAGACCATCTACCGTCCGCCGCGCGTCACCTTCGTGCCCCGCATCTTCAATCCCCATACGGGCATCGTCTGCACCAACGGCGAGGACATCCAATGCGACCACTTCGGGCGCGTGAAGATCCACTTCCACTGGGATCGCCTCCGCCCCTACGACGACGATTGCTCCCACTGGATCCCCGTCATGCAGGACAACACGGGCGGCTCGTCGGCCATCCCCCGCAAGGACTGGGAGATGGTGGTGCACTACCTGGAGGGCGATCCGGATCGGCCCATCGTGATCGGTCGGGTCTACAACGGCGATGACGTCTTCCGCGAGAAGCTGCCGCACGCCAAGGACCGCAGCAGCCTGACCTCGGCCACCAGCCCGACCCGCGACACGGCCAACGAGATGCGCTTCGAGGACGCGGCTGGCCTCGAGCGCATCTTCATGCGGGCGCCCATGTTTCAGAACATCCGGGTGGCCAACGATCAGGACTCCCAGGTGGGCAACTGCAACACCGAGGTGGTGGAGAACGACGAGTCGGTAGAGATCGGCGGCAACGCCGACTGGGACATCGGCGGGCGCTACGAGCCCAGCGTGGGCGCCAACCAGCAATGGGAGGTGAGCGGCGACCGCGAGAAGAAGGTCGGCAAGGGCGATAGCAATGCCGTGGGCGGCGACCACGAGCTGAAGGTCGGCGGCAACCACGAGATGAAGGTGTATTCCGACGTGGGCTGCGCGGCCGACAACCTCAAGGAGCAGATCGGCGGCAACGCGACGGACAAATACGAGCAGAAGCACACCACCGAGATCGGCGGCCCGCTGGAGCTGACGATCGGCGGCGCCTACACCCAGAGCGCCAAAGCAGGCAAGGCCGAGCAGAACACCAAGGACCGCCAGGAGACCATCAAGACAAGCCAGACGATCAAGGCGGGCGACGAGGTGCAGCTGCGCTGCGACAGAAAACGCAACACTACGGTAGGGGGCTCGGTGGAGGCGCAGTGCCCCGAGATCCTGACCCTGACGGGCGCCCAGAAGATACGCACCCGTTCGCAGACCGCGTCGTGGACGGCCTCGGCCGACCTCATGCTGGTGGTCAGCGACGGCCCGGCTGGCGAGTCGGGCACCAACGAGTCCTGGGTGGTGTTCCGCGATGGCGTCATCGAGATCAAGGCGGTCGACAACGTGACCATCGACATCTCCGGTCCTGGCAACCAGGGCTCGAGCACCTCGAGCCAGATCTGAGGCGTAAGACAATGGGATCCGACAAGCAGCACACCGTCGTCGGACACTGGGTCATGTTGCACGCCCAGACCTGGGCGCGCGTCTACCTCAACGATCTGCCG
>CAYTYV010000422.1:0-5861 GCA_964441055.1 uncultured Polyangiaceae bacterium | reverse complement strand
TCGACGACCCGAACAGCCCCAACACGGGCGTGGGCCCGCCCTGGGCCGACATGGGGGGCTACGAGTTCCAGCCGTAGCCGTCGTGGCTACGCGGTACCTGCTGGCTGAGCGGCGGCGAGCGCGGGGGGCACCCGCCTCTCGATCTGTTCGGCCGCAACACAGCGCGACCACAGGGGCAGTGTCGGCGCTTCGGCGCCAGAGCCATGGCGGGACGGTGGATAGGCGTTGGCGGGGGCCCTGTGTGCAGACTACGATCCAATCATGCCAACGGTCCTTCGGCAGGGCCCCTACCGGTTCTACTTCTAATCATCGGATCGGGATGAACCGCGGCATGTTCACATCGAACGTGAGGACAATCGCGCCAAGCTCTGGCTCCAACCCGTGCGCCTGGCGGACAGCGGCGGGTTTCGTGGGCAGGAGCTGCGCCGAATCGAGCGTTTGGTGGACGAGCACCAACCAGAGCTATTGAGGGCGTGGGATGACTTCTTCGGCAGCCAGAGCTAGACCCGCGTTGGCGCAGGGCGTGCAGGTCTCCGACGAGACACTGACGGTGGAGCTGGTCGATGGTCGGTCGGTCAGCGTCCCCCTTTGCTGGTACCCGCGCCTGGCTCACGGCTTGCCCGAGGAGCGCGCCCGCTGGCGGCTGATCGGCCGGGGCGAGGGGATCCACTGGCCGGAGCTCGACGAGGACATCAGCGTGGACGCGCTGCTCGCGGGGCTGGGCTCGGCAGAGTCGCAGGGATCGCTGGAGCGCTGGCTGAAGTCGCGGCGCGCGGCGGGGCCTGAGCCGTCTGCGGACTGCTGAGCACGCCTGCAAGTCGTGTGATTTCGTGCACAGTCCAAGGTGGAGAAGATCATCATGGTCGGCGACGGCGACAGCAACAACATCGCCAAGCTGATCGGTCAGGTGGCCTCGGTGGTGGCCCAGGTTCCCACCCCGACAGCTCGCAGCCGGGCCGCGTCAACCAGATCTACTGGCCCGTCGGCGATCTATCCCGCCGTCGCGTCCACGAGTGGGGCCGCCAGGCCTGCGTGGGGGAGCGCTTCCACGACCGCATTCTTATGATCCAGGGGCCGCTCGGCTTGGCCCCGCGCCTGCGCCGCATGCCCGTGCGCATCGAAAACGGCGCGCTCACGGCTGACGATCCCGCCACGCCGCGACGGGTGCGCACCTGGCTTTTCCAGCACATCCACGTCCGCGGCAGGCCGGAGTGGGTCTTCGTCAAGGTCTACACCCGAGGCGCAGGCAGCTTCGCTGCTCGGCGAGGGGGGCCGCGCCCTGCACACCGCGCTCCGCCGCTACAACGACGGTAGGCGCTGGCTGCTGCACTACGTCACCGCCCGCGAGCTAACCAACATCGCCCTGGCGGCCATGGCGGGCCGCTCGGGCGATCCGACCGCCCACCGCGACTTCGAGCTGCCGCCGCCGCCGATCCTGGGCGCTTGCTGAGGCGGCTCCTTCGGCGCGGGCGACGTCGAGGGGACCGCTGACCACGTCCTTCTTCATCGCGTCCCAGGCCTGCCTGGAAGGAGAGACACCAGACGACGCTTCGCCCCTCCTGCATCGGCGAGTCGAGCGTCGGGACGACGGCGGTCCGCTCCAGTGCGGTCGAGAGGCCGTCGAAGGTCCGCCGTCCCGCACGCCCCTTCTCACCAACGTTGGCGGGACCGAACGGCGGGCGATTCCTCTATCAGCCCGGTCTCAGGTCCTCGCGCCGCACTTTTCCGAGTGCCGAGCGCGGGAGCGCATCGAGCCGCGAGATCCCCGAGACGCGCTGCGCCTTCCCGAGCCGCGCGTTTGCCCACTCGCGAATCGCCTCCGGGTCGTTCTCGCAGCCAGTGCGCAGCACGACGAAGGCCCACGGCGTCTCGCCCCAGCGGTCGCTGGGCACGCCGACCACGGCGACGTCGGCGACGGCCTTGTGAGATGCGAGCACGCGCTCGAGGTCGGTGGGGTGGACGTTCTGCCCGCCGGAGACGATGACGTCCTTTCGGCGCCCGGCGAGATGGAGGAAGCCGTCCTCGTCAAACCGCCCGAGATCGCCCGTGCGGATGAACCGCCGACCGTCCTCGTCGCGCCAGGTCGCCGACTCGGTGAGGTCGTCGCGACCGAGGTAGCCCGTCATCTGGCTGACCGCGCGTCCGACGACTTCGCCGACGCGCCCCGCCCGGACCTCTCGCCCGTCGTCGCCGATGATGCGAACGTCGACGCCCTCGGCCGGACGGCCCACGGAGTCGAGCTTCTCGGGATGCGCTCGCGTGTCGAGAATCGTCGTGCAGCCCCCCTCGGTGAGCCCGTAGATCTCGACGTGGCGACCCGGCCATCGCTCGACCACGTCGCCCTGGACGCCTTGTGCGAACGGCGCCCCGGTCGAGAGCAGGAGCCGGAACGACGCCAGGCGCTCCGGATCGAACGACGGATGCTCGATCACGCGCCGGATCTGGACGGGTACGAGCATGGCGTGCGTGATGCGCTCGCGTTCGCAGACCTCGAGGAAGCGGTCTCCCCGGAAGCGCCCGTCGAGGAGCACCGCCGTCCCGCCAGCTGCGAGAGTCGGCAGCAGGGCCACCCAGGTGGCGTTCGAGCAGAGCGGGGTCGCGACGAGGAGGCGCGTCTCGACGTCGAAGCCGAGGCGGCCCATCCGCTCGACCTGAAACACACGCATCGCGTGGCTCTGGACGACGCCCTTGGGCTCGCCGGTCGTGCCCGAGGAGTAGATGACGTTGAACGCGGCGGCGGGATCGACCGGCCGCGCCTCGGCGGGCGGCGCGGCCTCGAGCCAGTCGTCGTAGGCCTCCCAGCCCGTCCGGGGTGCGTCGAAGAGCACGCGCGTCGCGCACGAGGGAGCGGTCGTCGCGTCCGCGTCCCCGGCGAACAGGAGGGCCGGCCGGGCGTCCTCGACGATGGCCTCGAGCGCCCCCGGCCCAAGCGTCGTGGGCAGCGGGACGGCCACGCCGCTGGCCGCGACGGTCCCCAGGACCACCTCCAGGACCTCGGGGCGCATCGAGGCCAGCACGGCGACGCGATCCCCGCGAGCGATCCCCACCCGCCCGAGCGCACCCGCGACCTCCCGGATGCGGCGCGCGAGGTCGCGCCACGCGATCGACCGCTCTCCCCAGCGGATCGCCGGCCGGCCGGGCGCATCTCGGCCCCAGGCCAGGATGCGCGGCAGCAGCGGTTCGTGGTCCGCCATCGTCGAGACGCTAGCATGCGCCCCCGTAATCCGCTGCGGGGCCGCTTATGTTTCCTGTGCGTCTGGTCGCTCCCCGAAGGGGTTGTTGACCGGGACTCCCTCGTACCGCTGACCGGGGTTGAGATCCTCGGACCAGATGACCGACGCGCCCAGCACCTCAGCCGACCGCACGATCATCGCATCCCAGAAGCTGATGCGGCAGCGGTCCGCGATGCCGGCCGCCGCGATGACGTCATCGACAGCGGGAGAGAACTTCGACCAGAGGCGGAAGTCGTCAACGATCGCGACCGCGCTTTCCCACGGTAGCGGCCTGGGGATCTTGCGGGTCACGTTGACGAGGAACTCCATCAGTACCTGTACGCTCAGCATCCCCCGCCGCTCGGCCATCAGGCGGTCCAGCAGGGCTAATGCGGTCCGGCGTTTGGCACCCGCGCTCGTGTCGTGTGCGTAGATCAGTACGTTGGTGTCGACGAACTCACCGCTCATGCAGCTCCTCCCGCTTGCACCGGATCTGCCCGTCGGTGCCGAGGTCGTAGCCCTTCCTCATTCGATCGGCCGCGCGCTCCATCGCTGCCCGATAGCTTGCGTCCTCTCGCAGCATCTGGCGCAGGTAGTCGGCCAGCAGGCCGGAGAGAGACGTTTCCTTCTCGATCGCCAGATGCTTCGCCTCCCGCACGAGCTCCTTGGGGAGCGCCAACGTCACGTTTTGGGTGTCCATCGCAACCTCACACTACCACGCAGCAAGTGTAGCACGGCCGCACGTACGCACGCCAGCCGGGTACATCAGAAGCTCTGGCAGGCGGCGCTGCTCAACGGGGACCAAGCTGGCGCGCCCTGCAGAGGGCAAACCGGTCCATAATGAGAGCATGTGCCGACGCGCTCTGCTCGGACCTTCGCTGCTCGCGGTGGCGGTCCTACTTGCGTGGACCGGCTCCGCGCGGGCCGCAGCCGTCGTGATCGACGACTTCGAGGATGTCTCGGACTGGAGCGGACTGAGCGCCGAGACGACGGAGGTCCGGCTGGGCAGCGGGGCGGGGCGCTGGGCCGATGTGATCGCCCAGACCTCGGTCCGCAAGGAGTTCAGCACCCCGCTGGATCTATCGAGCTACTCGCATTTAGGCTTCTGGCTGTACTCGACCGCGGCCAACGGCCAGAGCCTGCAGCTGGTGCTCGAATCCGACGATCCGAGCTCGGACGGCTGGGACTACTTCACGACCTCGTTGACCATCGATTGGACGGGATGGCGCTGGATCTGGCTGTCCAAGCTCGAGCTCGGCGCGGCGCGCTCGCCCATCGGCTGGCACGAGATCCAGGCGGTGAGCTTGAACGCGGACGGCTGGAGCCACACGCCGCTCGACGACACCAACGTGGTGCTCGACACCATGGTCTTCGCCGATGCCGTGGTCACGAAGACCACCCGTGAGCAGGGCTGGGCCGGAGCGGACTTCGTCTACACCTGGACCCTCGAGCTCGGGGAGCCGGACGGGGCCGCGCTCGGCGTGGATGTCTCTTGCGAGGCGCCTGCCGAGCTCGGCGTGGCCATCGACCAGCCCCACGTCGATCTGCCACCCTCGGGCGTGGACCACGTTGTGGTCGAGGTGACCATTCCCGCATCGGTGATCGCCCAGGGGGCGTATCAAACCCATGGCGTGACCTTCGGTGTGCAGCACGGCAGCGGCGGGCAGGAGGGATGGTTCGAGCTGGTGGCCAATCCGCCCGCGGCCCAGAGCCCACCTCGTATGCTGCTGACCGCCGAGGACTTCACGCGCATCGACGCGTGGGCTGAGGCGCACTTCTGGGCTCAGATCCGTCGCCAACGGATCATCGATCGCGCCGACGGCTGGCCGGCCGAGTTCCTGGCGGAGTACGGCCTCGGAAGTGTCACGCTGCCGCCCGAGGGCGGGCAGTGGAGCATGCACTATGTCTGTCCGACCCACGGCGTGAACCTGACGTATGCGCCGCCCATGACGCACCGCTGTCCCATCGATGACGAGCTGTTCTCGGGCTGGCCCTACGACCAAGTGATCTACGCGCGACAGCACCACGACCTGGCGCGCGCGGCGCGCGACGCAGGACTCGCCTTTCAGTTGACGGGCCAGCAGAGCTACGCCGATGAGGCGGTGCAGATCCTGCTCGACTACGCCGCGGTCTATGGCACCTACGCGATCCACGATCCGGGCGGCGGCGAGTCGGGCAAAGGCGGACGGGTGCTGTCGGAGACCCTCGACGAATCGAGATGGCTCGTGCAGATGGCCTGGGCCTACGATCTCATCGCGCCGAGCGGCGCGCTGTCGGCTGCGGACCAGAGCCAGATCGAGCAGGATCTCTTGCGCTCCTGTGCCGCGATCATCGGGCGGCACGACGCGGGCCTGTCGAACTGGCAAGCCTGGCACAATGCGGCGATCGCCGCAGCGGGACGCGCCGTCGGTGATCCACGCCTGGTGGCGCACGCGCTGAGCGGTCCGAGCGGCTTCGAGCGCCACATGGCCGAGAGCGTGCTTAGCGATGGGCTCTGGTACGAGAGCTCATGGGGGTACCACTTCTTCACGCTGAGCCCGATGACCTACCTGGCCGAGATGGGACAGCGCGGTGGGTTCCCGCTCTATTCGGATCCAGCGCTGCAATCGATGTACCTGGCGCCCATCCTGTTCGCGCCGCCCGATCTGG
>CAYTYV010000421.1:0-5870 GCA_964441055.1 uncultured Polyangiaceae bacterium | reverse complement strand
CCGCGGCTCCCCAGGACAGAATGCCGCTCACTATGAGCGATGTGCCCCAAGTACGGCGACTGGTGATGTTTCGGCACGGCGTGGCCTACGTAGAGAGGCGCGGCCAAGCGCGCAGCAGCTTTGAGATGTCGTTCAAGCTGAGCGAGATGAACGATGTGCTCAAGTCGCTGTCGGTATGGGTCGCCGCGGGCGAGGCGCGGGTGGGCGCGGTGGCCTTCGAGGCGCCCGACGATCCCGAGGAGGAGCTCGCGGAGCGCAAGCTGCTGCTGGATCCAAACGGGACGGCGCGCGGGCTGCTGACCGCGCTGCGCGGTCGCAAGGTCGCGGTGCAGGTGGCCGAGTCATGGCTCGAGGGGGAGGTGCTGGGCCTCGAGGAGACGCCCAACAGCGACGGCCCGCCGCGGCGCCAGCTCGTGCTGCGCGCCGAGGCCGCGGAGGTCGCGCTGGTCGACCTCGCCCAGGCCCGCGCGTTCAGGCTGAGCGAGGCGCCCTCTCGCGCCGACTTGGCCTTCCTCGTCGATCGCAACCGCGCCGCCTCGGCTGGGACCACCCGCAGCGTGCGGGTAGAGCTCGAGGGCGCGGCCGAGGATCTCCGCCTGGCCTATGCGGTCCCGGCTCCCGTGTGGCGCGTGTCGTATCGGCTGGCGCTCGAAAAAGAGCGAGCCGTGCTGATGGCCTGGGCCATCGTGCACAACCCCATTGACGAGGATCTAACCGACATCGAGCTCGTCTTGACCACGGGCCAGCCCGTGAGCTTCGTCATCGATCTGTACCGCGCCAAACGCGTCGAGCGCGCGGTGGTGGAGGAAAAGACCCGCGCGGCTTCCGCGCCCCATGAGTACGAGCGCGGCTACGGGCCACCGCCCCAGCCCGCAGCGCGTCGGCCCGCGCCCATGCACGCGGCCGCGCCCCCGCCCGCGGCAGCTCCTGGTCCCGCGGCGGGCGCTGCTCCCGCGGCCGAGCCCGCAGCGCTCATGGAGCTTGCGGACAACTTGGAGGTCATAGGCGGAAACGCGTCTGCGGGCGTCGAGCGAGGCGAGCTGTTCGAGTACCAGCTCTCTTCGCCCGTCTCCGTCAAGCGGGGCGGATCGGCCATGGTGCCGCTGGCCGCCGCCAAGCCCGAGACCTCCAAGCAGCGCATCTGGCGGGACGGCGCAGGGTCGAACCCGGATCTGGTGGTCCGCTTCGACAACGACACCGACGGGGTGCTCGAGGAGGGGCCGCTCGTGGTGTACGACGAGGGCGGCTACGCAGGCGAGGCGATGCTCCCCTACAGCGCGCGCGGCGCCGAGGTAAAGCTCGCCTACGCCAAGGATCTGGCGGTGCGTTGCCGCCGCGATTCCGCCACGACCCACGAGATCGCGGGCGTCCGGCTGGGCAACATCGCGCTCATCGAGGAGCGGCGCGTTTGCCTGGTGCACAGCTTGCGTGCGGAGAGCGACCACGACGAGCCGGTCGCAGTCATCTTCGAGCTTCCCAAGGTGCACGGACGCGAGCTCGACCGCGACGGCGCAGAGCCCATCGAGGAGACGGCCTCCTGTCGGCGCTTCGAGCTGTCCGTCCCCGCCCACGAGGTGGCGAAGCTCGAGGTGCGCGAAATCTGGCGCACGCAGCAGCACATCCGCTACCGCGACATGTCCGCCCGCCACCTCAAGCAATGGCTGGCGGACAAGCATCTCGACCAGCACAGCTTCGAGGCGCTGAGCGAGGTCCTTCGAGCCACGGAGGGCGCGACCAAGCTCGACCAAGAGCGCCAGCAGGTCGAGGGCGCGCGCCAGGCCATGTTCGAAAAGCAATCCAAGATCTCCGAACAGCTCGGCGTCCTGCGCGACACGGGCGACGAGGGCGAGCTCCGCCTGCGCTACGTGCGAGAGCTCGGCGCGGCGCAAGACAAGGTCAACCAGTACGAGGAGCGCATCCGGCTGTTGCGCGCCCGCGCCGACGAGCTGCGCAGCCAGGCCGAACGGCTGCTGCAAGAGCTGACGCGACCGTCGCGCGACGGCTAGCGAGCGGGCGAGCGCGCTTCCCCTATCCAAGGAGCGATCTCATGACGACCAGGCGAAGCTCGATTCTGCTGACGCTCACCGTGCTCGCAGCGTGCACCCTTGACGCCGAGCCCCTTGGCCCTGGTGAAACAGGACCGGTCGGCGAAACCGGACCCCTCGGCCCAACGGGGCCCCAAGGCCCTTCGGGCACCAGCGCGTGGGAGGCCGACGCGGATCGGGTCACCACCAACCGAGACGTCGGCATCGGGACGACCGCTCCGCAAGCCGAATTGGACGTAGCCGGAACCGTGAATGTATCCGACGGCATCACGGGAAGCGGGGTCGGTGTGCTGACCTATGAGGACATCACCATTGACCAAGGTGACTACGTCTTGGTCAACGGCTACACTGGCTATCGAATATCCTCACCAAGTTGGCTGTCGATTCAGCACGAAATGGAGCCGCTCACAAGAATCATCGCCATAAACATGAACAATGAGTGCCAAGCCAACAGCATCGTCGTTGCAGGCCGGTTCTTCATCAAAAGAAACGGAAACAACGGACACATCTACCTGGTGGACGGCGGCGATTGGCAAGACCTCGACTTGACCTGCAGTCCAAGCTGGCGCGCGTGGTACGTCAACATGTAGCTCCGCCGTCGCCGAGCACGTGAACCCCGCCGCGGGGGCGCCCCAATGACACTGCGGTACCCCTCAAACGCTATCCAACGACACCCTTGTCCCGCATCGCCACGATCTGCTCCGCACTGCAGCCCAACACCTCGCTGAGAACCTCGCCCGTGTGCTCGCCCAAAAGCGGCGGCGGCAAGCGAACGCTGCCCGGCGTCTCCGAGTACTTCATGGGAACGCCCGCGAGTCGCAAGCTGCCGATGGTGGGATGCGGGACCTCGGCCACCATGTCGCGGTGCAGCACCTGGGGGTCGGAGAACAGGTGCTCCATGTTGTTGACCGGTCCGCAGGGAATGCCCGCCTCGACCAGCAGATCCATCCACTGATCGCAGGTGCGCTCGGCCAAGAGCTCATAGATCAACGGCAGCAGCACATCGCGGTTCTCGACGCGCTCGGGATTGCTCGCAAAGCGCGGATCCTCGAGCCACTCGGGGCGGCCCACGGCCTTGCAGAACTGGGTCCACAGCTTCGCGTTCGCCACGGCGATGGCGATGGGGCGGTCCCGCGTGGGAAAGACCTGGTAGGGGATGATCGACTCGTGCGCCGTGCCCCAGCGGGTGGCCTCACGGCCAGCCACCAACCAGTTCGAGCCGATGTTGGCCAGGGCCGAGACCTGGGCATCGAGCAGGCTGCAGTCGATGTGCTGCCCCTGGCCCGAGCGCTCGCGCCACAAGAGCGCCGCCGTGATGGCGCCCGAGGCGTACACGCCCGTCAGCACGTCCGTGATGGCCACCCCCACCTTGCAAGGAGGGCCGTCGCGCTCGCCCGTGATCCACATCAAGCCGCCCACGGCCGACAGCACCATGTCGTAGCCCGGCCGGTCGCGGTAGGGACCGTCTTGTCCGTAGGCGCTGATCGAGCAGTACACGAGCCGCGGGTTCAGCTCGCGCAGCGCCTCGTAGTCCAGGCCGAAGCGGCGGATCAGGCCGGGCGTGAAGTTCTCGACGAACACGTCCGAGACCTTGGCGAGCTCGCGGACCAGCTCGCGGCCCCGCTCCGTCTTCAGATCGATGGCGATCGAGCGCTTGTTGCGGTTGCAGCACAGGTAGTAGGCGCTCTCGCCACCAGCGAAGGGCGGCCCCCACGTGCGGGTGTCGTCGCCCGTGTCGGGCCGCTCGACCTTGATCACCTCGGCGCCCTGATCGCCGAGGATCATGGTGCAGAAGGGCCCCGCGAGAATGCGGGACAGGTCGAGCACCCGAATGCCGCTCAGCGGCAGCTCGGGCCGGGAACCTTCGCTCATGCCGTGCTTTTCGCCCGTCGCGCTAGTTGCAGCTGAAGCTGCAGTAGTCGGCGACCTCATCGACGCAGTACTCGTCCCACTCGACCTCGCAGCACCACGAGTCGTTATCGATGACGGCAGCGGCGCACTCGGCCTCGTCGGAGTCGGTGCAATCGTCGGGATCGAGCGGGTCGCCCTCGGTGCACACGTCGTGATCGCAGGCATCGCCGCACTCGTAGCCGCCGCAGGTGATGGTGCACACGTCGGCTACCGCATCGACACACAGCTGGTCCCACTCCTCCTCGCAGCACCACGAGTCGTTGTCGATGACGGCGGCAGCACACTCGGCCTGATCGGGGTCGGTGCAATCATCGGGATCGAGCGGGTCACCGGTTTCACACACATCGTGGTCGCAGGCATCGCCGCAGTCGTAGCTGCCCGGGTCGCTGCTGCCGCACGGGATGGTCGGGTTGGCGCAGGGCAGACACGCGCCATAGCCAAAGGCCACGGGCTGGCACCAGAAGTGCAGGCTGTGGTCCGGGTTCTCCTCACCCCAGATGAAGCCGACGAGCAGCTGGAAGGCCAGCGACGCCAGCGGGTCGTTGCAGAACAAGTCGTCGACCAGCGGATCGACCGGGATCGGCGCGCAATCGCTGTCCTGCTCGCAGGGCACGCAGACGCCGCAATCCAGACCGCCGAAGGAGATCTCCGCGCACTGATGCATGGAGAGCGAGGCGTTGGCGTCGCAGATCTCGAGGTCGATGCCAAAGGGCAGCTCGATGGTGTCGCTGCCCACCAGGTCGCGGATCAGGTCGCCGACATTGAAGTCCACGTCGGCGTTGGCACAGTCGATCTCCTCGTCGCAGAGCTGGATGTTGTCGTTGTAGGGCGGCGGGAACAGGGAGGCGCCGCCGAGGTCCGCACAGCTATCCGCCTCGGGAATGCACTCGCCGCGGCCACCGCCAATGGGCGTGTCGCAAACCCAGACGTCCTCGTCCTCGGTCGGATCGCCGCAATACACGCAGTCCTCGTCGTACTCGCACTCGCCGTCAGAGCCGGGAATGCCGCAGGGCGGGAGGCACACGCCGTTGACGCAGACCTTGTCGGTCGGACACAGCCAGGTCTCGGGGTGGCACTCAGCGCACTGGTGCTGGTAGCAGGCGGGCAGATCGCCGTCCGGGCCTTCGCAATGCATGCAGTCGTTGTGGCTGGAGCAGCTATCCGGACAGCCGGGCATGCACTTGCCGTTCTCGCACAGCGCGCCGCCCTGGCAGTGGCTCTCATCCACGCACTGCACGCACTTTTGCGTGACCGTGTTGCAGCGCTGGTGCACGCCGTCGCAGGCGGCACAGTCGGCATCCTCGGTGCACACCACCAAGGGCTCGTTGTCCTCGTCCACGGGACAGGTCAGGTCGTCCTTGATGCACTGCTGGGTCACCAGGTTGCACAGGGTGCGCTCGTCCGGACAGTCCACGCAGTCCTCATCGCCCGTGCAGCGGTCCAGGCAGGCCCCTCCGCTGCCGCCCACACCCGTGCCCCCGGTAGCGCCAGTGGCGCCGCTCCCTCCGGAGCCGCCATTGCTCGACGTGGCAGGATTGGCGTCGTCACCGCAGCCCGACAGCAGCGCGGCAGTGGCCAGAGCCGACATCGCTACGAGAGCGATCGCGGTACGCTTGTACGCAAACACGGTAGCCTCCTCAACATGAGACCGGTTGGACCGGCCAGTAGACGGACGGTGAAGTCCTGCCGCCGAAGACCTCGGCGAAATCTTGTTATTCCGAATGGTTACAGCTACGCAGACCCGATCATTCCCCCGTCGATCAGTCGTTGGGATCCGCACAGCAGGGCTTTCGACGGTAGCCCTTGAGCGAGCTAACTGCGCATTTTGGCACGGCTGGCAGGCCGACGCAATCCCCCAAGGCGCTAGCCCAGGGGTGCTCGAAGGTCGTGGGCGAGGGGCGCAGGGGTGGCCCG
>CAYTYV010000420.1:0-5873 GCA_964441055.1 uncultured Polyangiaceae bacterium | reverse complement strand
CCCGTACCTGCCGTGCCGCCCGTACCTGCCGTGCCACCTGTGCCGCCCGTGCCAGCCGTGCCGCCCGTGCCAGCCGTGCCGCCTGTACCGCCCGTTCCAGCCGTGCCCCCAGAGCCGCCGCTGCCGCCCGCGCCGCCGCCGCCCGTGGCCCCACAACGGCTCCAGATCTCGATGTCATCGATGTTCCAGCCACTCAGCTCCCAGCCGCTGTCGGTGGGGCCCATCGTCCATCGCAGGTAGACCTCGGGCTGGCCATCGGCCACCTCGGAGATGTCGAACTCCTGCGCCACCCAGGCGTCGTCGGCCAGCCAGGGGCCGTTTTCCCAAAGGGCGGTCCAGCTGTTGCCATCGGCGCTGACCCGTACGCTGGCGTAGTCCCAGGGCGTGTTCTCGACGTTGAGCCATCGCTGGAACCTGAGCTGGGTATCGATCAGGTCGGAGCAGTCGATCGCCGTAGTGGTCAGGTGCGTGGGGGGCAGGTTCGCCGTGTAGTCCCCATCGAGGTTATAGCCGTACACATTGGATCCCGTGTAGCCGCTGCTCGGATCGGGGTTGCCGTAGTCGTCGCCCCCATTGCCCGTGGGCTGCCCATACGCCCAATCGGGCGCGGCGCTCCAACCGGGATCGGTATCCAGATTCCAGGAGTAGACCACCTCGAGCGCGCCCACCTCCAGGTCGACCTCGCGCGTGGCGTCGCCCACGTGATCGGTCAAGTTGACGATGCTGAGCGTGCTCGCATAGCTGCCGCAGCCCAAGCCATTGGCCGCGCTGTTGATGGAGACGGTGACATCCGTCGTGTCCGACCCCGCGATGGTCCCCGTGGCATTGTCGAGCGTCACCCACGGCTCGTCGGCCGTGACCTGGTACTCGATCGGCGTGGGATCCAGGTTGTGCAGCGTGTAGCTCGATAGCCCCGCGGCCTCGAAGGGCCCGCCCGGCTCGCCCGCAAAGGTCAGCGGGCCCTCTGGCGTCACGCCCAGCCCCGTGTCGAGCGCCGGGCATTCGAGCGAGTGGGCCTCGAAGCCCGCGCAGATCTCGTCGGGATGGGGCGTGCCGTTGCCGATGTAGTCGTCGTCGTCGTCGAGCGTCAAAAAGTCGATGGCGATCTGCGGGTCGATCGACGAGCCGGTATGAAGCAGCACGGAGTTGATCGTCAAGCTGCTCAGAATCGACAGGTAGTCGCTGGGCTCGGTCAGCACGAGCTGCTCTCGTACGCTCCAAATGGCACCGCACAGCAGCTGGCCACAGGCGTGGCTTTGGCTGCCGCAGGTCGAGCAGCCCGACACCAGGTACTGGCAGTTGTTGTCGCAGGTGCGCAGCGGACTATCGCACTGACCACTGAAGAAGCCTAGGCCGACCCGCGGGTCGTCGACGATGAGCATGGCCACCGCATCCGACATTCCCTCGCCGTACTCGGCCTGCCCGCTGCCGCCCATCTCGACGATGTGGTGGCCGTACTCGTGATGGTTGATCGCACCGAACGAGGTATTGGGGCAGCTGCTATTGGCGATGCAGAAGTTGATGGACGGCCCAGTCGAGTCATACCAGGCGTTGCACGGGCAGTAGAAGTTGTTGCGATTGACATTGACGAGCATGTCGATCTGATCAGCAATGACCGGGTAGCTCGGGTGTATGCCCACCGTCCAGTCGCGCACCTGGTTGGCCTGGACGTAGCCATTGGCTTGAGCGCGGATGTACTGCTCGGAGTTGGGCTGGTTGTGGACCAGGCTCACGTTTCCGGGAGGAATCACCGTCGCGCTCAGCACCTCGGTGGCGCCCGGCGTCCAGCTGCCGTTGTAGCTCTGCAGCGTGAAGCGGTAGCCGACGTAGGGCGAGACCACCGTGACGGTCGTATCGCCGTCGTTCGGAATGACGAAATCGCCCGCGGCATCGGTGTAGACCGAGCTTCCGCCCTCGATGTAAGCCTGCACATAGGGGAACGCCGCGTCGGACTCGTCCGCACACGGGGCGGCCGCACTGCCCTCGGTGACGAGGCCGGATACGCTGCCCTCGACGTCGATGAAATGAATGACGCTCTCCTGGTGCAGCACGGCCCCAGAGCGAGCATCGGCCACCACCCGCCATCGCTCGGGTCGATCGGCGTGGGGATCGGCGTCGTTGTCGGCCAGGTAGACGACGGCCAGCCGGGCCGCGGCGTGCAGCTCGCCCCCCCCCGCCCAAATCACCGCCCTCGGCTCGGAGGCGCCCGTGAATACGACGGGCGAGCTCGGCAGCGGCCGGCCCGACAGATCGGTGCGCGTCGGGGCGGCAGCGACGGCCTTGGCCGCCTGGTCGAGGTCGACCGCGGCAGCGGGGATCTCGACCTGCTTGGGCACCCCGAGGTCACCGAGCTGTCGCAAGCTCGATCCTGCCCACACCACGGGGTAATCGGCACCGTTGCGCACCAGCACCTTGAGCTCGCCGCGGAAGACCGGGACGTTGGCTCGGCTCTGCCCGAAGCGGAACAGAGTGAAGCGGTAGTCGCCAGTAGCGGGTTCGTAGCGCACGGGCTGGGGCCCGAGGTGGCCTCTGAGCGAGGCCGACAGATCCATTCGGCCGCCCGTTTGACCGGCCAGCACCAGCTCCTCGGGCGCGACGCCCAGCCGAGACGCGTACTTCGCCACGAAGGCCGCGGCCGACTCGGCCGCCGAGCGGCCCACGGCCATCGGCCGACCGTACAGGCGAGTGATGTGATCGCCCGTGCGGTAAACGTGGGGCTCTTGAGGTTCGGCAGGGCCCGTTGCCGGGCCCGCGGGTGCGGGGCTCTCGCCTTGGCAGGCGACGAAGGGCAGCACCGCGCACGCCAAGAAAACGAGTCCAGATTGCCAAGTTGTACGGGGCATGTTGCCGCTCCTCAAAAAGCGTTGACCCAACGGTGTGACCGAGCCGGGCCCGCCCCTCGATCCAGACTCGATGCCGATCAGTAGAACACACCTTGGCGCGAGCGCCTAGGCGCCTGGCGGCAAGCACCCCAGCGCCGCGCTAGGGCGTCAAGGTCTCCACCGCAGCCGGATAGGTATCCACCATCAGATAGGCGCGCACGCTCTCGGGCAAGCTCAGCTCGTCGAGCGGCACGGACACCGACTCGATGATGCCCGCGCCGCTCGAGGTGCGCTCGGTCTCGAGGCCGTAGTCGAGCTCGAGCGGCGCGCCGGAAGCCGCATCGAGCAGCAGCAGGCCGAAGACGTGCTCGTCGAGCGCGAGCGAGCTACCGGTCAGGCTGGCCGTGGCGGCCGAGGCGTCGACGGCAAAGCTCACCTGTCCGAGCGAGCTCGGCGCCTGCTGGCTGCCGCCTTGATAGGCGGTGAGCAGCGCGCCGCCCGCCACTGACAGCTCGTCGGTCTGCGGGTTGCACAGCCCGAGAAGCTGCAGGAAGGTGCCGTACATCGGGACCTCGGCGCAGATGGTGGCCCCGGTGGCGCCCGCCAGCTCGGCGGCACTGCCGCTCGCGTCGAGCGTGGCGGCGAGGCGGAAGGTGCGAAGCGGCAAGGTCGCCGACATCACCTCCACCAACAGCCCTTGCTCGTTGAGCAGCGTCAGCGATCCGTCCTGGTGGTCCACTTGTAGCGGCAACAGCGCCTTGGTTGCTGGATCGATGACGGTCTCGTTTTCGTCCTCGGCGAGCTTGGCGCCCGCCATCCACGCCACGCCGTGCCCGCTCGCCTCGTCGAGCTCCACTAGCCCGATGAGGTAGTGCAGCGAGTCGAAGCCGATCTGGTTGTAGCTCGGCATGATGGTGGGGGTGGGCAAGGCCAGCCGGGAAAGCTCCCACACGGCCGCTGCGTCGCCCGGCTCGGTCGGGATGGGCAGGGGGAAGTCGCCGCTCTGAGCCTCGCGCACCGCCGTGCTGAACGAGACGTCGATGTCGCCGCCCTTGGTGCCGCCGCTCATGGCCAAGCCGCTGCGATCCGGGTCGACCAGGTAGTCTCCGGTCACGGTGAGCGAGACCTCGCCGCCAACGTCGGCCTGCCAGCCGATCGTGGGCGTGAGGGTGACGAAGCGGCGATCGCCCGTGACGGTTAGCTCGACCTCGGTCGCGGGATCGACCTCCACCTCGACCGAGCTCGAGTCGATGAGCGCCAGCACGGTATCGCCCCCTTCCCGCACGACCAGCGAGAAGGTCAGCGCCTGGTTCGGGTCGATGGGGTCGGGAAGCTCGTCTTCGAGCGCTCCGAGCCGGCTGGTGTACAGAAGATGCACGCCGCTCTCGGGCAGGTCCTCGCCGCCACTTCCGATGCAGCGATCGTCGCTCTCGTCCTGGGGGCGCAGACAGTAGTCGTAGGGCACGCTGAAGATCTGGCCGCTCTCGCCCGCCAGGTAGATGGCCTCCGCGCCCAGGGCTGGCGAGCTATTCAGATCGTTGCGGGCCTCGGTGATGAGCTGCATGGCCCAGCGCAGCTCGCCGTCGGGTCCGAGCACGAACAGCTTTCCCTCGCCCGAGCCCAGGTAGATGTTGCCCTCGCCGTCGATGGCGGGCGAGGAGCGCACGGGCTCGCGCGTGTCAAAGGCCCAGACAAGCGTGCCGCTGTGCGGCTCCAGCGCGTAGACGGTGCCGTCGGCAGCCGGCTGGATGATGGTGCCGTCGGGCAGCTGAGCCGGGCTGGCGTAGATGTGATCCCGGGCGCCGAACTCCCAGACGATCTCGCCGCTCGGGTCGTAGGCGCGGACGAAGCCGTCGAAGCCGCCCAGCACCATCATGCCGTCGGGCGTGAGCATGGGGCTGGCGGCGATGGTGCCCATCGTGCTGGTGGACCACAGCGCGTTGCCTTGCGCATCGATGATGTAGGTGTTGTCCCCCAGCAGCGCCACCGCGTTGTTGTTGCCGATGTAGAGATTGCCCGTGGCAACGTCGACGGCGGGCAGCGACCAGGTCTGGTCGGGCATCTCGAAGCGCCAAACGACCTCGCCGCTATCGCGATCGATCGCGTACACGAAGAAGTTGTCGTTTGGCACGTACAGCGTGCCGCTCGGCCCCATGGCCACGTTGCCCTCGAACCAGTTGATGAAGGCATTGTTGACCGACGGATCGTCGGCCTCCATCGTCCAGATGGGATCGCCCGTGCGCGCGTCCAGCGCCCGCAGCTTGCCGTCGCCCGAGCCGAAGTAGACCCGCCCTCGGTCGTCGAGCAGCGCCGCGGAGTCGATGATCTCGCCCGTGAGCACCTGCCAGGCGATGCCGCCGTCTGGCTCGATGGCGTAGAAGATGCGATCGGCCGAGCCGATGTAGATAGTGCCGTCCGCGCCCACCACGGGCGAGCTGAAGATGCCCTTGTCGGTCTGGATGTCCCACAGCGCGCCGCCGCTCGTGCTGGGCAGCACGTGGCTGCGCCCGTCCTGTCGGGCGTTGCCGCGGAACTTGGGCCATGGGCTGCCCGTTTGATAGGGCACCGATGGGCCCGGCAGCGGCGGTGCGGCCGGGTCGTCGCTGCAGCCGCACAAAAGGGCGAGCAGCGCAGCGCCGCACGCCAAAAGCCCGGGCGATCCAGCGCGGGCGGGATGGTCAGCTCGACGCATCAGAATCGCCCCACGAGCGCGCCCGAAGGCGCCAGCCCGAAGCGGCGCAGGGTCACGTGCTCGTCGCCCACCTCTCCCTCGGCCCAGTGCATGGCCGCGTCGATCTCGAGCACCGCGAAAAGGTAGCGGAAGCCGATGCGCACGCCCGCCAGGCCGCCCGCCTGCACGTGCCAGCCGTCCACGTCCTCGGTGACGGGATCGGTGAGCGCGGCGTCGGGCTCGAGCGGTAGCTCGCGGTGGCCCCGCAGCAGCTCGAAGCCGCCCCGCGCGCCCAGCCAACCGGCGTAGACGTCGCCCTCGGAGCGCAGGCCGACGAGCAAAGGCAGATCGCCGCCAAAGCCGCCCACGCGAATGCCCAG
>CAYTYV010000419.1:0-5880 GCA_964441055.1 uncultured Polyangiaceae bacterium | reverse complement strand
GTGAGGTGCGGGGGGGGGTGGGGGGTAACGTGGGCTGGCGGCGGCACGGGGGTAAGGAGCGCTGGGGGGGGATTGGGCGGCGGGGGGGCGACCGCAGGTGCGGGCGGCGTGGCCGGCTCTGGCGGGGGCTCGGGCGGCGCGGGTGGCAACAACGCTGCGTTGCAAGACGCCTGCGAGTACAGCTGTCCCATCCTGATCGAGTGCGGGGCAGGCGTGGGCGGCGGAGGCATCGGCGGCGGCCTTGCGGGCTATGGCGGCTTCGGCGGCTTTGGCGGGGGCGAGCTGCTCGACCGATGCCTGGAGGAGGTCTGCCCCTCGATTCTCGGGGGATGCGACGCCGCCGAGCTGGACGAAGTGGTCGAGTGCATCCGCGTCAACTTGGAGGGCGCTGGAGGCGCTGGCGGTGCCGGGGGCGGCCTGCTCTGCGACCTGTACGGCCTCCTGCCCTGTCTGCCCGGCTGCGTCGACCTTCCGATCTAGCCCGGATGACTCACCGCGTTGCCTCAAGCACCCGATTGCTCGTGCCTGTTGCGCCATCTCCGCACGCAGCGTGCTCGGATTGGCCCGGCTAGTCCTGCGCGCGCCGCCCGCGGATCTGGCGCAAGACCCGCGTCGCGCTCGGGCACTTGCTGCTCCTTGGTGAGTCATCCGAGCCGTCGAACCCCAATGCCGTTTCTCCTATGAATCGCATGGCAATGGGAGGTGCGCCAGTGTCGCTGATGCGTCTGACTGTGTGCGCGGCTCTGGTGGGAGCTTTGACCGGGGCTGCCGCGTGCGATCTCATTTCGGGTGGCGCCAACTTCCGGGTGGAGGGGGACGATGACGGCGTTGCCGGCCATGGCGGTGGCGGCGGCAATGCGGGCGGCACGGGTGGCAGCGGCGGTGCGGGAGCCAGCGGCGGTCAGACCGGGGCCACAGGCGGCATGGCCGGCACGGGCAGCGGCACAGGCGGAGGTGGTGGCAATAGCGCTTCGGTGCAAGAGATCTGCGACCACGGCTGTCCCATCCTGCACGATTGTCAAGCCAATGTGGGCGGCGGCGGAGCAGGTGGGGGCGAGCCGATCGACCTCACTGAGTGCTTGGACGTGGTTTGCCCCTGGGCCCTCGCGGGATGCGATTCCGATGAGCTGGCCGATGTGGTCGTTTGCATCCAAGACCATTTGGAGGGCGCTGGGGGCGCTGGTGGTGCCGGGGGCGGCATGCTTTGTGACTTGGACGGCTTCGGCTCGTGTTTGCCCGGCTGCGTAAATATGCCCTTCTGACCGCTCGATGCACTGCGCTCGACGCGGCGGCGGCACGCCACCCTACAACAAGAGCCAGGCAAAGACGGCGCTGCCCGCCGCGATGGGCAGGAAAAGGCCGAGCGCCGAGCCCACCAGGTAGTCGCGCGGTCGCACGTTGGTCATGGCCAGCGCGTAGTTCAGCGCGGGCGCGAGCCAGAGCACCAGGCGAAGCAGGGCTACGGTCTGAATGGGTCGGCGGTCGAGCCGACTGAGCAGGCGCTTGACCAAGGGGCGCTCCATCTCGGCCAGGGCCTTGCCCCCCACCGCGCGCACCAAGAAGAAGCTCACCAGGACCGAGACCAGGGCTGCGCCAAACGAGATGGCAAAGCCCCAAAGCGCCCCCCAGAGCACGATAGCTGCCGCCACGAAGACCATGCCGGGGACGTGCAGCAGCTCGCCCACGGAAAAGGCGGCGATGAAAGCCAGCACCCCGAGCGCGCCCGAAGCCTCCACCATGGTGCGGATGCGCTCCTGGTCCCAGCCTTCCAGCAGCCCGGTCGCCTTGCCGATCACCCACAGCCCGGCGAACAGCGCCACGGCCAGAAGGCCGCGGTACTTGCGAAGGTTGCGGCGACGCGGGCGGGGGGAGGGGGACGGGGCTTCGTCCATGGGGTTGCGGGGGTGCAAGGGGACGAGGTCGTAGGCTCAGTCGCTGAGCTCGCTGGCGCCGCCAGGCTCCTCGGCCTCGATCGAGAGCTCGCTGGCGCCGCCGTAGAGCTCGCTGGCGCCGCCGTAGAGCTCGCTGGCGCCGCCGTAGAGCTCGCTGGCGCCGCCGTGGAGCTCGCTCGCCCCGCCCGCCTTGGTGCGAATGCGCCAGGGTTGCATCAGGTATCGCGGGTAGTCGGCGCCGAAGCGGACCGTGGGCACGAGGCGAGGGGCGGCCGAAAGCTGGTCCAGGTAGCTGCGGAGCCGGCTGCCTGCCGCGTGCACCAGTGCCTCCGAAGGCGGCTGCGCGCGGGTGGCTGCGCAGATCTCGTGGGCGAGCGACGGCGCGGGCTCGGGCGGCTGCCACTCGGCATACGCCGGAGGCGGGATCTCCGAGGGATTGGTATGGGGCATTTGCATCTCGGGCGCGATGGCCAGGGGCACGAAGCCGCGATCGCCGCGCCAGGCCAAGCAAAGCCGAAGCTCGCTACCCGCGGGCAGCTCGCGCACGAACAGGTCGCCTGAGAGCGCGTCCACGTCCAGGTCCCAGCTTTGGGTCTCGGTATCGCCGTTCGTGGGCGTGACCGTGACCACGCGGAGCACGAGCCGTCCCGACGGATCGGCCCAGCGAACCCGGGCGAAGCGCTTGGGCCGGAGCTCCCAGTACACGTAGGCGGTGTGGGGATCGGTGGCCAGCGCCACCAGGTCCTGCTCGGCAGAAGGCGGTGGGCCAGCGCTGTCCTGGGCGAAGGTCACCTGTCCGACTTGCCAGCTGGCCATGGCGTCGGGTTCGTTGGGCGCCCCCTTTTCGCGGGCGACGGCATCCGCATCGATGGGAGCCCCCTTTGGGCGAGCCTCCGCATCTTCGGCCGGCTCGGCCGCTGGCTCGGGGACCTGCCCGGGCGCCGCGCCCGTCGCGGTTTTGTCGACCGAATCTGCGCTGCGCGCCTTTCGCGCTCGTGCCGCGCGGGGCTTGGCCAGTTTGTCGCGCAGCGCTTGCGCGGCGCGGCTGTCGGGCTCGCGGGCCAGCACCTGGTCCAAGACGGACAGGGCTTTGACCACGTGCCCCTGGGCGGCGTAGATCTCCGCCAAGGTGACGGTGGGCAGCGGCGGCGGCGGCTCGGGCAGGGACCGAGAGGAGGTCTCGCCGCGCATGAGCTTGACGGCTTGGGGCAGGTGCAGGCCTCGCTCGATGATGCGCGAGACCAGATCGCGCGCGCGCCCCAGCCACCCGCGCAGGCGCGTCACGCGATCGGCTGGAGCGCTCCGCTTGATGATCTCGTCGATGAGATCAGCCGTGGGCAGCGCCTGCGGACGGCTGACCTCCAGCGACTCCGCCCGCTCGACCAGCTCGTCCCGGGAGAGCTCACGAAGCTCCTGCGGATCCATGATGCGCGAAGTCTACTGCCGCGCTCGACAAGTCGCAAACGCTGATGAGCCCCGCGCGAGCCCTCAAGCCCGCTCTGGGGCGGGCGCAGGGCCGGTCAGAGTCTCCATCAGCGACAGCGTGCGAGCGCAGTCGAGCGTCTCGTGGGGGTCGTGGATCAGGATGAACCTCCGCAGCGCCTGGGCGACGCTCTCCCGCGCCCCGCCTAGATCGCCGAGCTCGAAGTAGCGCCTGCCGAGCATCTTGTAGCTATGGGCGATCTGCTCCTCCTCGCCCGCATCGCTCAGCGCGTCAGCCACATCCAAGGCCTGGGCGGGATCGAGGTCCGTGTCCAGGCACACCGCGCGGTGCACGTTGGCGATCGCGGCGGGCGCGAGCTCCGCCAAGGTCTGGATCCGCGTGAGACAGCGCCGCTCCTCCTCACCCGCTTCGCCGTTCAACAGCGCGATCTTGCAGGCGAGCTGATAGTGCGCGAGCTTCTCGGCCGCGGTCTTGTCGCGGAAGATGCTCTCGAGGGGCAGGGGCTTGCGGGCGGCCTTCTTCCACACCTGGCGGATCGACTTCGGGTGGTAGATCTCCTTTTGTAGCTCGGCCTCGATGTGGTGCCGCTCGTCCTCTTCGAGCACGCGGTCGGCATAGGCGATGTGCGAGATGAGGCTAAGCCGCTCCTCGTCCTCGCGTATGGGATAGGAGCTCTGCAAGAACACCCCCACGGGCCGCAGCGAAGGAATGTTCTGACACAGGAAGCTGCTGATCACCATGATGGGCACGGACAAGACGACCCCCACCATGCCCCACAGCCACCCCCAGAAGACCAAGGCCCCGAACACCACCAGGGTGCTGAGCGAGAACTTGCCCGAGAACACCTTCGGCTCGACCACGTTGCCGATGAGAAACTGCACGGCCACGATCCCCGCGGCAAAGGCAACCACCTCGGTGGTGCTGGCGCTCGGCTGCAGAATGGCCAAGATGATGGGAAAGACCGAGGCCACCAGCGAGCCGATGTTGGGAATGAAGTTGAGCACGAAGGTCAACACCGCCCAGACCAGCGCCAGATCGATGCCAAAGGCCAAGCAGAGAACGTACACCGCCACCGCCGTCCCCAGGCTGAGCAGCGTCTTCTGCCCGATGTACTGCTGCACCTGGGTCAAGATCTTCTCGTTGATGGCGTTGATCTGACCCGCCCGTCGCCGCTCGAAGGCGCGAAACACCTTGATCTGAAAGTTCTTGATGCCAGGCAAGAGCAGCACCAGATAAAAGACGAAGAGGAACCCCTGGCTAAGCAGGTTGGTCGTCTCGGCAAAGACCCGAACGAGGTAGGATTTTCCCGCCACGATCGCCTTCTCGAGCGCGCTCTGCCCGAGCGACTGCCCGGGCTCGATGAGGTTCCAGGCGCGGGCCTGGTCCTCGGCCATGAGCGAGAGCTGGACGAAGCGCTCCACGTACTCGTCCAGCCGCTTCGAGCTCACCAAGCTGTGAACGTTGGCGTACAGGAAGTAGAACAGCAGCCCGAGCAAGACCAGGATCCCCGCCAGCGTGATCAGGATGGCCAGGATCGAGTGAACCCCCTTGCGCTCCAGCTTGTCGACGATCGGGCTCAGCCCGTAGGCGATGAACAGCGCCAGGATGAACGGCTTGAGCAAGCTAGAGAGCGCATAGGAGGCCGCCACGAAGAGCACCACCGCAAAGAGCAGCAGCAAGCGGTAGATGGCGGACTGCTTGTCGAGGGTGTGTTTGTGGATGACGGTGTCGGGCATGGGAAAGGTGCCAGTGGGCGAGGTCCGGCCAGCTGGCCGCGCTGAGGGCGAGCCCCGGACGCTGCTGGCGCCTCTGGAGGTAGCAGCGGTGGGGGCAGGAGCAAAGCGGAACAGTCCAGCCTGCGCCAGAGGGTGGAAGATAGCACACGCAGTAGCAGCAGCGGGCTTCTCGCCCAGCCGAGCGGGCGTCCCACGTGGGACCTCGTCTCATCGCTGTAGCGCTGACGTTGCAAGCTTCAGGGCGACCTCGGCCGCGCTCCGGGGATACTCTGTGCCACCGCAGGGTCGGAATGGGCTCGAGAATCGGGTAGGTGGGCGCGCAGGTAGCGTGATTGCATCAGAGGTTCGCGGCTTAGGACGATCGGCATGTGGCACCAACGCAAAACAAGTTTTCCGCACATCGGCAGCGTGCGTCATGCGCCACTTTCCCCTTCTGCGAGCACACCGCAAGCCGACGCTCGTAGCCCAGCCCGAGGGACCGTCGCCCAAGCCCAGAGCGAACACGCAAGCGTCTTCACCTTCGTTCCAGTCACCGCCGCGGCTCAACGGATAGTCGTCCGCTTGTTCGCCGTACCGCGCGCCGCCAGCGCGCTCCGAGCAGACCGAGGCCTCGTACTTGCCCACGCACGTGTCCCCCACGGGCACCATGGTTTCCTTCGGATCGTGTGGGTTGCCGCAACCGTCCGTGATCCACGCTGTGGCCTGGTCGCTGCCGCCGCGCGTTACGGTGACTTTGCGTTGGCCTGCGCCGTTTCTCATGGCCAACGCGGTGTATGGATCTGCGTGCGCCTTGACGTTGCTGGCTCTC
>CAYTYV010000418.1:0-5908 GCA_964441055.1 uncultured Polyangiaceae bacterium | reverse complement strand
GTAGCGCTCAGGCGCGCGGCATCGATGCCGCCGAGCAGCTGGTGCAGACGATGGCCACGGGCGGCACCCAGACCATCATCGGGCATCTCGCTTGACTTTGGCCGAGCATGGCCGCCTAATCCCCCGATGGATCCCTACGCACCGATCAACGGAATCACCCTCGAACGCTACGCCGAGCTGGGCGCCGAGCTCGATGGCATCACCGAACCCAGCGAGCAGGAGAAGAAGGTCACCGAGCTAGGCGTGCCCGTCGCTGACTTCAACGCGGCCAAGGAAGGCTGGACGGCGCGGATGCAAGACATGAGCTTGATGGGCGCGGTCGCCACCAAGTACATGCAGCTGTACAACGCCGCGCTCGCCCAAAAACAGGGCAATACCACCTGCAGCTTCGAGGATTTCTGCGCCATCTCGGCTGCCATCCAGGTGTACGGCTACGAGGCGGCGATGAACCACTACGAGCTGTCGCAGGGCAAGTGGACCACCATCTCGGCGCACTGGCAGGGGCAGATGAATGCCGATCCCATGAACATGGGCCTGCGCAAAAACCAGCTGCAAGAACAGGAAGCGGCGCGGCTGCGCGCGGGCGGGCAGCCCAAGGCGGTGCAGTTCACGGAACAGGCGGCGGGGGCGGCACCAGCGGGGGCAGCAGGCGGCGCCCTGGATCCGGCGGCGGCGGGCGCCATGCATGCGGCCGCGGGCCAGCAACAGGTGCAGCAATGGACTGCATACTCGGCTGGCGTTCTCAACCAGGCTGGCGTGCAGGGGGCGCTCGGCGTGGCTGGTGCCATGAACAAGCTAGGCGGCGGCGATGGCCTCATTGCGGGTCGCGCCGTCAAAGTGCAATGGTCCGACGGCAACCAATACCCTGCCACCATCACGCAGGATGGAGGGGCCCAAGCACAGGTGACGTTTCCCAATGGCAGCCAGATGTGGGTCGACAAGAGGTTTCTGACCCCGAGCTGAGTCAATCCCGTGTACAAACCAGTTCAATCCTGCACCCATTGCGGCGCTGGGCTCTCGCTCGATGACATGCGTGGGGACAACTGCCCCTATTGCGGCATGGTGTACCCGCACAAATCGATGGCGGCGCAGCACGCCGACGTGGCCAACCAGATGATGGGCCAGATGATGGCACAGCAGGCGCAGCAGCAGAACCAATGGCGTGCTGCCATGGGGGTGCCGCCCATTGGCGGAGCGCCACCCTACGCCGGGCCACCAGGTGCCTATCCCGGCCCACACCCGTACCATGCCGTCGTTCAGCACCACATGGTGCAAGCGCAGCAGACCGCGCGGGGCTTCCACATGGTCGCCTTGGCGATCTCGCTGGGGGCGGTCCTGCTCGTCGTCGGCATTTCCGTGTTGGTCATGTTTCTCTGAAGGTGCCCTGCATCCCGAGGACGTCCTACGCAGCATATCCCGCAGCGCCTCAGTCGCCGTGCCCGCTTCGCCGTCCGTGCTCCACTCTCTGCGCAACGGCGCGCTGCGCCGCATGATGCTCCTTCCCGAACCATGGCTCCGGCGGCTATGCGGTGGAGCCAACATCGTGGACGGGCGGCTACTCGACGCGCAGATCCAAGCGCTGCTCAGGGCAGCGCGCCTGCTCGGGATTCGTGACGAGCAAGACGTCGGCCGGGCGCGAGAGGTTCTGCTCGCCGATTGCGCCGCGCTCGCCCCGCCTTTGCTTTCTATGGCGCGCGAGGAGGATCTGCTGCTCGATGCTGGAAAAGCGCGTCTCCGTGCTCGTTTGTACGTCCCCTCGAGCGCTCGGCCCACGCCCCCGCTGCTCGTCTTTTTCCACGGGGGAGGGTTCGTTCTCGGCAGCATCGAGTCGCACGACCGGGCCGTGCGGGTGCTCGCGGAGCAGAGCGCGGTCGCCGTGCTCTCGGTGGAGTACCGGCTCGCGCCCGAGCACAAGGCTCCCACGGCTATCGAGGACGGCTATGCGAGCTACCTCTGGGCACGCGAGCATGCCCGCGAGCTCGGGGTGGATGGACGCGTGGTGGCCGTCGGCGGCGACAGCGCGGGCGCCAACATCAGCGCATCGCTGTGTCACCTGTGCGGCGAGCGGGGACAGCCGGCTCCCTCGCTGCAGCTACTCATCTATCCAGCGGTCGACCTCACCCAGTCATTTCCTTCTCACCGCACCTTTGCCAGCGGATACGTCATCGACGACGAGCGGGTGGAGTGGTTCCTCGCCCACTACGTCGCCGACCGTGCCCATCGGCGGCGCCCCGAGCTGTCACCGTGGTTCCGCGAGCGGCTCGACGGGTTGCCCCGGGCGGTGGTCGTGACGGCGGGCTTCGATTCGCTTCACGACGAGGCAAGGGCCTATGCCGATCGGCTTCGCGACGCGGGCGTCAGCGTCGCGTATCGCTGCGAGTCGTCGCTCACGCACGGCTTTTTCAACATGGGCGGCGTGGTTCGCGAAGCGCGGGCAGCGAATCGGCGCATCGCAGCCGACCTCAGGCGGATGTTGCCTCGACCTTGACGGGCCGAGCAGCCCAGCGCGGCTTGGGCCAGTGGAACAAGGCCGCGGGCTAGCTCGCGGCCACGCTGCGTGGTACGGACAGGGCGTTGCATTCTTCGGTCGGGAGCGAGGGTCGTCCTCGACCAACGGACTCTCTGCCTGGCCTGCCGACCGGGCGGAGGGAGAGCACAACGATGAAGCACTGGTATGGCCTGGTAGCGCTGATCGGATGGGCAGGCGCGCTGAGCGCGGGGCCGCTTGGCTGCGCAACACAAGGCGATGACGACGAAGGCTGGGGCGGGCAGGCCGCCCAGGCCGGTGGCGGCGGCGCCGCAGGGTACGGCGGCACGGCCAGCGGCGGCATGGGCGGCACGGCTGGCTCGGGCACAGGCGGCGGGGCGGCCGGCTCCGGTGGTAGCGGCGGAAGCGGAATAGGCGCCATCGTCTTCAGCGAGATCATGTACCACCCGGGCCGCGACGAAGACGACTGGGAGTGGGTCGAGCTGTACAACGGCACCTCGGCCACCATCGATCTGGCCGGCTACGTGCTCGACGACAACAACACCTCGGTATTCAGCGTGGCCAACATCGCGGCGGGCACCATCGCCCCCCAGCAAACCGCCGTGCTGTACAACGCCGACGACGTGTCGAGCGGCGACTTCCAAGGCGCTTGGCCGAGCGCGACCAACCTGGTTGCCGTGACGGGTTGGAACAACCTCGCGCTCAACAACAGCGGCGACCGCCTCGGCCTGTGGGAAAGCTTTGCCGACTACGAGGGCGACCACGTAATCCATGCCAATGCGGTCGTGGGCCTGGAGTACGACGCTGACGGTGAGTGGCCCCTGGACGATGGCTCCAGCTCGATCTACCTGCTGGACCTCGGCTCGGATCCCAGCCAAGGCGCCAGCTGGGCGCTCAGCCAGGATGGCGTGGACGGCGCCTATGCGAGCGGCTTTGACGTCGGCAGCCCCGGCTCGGTTCCCTGAGCGGCCCGCCGCGAGGTAGCCGTAGCCCATTACCTTGGACGTCTTGGCTGGTGGCAGCCCGGATGATGTTGGGACTGAGCTCATGAACGAACCCTGGGCCGTCGGTACGGTCATCAGCGGCAAGTACCGCGTCGAGCGAGTCATTGGCCGTGGCGGCGCTGGCGTGGTGGTGGCGGCCACCCATCTGGCCCTGGGCGAGCAGGTCGCCATCAAGTTTCTCCCGGATGATGCCAGCGCCGAGTCCCTGGCGCGCTTCGAGCGGGAGGCCCGCGCTGCGGCTCGAGTACAAGGCGAGCACGCCGTGCAGATCCTCGACGTGGACCAGCTGCCGAGCGGCGCACCCTACCTCGTGATGGAGCTGCTCGAGGGCGAGGACCTGGGCGAACGCTTGAAGCGCACGGGGCCGCAGCCGGTCGCCGAGGCGGTCCGCATCCTGCTCGAGGCGTGTGAGGCCCTTGCCAGCGCACATGCCCAAGGCATCGTGCACCGCGACCTCAAGTCCGCCAATTTGTACCTCGCCCAGCAGGAAAACGCCCCGGCCCAGGTCAAAGTGCTGGATTTCGGCCTGTCGCGGCTGCTGCCAGGCATGAGCGAGCAGCCGCAGACCAACCTCACCCGGACCGGCTCGATCTTGGGATCGCCCGTGAACATGGCCCCGGAGCAATGGCTGTCGGCTCGGAATGCGGACGTGCGCACGGACGTGTGGGCTTTGGGCACCATTGCCTACGAGCTGCTCACGGGGCGCTTGCCCTTCGCGGGTGAGGCCATGCCCCAGGTATGTCGCGCCGTGCTCAACGACGAGCCGGCCGACCCTTGCACGCTACAGCTCGAGATCCCAGCCGAGCTCGCTGCAGTGGTCCTTCGATGCCTGAGCAAGGACCCGGACCTGCGCTACCAAAACCTCGCCGAGCTCGCCTCGGCCCTGGCTCCTTTTGCTCCGGCCTCCGGTCCCTTGGTCGCCCGCATTGCCCAGACGCTGCGATCAGCGGGCACGCCTGAGTCGCCGGGTGCTGAGCGCGATGCCCGCGGTGCCATGCGCCCTGATTTAGGGCAGGTCGGTGCTGCCGCTGAACCATCCGCGGGCTCTACCCTGAAGTCCGATACTAGCGCCCCCCAATCCGCGGCGCCCGTGCGCGTGGACGTGGTCTCTGCACCTGGGCCAGCCCCTTCCGCAAACCTGGCGACGGCACCCACGGTGCTCTCCGATGCGCAATCCAGCCCTGATGCGGCCGTGGCTGCAGCGGGCCTGGCCACCGCGCCCACTGCGCTGTCCGAGGAGCCCCGCGGCCGCGGCACCCTGCCGGAAGCCGGAGCCATGGCCACTGCGCCCACGGCATTGGTGGCAGCCACCTCGGCGCCTCCGATGACTCCATCGGCGCCGCCGTTGACTCCGTACGCTAGCCCTGCAGCGGTCCCAAATCAGGCTGCCGCCCCGGCCGCTGCTCCGACGCCAGCCAGCGGCAAACCCTGGCTGGCGCTGCTCGTCATCGTGCCCGTAGCGCTGGTCGTGGTCCTGGCGACCTTGGGCATCATCGCCAAGCGGCACCGCGCTGCCAGTAGGCCAGAGCCCTCGAGCGCGGCCGCGCCAGCAGCACCCACCGACGAGCCCAGCAAACCGGTTCGTCCCGCCAAGCCACCCGAGCTGGACGACTACAGCTGGGGTTGCTGCGTCAACAACGCAAAGAAGCTGGCCGAGCCCTACGAGACTCACTTGGCATGGCGGTTCAGCCCCCGCCCCGTCCGCAAGCTGGAGCTCACCTCCATGACCTTCGCCATCGGCGATTCCACCGTGGTGGTCGCGGATCGGAACGAGAAGCAGCAGGTGCCGCTGGCCTTCGACGGTCGGCAGATGACCGAGAAACCGGCCGTCCGGCTCAAGGCGGGCTCCTCGACCTTCCCCTACGCGACCAAGCACTTCGAGGTTGCCGATGCCATATCCTCAGGAGCACACATCCAGGGCGCCCGGGTCGGCTGCGCTTGCCAGATCAGTCGCATGGTGCTGGCACACCACTCGCTCTGCCCGACCGAAGAGCCGTGCTGGCAGGCCACGGGCGCCTGCAAGCCCAGGCGAGGCCGCTGGCCCCGCAGGTGCTTCGCCTGGTGCACGGTCACCTGCAGCGCGGATGGCGCTTGCGGTAGAGCCAGCTGCCAGCCCCGCAAGCGTTGACTCCGGTCCTACGCGACCGCTGCCCTGCAGAGATGTGGGGCAAGCTGCATTTTCGTGGGAAGATACGCAGGGCTTGCAGCGTACAGAAAAACTTGACATCCAGATACGGCTGCTCCGGCACAAGCCAGCAGCCAGAACCGGGCGCCCCCTGGGCGTGCCCGCGTCGACCAAACACAGACAGACAAAGGTACAGGCAATGAAGTCATTCTTGACGGTTGTTGGAGCGCTCGCGTTTGCAGTTTTCACCACCGGTTGCAGCAGCGTCTGCGAAGAGGCGTACGAAGACAT
>CAYTYV010000417.1:0-5936 GCA_964441055.1 uncultured Polyangiaceae bacterium | reverse complement strand
CGATGGCGACCACCGACACGATCAGAAAAAACGGCCTTCGCAGGGCCTCGGCCTCGTTCTGGAACAGCCCCCAGGCGCCGCCGCGGTTTTTGGCGTAGATGAACGACAAGAGGTCCTCGATCACCACGACCTCGTGCGGATGACCGGGCTTGACCGCCTCGAAGTGGGCCTTGGCCCAGGCCTTGGTGCCGATGTCCAGGACGAGGTTGACGGCGGTCACCAAGACCAGGAACCAGTACGGACCGCCGCGGGCAGGCCGCGCGCTCGCCGCGTCCGCCTGCGATCCATCGTCGTCGGTGGATTGCCGGGTGTGCGCCCCTTCCTGCTCGGGCAGCGGCTCGCCTCGTTGCTCGTCGGCCATGCGGCGTCACTGTGTACGACATCGCCCGGCTCAGGGCAAAGCCTAGCGGCGTTCGCCAGCCCCTTGGGGTTTATCGGCGGGTCCTGATCACTGCGTCCGAAAAGGTGACAACACCTGATCATACGTTTAGTATGCGGGGCATGGTCGAAGCTGCCTGGTGCCAGGCCGTGGGGGTGGAGGCCGTGGTCGAGCGCTGGCTCGGCTCTGGCGAGGTCCAGCCGTGCCTGGCCGTGGAGCAACAGCTCGCGGCCGAGCCGGGCTGCTGGGCCGATCTTCCGGAAAAGGTCAGCCCCGCGCTGCGCAGCGCCCTGGCGATGCGATCCATCGACCGGCTCTACGCCCACCAAGCCGAGGCCATCGCCGCTGCTCGGGCGGGCCGACACGTGGTCATCGCCACCCCTACCGCGAGTGGAAAGAGCCTGTGCTTCCACCTGCCCGTGCTCGACGCCATGGCCGACGACCCCGAGGCGACGGCCATCTTCCTCTACCCCACCAAGGCGCTGTCGCGCGACCAGGAGGCCGGCCTCCGCGAGCTCGCCCGCGATGCCGAGCTGTCCGTCGGCGCCGCGGTCTACGACGGCGACACGCCGCCCGATGCGCGCCGCGCCGCCCGGCAGCGCGCCTCCATCGTGATGACCAATCCGGACATGCTCCACGCGGGCATCTTGCCGCAGCACGCCTCGTGGGCCCGGGTCCTCGGCAACCTGCGCTACGTGGTGCTCGACGAGCTGCACACCTACCGGGGCGTGTTCGGCTCGCACGTCAGCCACGTGCTGAGTCGCTTGCGGCGGGTGGCGGCATTCCACGGCGCGCGCCCCACCTTCATCTGCGCCACCGCCACCATCGGCAACCCGCACGAGCACGCCGCCCGGCTGATCGGAGTGGCCGAGGACGAGGTCGTGCTGGTGCGGCACTCGACGGCGCCGCGCGGCGCGCGCCACCTGCTCGTGTACAACCCGCCCGTCGTCAACGCTGAGCTCGGCATGCGCGCCAGCTACTTGAAAAGCACCGTGCGCCTGGCAGCCGAGCTGATCGAGGCACGGGTACGCACCCTGGTCTTCGGCCAGTCGCGCAACGCCGTCGAGATCATGCTCAAGTACCTGCGCGATCGCTTCCGCGCATCTCCCAGCCTGCACCACGCCATCGTGGGCTACCGCGGCGGCTACCTGCCACGGACGCGTCGTCGGGTGGAGCAAGGCCTGCGCGACGGCACGCTCTTGTGCGTCGTGGCGACCAACGCGCTGGAGCTCGGCATCGACGTCGGCGACCTCGACGCCGTGGTGTGCGCGGGCTACCCGGGCTCGGTGGCCGAGACCTGGCAGCGCTTTGGGCGGGCCGGCCGCCGCGGCGACAAGAGCATCGCCGTGCTGGTGACCTCGAGCGCGCCGCTGGACCAGTACCTCGCCCATCACCCTGCCACCCTGCTCGAGGGCGACATCGAGCACGCCCGCATCGATCCGCACAACACCGAGATCGCCATCCAGCATCTGAAGTGTGCGGCCTTCGAGCTGCCCTTCGAACGCGGCGAGGCGCACGGAACGCTGGCGGCGCCCGACACCGAGGCGGCGCTCGGCTACCTGCAGGAGCACGGCGTGGTGCACCGCTCGGGCGACCGCTTCTTCTGGACGGCCGACGCCTTCCCGGCCAACCACGTCAGCCTGCGCAGCATCGGCTGGGACAACTTCGTCATCGTCGATCTGGAAAGCACCCAAGCGTTGGCCGAGCTCGACTGGCACGCCACGCCGAGCATGCTGCACGAGCAGGCCATCTACCAGCACGAGGGCGCGCAGTACCAGGTCGAGCGGCTCGACTACGAAAACCACAAGGCCTTCGTGCGCAAGGTCGCCGCCGACTACTTCACGACGGCGCTGCGCCATCGCAAGGTCGACCTGCTCGACAAGAGCGCGGAGCAAGCGCTCAGCCGCGCCGAGGTGGGCTGGGGCGAGGTGAGCGTGGTGGAGAAGGTCGTGGGCTACAAGAAGATCAAGTTCCACACCCACGAAAACACAGGCTATGGCGACGTCCGGCTGCCGGACGTGCAGATGCACACCACCAGCTTCTGGCTGACCGTGCCGAGCCGCCTGGTCGCCGCGCTAGACGATCCGGCAAACCTCGTCGAGGGCCTGCGCGGGCTAGGCCGGGCCCTCGAGCTGGTCGCCACCCTGGCGCTGATGTGCGATCCGCGCGACCTCGGCCGAGCGCTGGGCGACGCCACCGCCGAGGGCTGGGGGACGGATGAGGACGCCGAGCCCGCACGGCGCTTCGACGGCACGATCTATCTGTTCGACAACGTTCCCTGCGGCGTGGGCCTGGCCGAGCGCATCTACGAGCGGGCTGGCGAGCTTCTCGAGCAGGCGGCCGAGCTCATTCGGTCCTGCCCCTGCCCGCTAGGCTGTCCCTGCTGCGTGGGCGTCACGGCTGGCGCAGCGGCCGAGGGGGCCAGCGAGAGCGAGGCGGGCGAATCGCGCAAGGAGGCGACGCTGGGTTTGCTGGGGGCGATGGGGGTGTGAGGCGGTCTCATCGCGGGGCGAAGCGCACGCGATGCTCGGTGACCACAACGTATCGGCCTTCCAGCTTGTCCGCGTGCTCGGCAAGAAGGCGTCTCATCGTTTCGATCTTCACGTTCGCCCGTTCGTTCCGCAGACGCAGGAGCACGACGCCGCAGTGGGGACGTTGTCGTCGCTGGATCCTCTCGCCGAAACCCTTGTCGTTCGTGACGACTATCCAGCGTTCCGCGAATGCCTTGGCGAGGACCACGTCGTCGGTCAGCCCGCGTGCCTCTTCGTAGACCGAAAAGACGGCGTGCCCGTGCGCCCGCAGCCACGCGGCCAGGGCGGGACCCGCACATTCGTCGACCAGGAACCTCATCTACGGCGTTTCCGTCCCGGTCGGCATGAACTCCGTGTCTGCAAGCGATCGGGCCGCAAAGAGCATGCAAGCCCGCAGGTCGTCCGGTGTCAGGTCTCGGTACTCGTCCAGGATCTCTTCGGCGCTTGCCCCATGCGCGAGCAGGCCGAGCAGGTACTCGACGGTAAGGCGGGTTCCGCGGACGACCGGCTTGCCGACCATGACGGCTGGATCGAGCGTGATGCGCGCGAGGAGGTTCTGTTCGTCCATGTTCCGCACCTGCCAACTACAGTATACGTTGCGTCCATCACTGTGCGAAGCGTCCCCGCCGCTCGCCCTGCCGGGTGGCGCGCCAGGGGGTGACTTGACCACTGGTAGCATAATGCTACCATGGCTTCATGGGACAACCCGTCAAGGTCTCCCAGGAGCTTCTGCTCGACGCCCGGCTGACCTCTGAGATCGCGCATCGCTCGATTGCCGGCCAGATCGAGTTCTGGGCGCGGCTGGGACGGGCCATCGAGCCGTTGCTATTGGGATCGCAGGCGCTGGCGCTGTGCCGCTCGGGTGCGGCCCGGCCGCTCTCGGCTTGCCTGGAGACGGTGGACACCGAAGAGCGCCATCAGCGGCTCTCCACGTACCTCCAGAGCCAGCCCTTTCCCCACTACGAGCCTGCGCCTGACCGACCGGGGCACCTCGTTCGCATCGAGGCGGACGGCACCCGCACCCTGGGCCGCTTCGTCCAGCGCCGCTTCGTACCCGCCGACTGATGGATCATTCTGCGTTCGACGCGCGGCCGATCATCGTGGCGATCGCAGGCCCCAACGGCGCCGGTAGGACGACCTTCTTCCACGCTCACCTCGCGGCCGCGGCGCTGCGCTTCGTCAACGCCGACCGGCTGAGCACCGAGCTCGGCCTCGACCCCTACCACGGCGCGCGGATTGCCAACGCGATCCGCCGGGAGCTCGTTCGGCAGCGGGAGAGCTTCGCCTTCGAGACTGTGTTTTCCGATCCCGTGCAGGACAAGGTCGGCTTTCTGGCCGACGCAGTGGCAGCGGGCTACACGGTCCTCCTGTGCTACATCGGCGTCGAGAGCGCCGAGATCTGCGAGCAGCGCGTGGCCATGCGCGTCTCGCAGGGCGGACACGACGTGCCCACCGACAAGCTGCACGAGCGCTTGCCCCGCACCATCGCCAACCTCGATGCCGCCATCCGCCGACTGCCTTATGTGCTGGTCTTCGATAACAGCGAACTCGGCGCGCCCTATCGGCAGGTCGCGGCCTTCGAAGGCGGTCGCCTCGCGCTCCTGCGCAAGCCCGTCCCGCGCTGGCTCGCGGCTGTGCTGGCCGCTATGGCTATTCGAACGTAGTTGAGCAAGCCGTGCCGTGCGCACGAAGGTGCCGACACCGATGGCGCAGCAGCGGGGGGCGGCCTACCACGGGCTTCTCGCGCAGCGGACGCCGAGGGTGCTCCCGCGGTCCGCCGGGTCGAGGCCTCCGCGCTTCGCAGCGCGCAGTTCGTCAGCGCCGTTGCCCCAGCTCCCACCGCGTCGGGACCGCTGGTCGGTGCTGTTCAAGTTCGCGCAATTGTCGCATGGCATCGGGTAGGTCGCACCCCGATCCAGATTCCACTCCCACATGCTGCCGCCCAGGTCGGCCTGGTCCCAGCGACCGTCGCCCAGAGGGCGCGAGCCGACCGCGAGGATGTCGCTGAAGGAGCATCCGCCGACGCCATCGCCCATGCAATCGTACACCGCGTGGTCGTAGTCGATGTCCGTCGAGCCCGGCGGATACTCTGCCGACCACGGGTAGTAGCGCTGCTGGCCGCCACCTGCGGCCGCGTAGTTCCACTCGGCCTCCGTTGGCAGTCGGCCCTCATCCCAGGCGCAGAATGCAAAGGCCTCGTACCAGCTCACGCAGTTGATGGGCAGAGTCTCGTTCTCGTCTGGGTCGTCGGTCCATGTTTCATACGAGGAAGAGCAGGTGACAGCATCTTTGAGCGCGACGGTGTCGGCGGGCAGATACGTATTCCACGCTTCGTCCCATCCACTCCCGCTGATGAGCGGGTGCGCGCCATCACCGTCAGCGGGCGGGTCTGCCTGGGTGCCCTTTCCCGCATCTACGAACTTGCGAAAACGCCCCACGGTGACCTCGAAGCGGTCCAGGTAGAAATCGCTCACCGTGGCCGGGTAGGAGTCGTCCGTGAAGTCGATACCGTCGTAGCTCCGGTAGTATGTACCGCCGTCGACCAAGAGGGTAGCGCAGCAGTTTTCATCCGCATTGGGGCCACAGTCGTCAATACCGTTCGAGGCGCTACCGCCGCCGTCGCCTCCACTGCCGCCACCGCCTCCTGGTCCGAGGCTGCAACTCGTGGCTGTTGGGGCAGACGCGCCCGTACCACCCTCGCCACCGATGCCCGTCTGGGTTCCGCCCGCGCCACCGACGCCCGTCGCGGTTCCACCCGTGCCGCCTGCGCCACCGCTGCCCGTCGCGGTTCCGCCCGTGCCTCCGCTGCCCGTCTCGGTTCCGCCCGTGCCACCCGTGCCGGCAGTGCCGCCCGAACCGCCTGGCGCACCCGCGTCCGCTCCCGCAGCTCCATGGTGGACGGTGAATTCCTCCAGCCCAGAGATCAGCGTGCAGCCCGCAACCAGCACCAGCACCACGCCGGACCAGCGTCGTAGCGAGATCGTCATTGTGAATGCCTTTCTTGGCCCCGTTTGCCTAGCCCCATC
>CAYTYV010000416.1:0-5943 GCA_964441055.1 uncultured Polyangiaceae bacterium | reverse complement strand
AGCAACGTGTCACGCCTGGCCCGTAGGCATCGAGTTTTATGAAGGTCGTCACCTTCGACAAGAAGCTGTCCCTGTCCGCAGCACTCGCCGTCACCGTGGGGGCGGTGATCGGCGTGGGCATCTTCGTCATCGTGGGGCCGATGGGCGCGAAGTGCGGAGGGACCATGCCGCTCGCCTTTGCCGTGGCGGCCGTGCCCGCGGTCTTCGGCACCCTCGTCTCCATCGCGCTCGGCGGCACCATTCCTGCAGACGGCGGCGGCTACTTCTACACGCGCTCGCTGCTCGGCAACAAGCTCGGCATCGTGGCCAGCTTTCTCATCGTGCTCGGCGCGTTTGGGGCCCTCGGCGCCGTGGCCATTGGCGTGGCCGACTACCTGCGGATCTACGCGCCAGGCGTGCCGCGGCCGATCGTGGCGGTGGCCTTGGTCTTGTTGAGCTACGCAGTAAACACCGTCGGCATCATGGCCAGCTCCCGCTTCCAGCTCGCCATGGTCGGGCTGCTGACCTCGGCCCTGCTACTGGTGGTCGTGTTCGGCGTCGCGGCGGGGACGAGCCCGAATCTCACGGCTACGCCGCCGGCGGGCTGGGGCCTGGACGGCTTTCTCGGTGCCGCCATCCTGGCCGCTCTCGCGTACATCGGCTTCAACATCATCGGCGAGCTGGGAGACGAGGTGGAGAACCCGAGGCGCAACATCCCCATCGCCATCGTCGGCGGTCTCGGTTTGATCATCTTCTTCTACGTGGGCGTGGCGTGGGTCGTCTCCGGCAACCTCAGCATCGAGCAGATGGGCAGTTCCAAGGTGGCCCTGCGGGACGCCGCGCTCGTCTTCTTGCCGAGTTGGTTCACCCACTACCTGACCGCCGCCGCCCTGGCCGGTGCCGTGACGTCGGTCAACGCGGTGTTTCTGGCCGTGCCACGAGAGCTCGTCGCCCTGGCCAAAGACGGCTACCTGCCGGCCTCGCTCTTGCGCTTCGACGAGAAGCGACAGACCTTCACCCGCTGTCTGCTCGTGGTGTTGGTCCTCGGAATCGGCGTGGTGCTGACCAACATGGACGTCGACTACTTCGGCGTGATGGCCGTGGTCGGCCTGATGCTGCTCAACGCGGTGATTTCCGTCGGTGCTCTGCGCCTGGTCGAGCTCTTTCCGGACAAGGTGGCCGAAGCGAAGTTCCCCATTCGCAAGGCGTGGCTCTACCCCTGCGCAATCATCTCGTTCCTGTTCTCCGCAGGCTTCGGGCTGCTGGGTATCGTGGCCGAGCACACCGTGGGCATCCTGGTCGCCGTGGCCGTGGCCGCCGCGCTGGTTCTCGGCTTCGCTCGCAGCAAGGCGCGGGCCTAGGTGCGGCGGCTAGCTCACCGCGCGCAGCACTTCTTGTATTTCTTGCCGCTGCCGCAGGGGCAAGGGTCGTTGCGGCCTGGCTTAGGGCCCACCCGCACGGGCTTGGGCTTGATCCTCGTGCCGTCGACAAAGGTCCAGCGCCCTTTGTGCTTGCGGAGAGGATCTCGATGCCGTGCCAGGTCGACTGCTTGCTCCACTGCTCGGCGTGCTCGCGGTCGACCTGGTCGGCTGCTTCAGGGTCGTGGGTGGCGACGATGTAGTCGATATCGATCTCGAGGAGGCCGCCCCGAGCGGACCCGAGCCCACCTGCGTACGGCCGCCTCCGCACGACACGTGCACGCTTTGCCAGGTCGTGCCCTTCTCGTTGCCAGGGTTCCTATGCGCCGGACAGGGCTTCGTCCAGAGCCTCGATGAGCACGCGCAGGGCTTCTTCGGCAGCCTGGGTGGCCGAGTCCACGGACACGTCGCTACTGACGTGGGTGAATCCTGCCATCAGACACTCGTCAGCACCGCCGTTGGCGGTGTCCTGATACCACATGTTGTGATAGGCCATGAACTCGCAGAGATAGGCGCCAGGGTCGCCGAGCCAATCGACCCAAGCGCCAGAGGCGCCGATGTCGGGTAGGTCCAGAGCGTTGACGCGTGCGGCGATTTCGTCGACGGGAAGGGTCGAGTTGCGCACAAAACCCGCGGCAACCGAGGTGTCGGGTGGACACGGCGTTGGTTGCTGTGGATCCGTGTCGTCAGGCACCCAGCTTGGGAGATTGCGGGCGTTGAACTCGATCTCCCAAGGTCCGGCGCCCGCGCCATAGCTCATGATGGCAATGGGTTTGTGCAAGTCGGTGTACAACCAGAAGTCCGCGGACGTGTCCTGGTAGTCGACCTCGAAGTCCCCGGTGTATCCGTCGTCTGGATCGGGAAAGTAGCTGATGACATCGTAGCCTCGTCCCTCCCAGTCCTCGCCCATCCAGCCGTCGGGGTTGAGCGTGGGATTCTGACTGAAGTGGCGGATCATGCTGCCAGTCGGGTGCCAATACCCAGTGAGCATGATGACCGGGCGAGCGCCGGGTCCGCCTTCGCCAGTGTCGCCGCCTGTGTCGTCTGGGGCATCGGCGGCCGCGTCGTTGGCGGCGTCCCCGCCCGTACCAGCCTCGTTTCCCCCTCCGGCCGTACCGCCGCTGCCGCCCTGAGCGCTCTCGCCCCCGTTGTCGGTTTCGTCCGCCGTTTCACAAGAGACTACGAAACAAGCTGAGGCGAACAGCACAAAGGCCACGGTCCACAGAATGCGCCGCATGTTCTTTCCTTGTCCGAAGCGGTGATCTTGGCCGGACGGAAGCATCGTATCACGACAGAGTCAGAGGCGCAGGGCGGCAGAGCCCGTGGGCTCAGCCTGCGCGCGTGAACCCCAGCGCAGGGGCCTCGCGTACTTCTTGGGGTAGGGGACTTGACGAGGTGCGGCCGCAAGCTCACCGCGCGCAGCACTTCTTGTACTTCTTGCCGCTGCCGCAGGGGCAGGGGTCGTTGCGGCCGGGCTTGGGGCCTACCCGTACGGGCTTGGGCTTGATCATCGTGCCGTCGACGAAGGTCCAGTGCCCTTTGTGCTTGCGGAACTGGGCGCGCTCGTGGTGGGAGAAGCGCTTGCCGCGGACCTCGTAGCGGGCGATGAACTCCACCTCGCCCTGGTCGTCGTCGGCCTCGCCCGCCTCGGTAGAGAGGACCTCGATGCCGTGCCAGGTCGACTGCTTGCTCCACTGCTCGGCGTGCTCGCGGTCGACCTGGTCGGCCGCTTCCGGGTCGTGGGTGGCGACGATGTAGTCGATCTCGCCTAGCGCATAGGCCGTGTAGCGCGAGCGCATCAGCTCCTCGGCCGTCGCGGGCTGCGCGTCACCCGAGATGAAGCGGCCGCAGCACTCCTCGGTGCTCGATCCTTTTCCGCATGGGCAGCTCAAGGCATCTCCTCCGTCGCGTTCGCCTGGATGCGCCTCGGCGTAGTGCCGCATGCGGGGCGGCGCAATCCTTGATGTGCCGCTAGCCTCGTTGTGCGGGCCAACGTTGGCAGCGCGGACACAGGTGCGAGCTGCGTCCGCCCACCACGATGCGGCAGATGGCCGCACCGCAGCGCGGACAGGGCTCGCCCGCCCGCCCGTACACCTGCAGCTTCGGGGCGTAGCCTCCTGGCTGACCGCCGAGCGAGCGGTAGTCCCGCAAGGTGGTGCCCCCGGCTTCGACGCCCGCGCTGAGCACCGCTTCGATGGCGTCACATAGCTCGTAGGTCTTGCGCCGTGACAGCTGTCGAGCCTCGCGGCGCGGGTGGATGCGCGCCGTCCACAGCGCCTCGTCGGCGTAGATGTTGCCGAGCCCGGCCACGGGCCGTTGGCCGAGCAGCAGGGTCTTGATGGCCGACGAGCTCTGCAGCGCGGCGAAAAAGGCGGGGGCCTGGAAGTCGTCGCTCAGCGGCTCGGGCCCCATGCGCGCCAGGGTGGGCAGGGCCGCGTAGTCGCCCGCGCCGACCACCAGCATCCGTCCGAAGCGCCGCGGATCGCGAAAGTAGAGCCGGGCAGGGGCTCGACCGTGGAGTTCGAGGACCGCGCGCACGTGGCCGTCGGGCTCACGGGCGGTGAGCGTGCCCGTCATGCCGAGGTGGATGACCAGCTCGAGCCCGCCCGAAAGCGGCAGCAGCAGGAACTTGCCCCTCCGAGCCACGCCCAGGATGCGGCGTCCGCGGGCGCGCTCGAGCCCAGCGTACTTGGGACCTCGCGGCGCATCGACCCGCCGCGCGCGGCGGATGCGTCGCCCCACCAGCCAGGGCTCCAGCTCGCGGCGAACGGTCTCGACCTCGGGAAGCTCGGGCATGGGCGCTTTCTCGCGCTGCTACGGCGCCTCGAACGGAAAGCCTCAACGCAGGTACACGCCGTCCTCGCCGATCTTGCCCGGGCCGTCGCGCAGGTAGATGCCTGCCGATCCGCCCTCGACGAAAAAGGACAGCGTGCCGCCGTCGCTCACGGTCTGCTCGTCGCCCGTGACCGCGTCGCGATAGGTGCCGCCCGGGATCCCGCTCACTTGGATCGAGCCGCCGACCTGCGACAGGCCCACCACGGCGTAGGCGTCGCCGTAAGCGCGCGCGAACCCGAAGTCGTTGTCCGAGCCGCCATAGTGCTCCATGGTGCCCTTTTGCAGGGCCTCGCTCTGTTGGCGGATGAGGTTGAGCCGCTTGATGTGCTGGGCAAAGGTGTGGCTGCGGGTGGTGTCGATGTTCTCGGGCAGCAAGTGGTCGCCGAAGTAGGCTCGGCCCGAGCTATCGTGTGGCGCGTCGCTGCCGTCGATCTCGAGGCCGGCCTTGAAGCGGATCTCGGTGCCGTAGAACAGGCAGGGGATCCCCCGCACCGTCCAGATCAGGTTCAGCGCCGAGGCCAAGGCCTGATCGGTGCCGTTGAAGCGGTACTTCCAGTCGTTCTGCGGCCCCACGTCATGGTTATCGAGGAAGGTGATGAGCCCGGTCGCATCGCCGTAGATGTAGTCGCGGTCGAACACGGCCCCGAGGCCATTGAACCGCCCCTGGCTCAGGTTGTCGCGGAAGGTCGAGAACAACGAGAAGTCGAGCACCGAAAAGCCCGAGTCGTCGTCGCCCGAGCCGCACGGATCGGTGGTCAGCCGGGTGTACCACCAGGGGCGGATCTCGGCGGGCCCGTTGTCGCTGGGATCGAGGCAGGTGCCCCAGCCCGTGCCCTTGACCAGGTTCTCGCCGAAGACGAACAGCCCTGGCTTGTGCGCCTTGAAGGCGTCGACGTACTCGAGCAGGTTGCCGCGCTCGATATGCTTGACCGTGTCCACCCGCAGGGCGTCCACGCCCATGTCCAGATACCGCTTGTAGGCCTCGATGATGTAGCTCTTGACCGGGTCGTCCTCGGTGGCCAGATCGATGGTGTCGCCCGCCATGTGCTTGTTCTGCAGGGCGTAGGCGTTTTCCCAATCGCCGCCCGCCATGAAGCCGTCCTGGTGGTACCAGTCTGGATCCAAGTCGTTTGCGTCGATGTTGAAGAAGTGGTTCGGATCGTGGTTTTCGTAGCCGCCGAAGCCGCTCGGCACGACGGACTGGCCACAGCGCGGGCAGGTGATGGTGAGCTGCCCGTCGGGATCCCAGGTGCGGAACAGCTCGGGCGCCAGCGGGTTGTCGCAGTCCTCGCGGTTGTCCGAGAGGTAGTCGCCTAGGTGCGTCTGATAGGGATAGCTCGGATCCGTCGAGGGCCAGTCGCCCTCCTGCTTGTAGTACTTGATGGGCGCCCGGCTGTTGTGCACCTGGTCGCGCAGCCCGTAGTTGGACGAGTGGTTGATGACGATGTCCAGGATGATGCGCATGTCCCGGGCGTGGGCTTCGCAGATCAGATCCTGGAAGGTGGCGCCGGGCGACTCCAGCCGCGGGTCCACCTCGGTGAAGTCGTAGCCGTGGTAGCCGTGGTAATCGAGGCCGCTGCGGTTGACTACGATGGGGGTGATCCATATGGCGGTGAAGCCGAGGTCGTCCTTGAGGTAGTCCAGCCGCTCAATGACGCCCTTGAAGTCGCCCCGCCAGGTGGGGTCGCCCATCTGTAGCCGGTCGCGGTTG
>CAYTYV010000415.1:0-5959 GCA_964441055.1 uncultured Polyangiaceae bacterium | reverse complement strand
AGCGAAGCGACGCCCGGAGCCCCCATCGTCAAAACCCGTCCTCGAACTCGATCTAGACGCCCGCGGCAGTCTCGATGCGGTGGTGCAGGGCGTCCTTGTCCACCACGGGCGAGGGCGTCAAGGCGTTGGGAGCCGCGCCCACGATGATGGGACGGTCGACGTCGCCGTCGATGAAGGCGATGATCACCTCGACGTTGGGCCGCAGCGGAAAGTGGCTGCCGTAGCCAGGACCCGAGTGGGCCTGGGCCATGCGGATCTGGTGGGAGGCCTTGCCCCCTTGGTGGTCGGCCGAGTCGAACAGGATGCGCACCGTGTAGCGCCCCTGCTCGTCGATCCACGGCGCCGAGCCATCGCTGCCCGGCCGCGGCAGCACGGTTCCGCTCATCACGCCGTGGATGTGCGGGCGCGGCGTGGTCCGCTCGGGTCGGTAGGTACTCTCCGCGCTGACCGCGACGAAGTGGTTGGTGTAGGCCACGTCGCCCGTGGAGCTGCCGCCGCCTACCGGGCTGACCTCGTGCCGCGCCTCGGCGACCAGCAGATCGACGTCCCCTAGCAGCGGGTGCTCGCTCAACTGAAAGAGCACGCCCGCGCCCAGATCGGGCCGGTCGGCCTGGCCGCGGTAGACCACGCGGCGGCACTCGCGCTCCTGTCGTCGGACGACGGACAGCTGCTCGGCCTCGGCTGGCGTCTTGACGTGACCGCCGTACTCCAACACGCCGCCTCCTGCACCGACCGCGGACTCGCAGGCGGCGTACAGATCCACCAGCGGCGTGCGGTAGTTGTAGTCCGACACGGCGTACATCCGAGGGATCATCTGGGCCTCGCGCTCGAGCTGGAACACGTCGAGCCGGTCGCCGCGCCCACGAAAGGGCACGGTCGCGCGCTCGGCGGCCAGTCTGCCGAAGCGCTGGTCGTCGGTGAGCACCAGCTTTTCCCGGTCATCGTCGCTGACCAGGTAGAAGCTGATCCCGACGTGCTCGGCCAGCCGGCTGATGAAGGCCAGATCGGTCTCGGCGTACTGCACGACGAACTCGCGCTCGGGGTAGCTGCCCGAAAGCAGCAATTCGTGCTCCAGCGCGCACAACTGCAGCTTGGTCGCAATGATGTCGGGCACCGTGGTGTTGAGATAGACCTGCTGCGTGTGGATCAACCTCAAGATGTGGGCACGCGGCACCAGCCGCAGCCGGTAGGACGGCTTGCCCGACTCGTCGTCCAGCCCCTCGAAGACGTTGGCGATAATGCCGTCGACCCGTCGGACCTGCACGTCGTTCTGGACGAACACCAGCGCGGCGACCGCGCCCGTCATGGCCTCTGGGTCGTATCCCCCCGGGTCCTTGGCCACGAAGTCGACGTCGAACTGGAAGAGGTCGCCAATGCGTTCGCGGCCGCTCACTCGCATGACGTCGACGTCATCTGCGGGAAAGGCCTCGGTCATGATGTACACGTCGATGTCGCGTGGCATGGCTCGCCTATCGAAAGCGACTCGGCCGAAGGCGTCAAGCCGCCAGATGGCCGCTCGCGCGGATGCCTGGGGCGACGCGGTGAGCGATTTGGGCTAGGGTCGCGGTCGTCTCGTTCGATGCTGGGAGGGTAGGTGGAGTCCGAAGCCGTTACGAGCTGGGCTCGCTTGCTGGAGCTAGCGAGCCGCGGCCATGCCATTGGCGCGCGCGTTCAAGCGGTCGATCTGTCCGAGGTGAGGCTCGCCGCCACAGACTTGCGGCTCACCCGCTGGAACGGCGTGGATCTGAGCCGCGCCTCGCTCAGCAGCGCCTTGCTCAGCGGCTCTTGCTTCGAAAACGTGATCGTCGTCGGCGCGGACCTGCGCGGCGCCGATCTCGCCAATGCGGAGCTCCGCGGCGCGGTGCTGCAGGACGTCGACCTACGACAAGCCGATCTGAGCGGCGCGGACCTGACCGACGCGGATCTGAGCGGCGCCAAGCTCGACCAGACCCAGCTCGTCGATGTGCGCCTGGACGGCGCCCGGCTGGGCGGGCTGGATCTGACGAGCAGTCGGTTGGTCACGGGCGCTCTTACAGGCGCGGATCTGCGCGGGGCCAAGCTATTTCTCGCGGATCTGAGCGGCGCCGACCTGCGCACCTGCCGACTCGACACGAGCACCGAGCTACGGCAGTGCCTGGTGACGGACGCCGATCTGTCGGGCGCTGTGCTGCGCGACATGTGCCTGGAGAGCTCGACGTGGACGGGCAGCAAGCTGGGCCGCGCCGATCTCAGCGACGCCCAGGCCACCCAGGCGCGCTTTGCCCAAGCGGATCTGCGCCGCGCGCGCCTTTGTCGGCTGAGCGGCGCGCGTTCCGATTGGACCGAGGCGCTCCTCGACGGCGCCGATCTAAGCGGTGCGCGGCTCGACAATGCACAGCTCGGCCAGGCACGCGCCGATGGGGCCCGGCTGACCGGTGCCAGACTGGTCCAGGCCCAGCTGGTGGCGGCTCGGCTGCGAGGGGCCGATCTGTCGTACGCCGATCTGTCGTACGCCGATCTGTCCCACGCCGATCTCGGCCAGGCCGTGCTGAGCGGCGCGCGGCTCGACTACGCCAACCTGCACCGAACGGAGCTGGGCGGCGCCAAGCTCGACGGCGCCAGCCAGACCGGCGTGCGCCACACCGACCCAGACCGCCAGGCCGCCGAAGACTTCTCCGCGACGAGGTAACGCACATGCAAGGTCAAGCCACGTTGGAATCATGGCAGCCGAGCGCGCTCCGAGAGGCGCGGGTCGAGCAGGTCGAGGCAGGGCGCGTTCAGGTGCGCTTGGCCGCGGCCACGGCTCGCCCCGAGCTCGAGGTCGCCGTGGCCTTGCCCGGATATCAACCCCAAACGGGCGATCGCGTGCTGGTGCAGATGGCCGATGCGGGTCGCGGCTATCTGGTCGGCGTGGTGCGCGCGGCCCACGGCCCAACCGTGGCCACTCGGGCAGGCGCCACGGCCACGATCGAAGAGGAGCAGATCGCCCTGCGCGCCGCCGACGGCACGCTGGTGGCGCTCTACGACGCTGAGCGGGGCGAGCTCGTGCTGAGCGCGCCTCGAGACCTGAAGCTCCGCGCCGACGACGGGCGGCTTTCGCTGCGCGCGGCCGAGCTCGACGTGCGCGCCGAGCGGGCTCAGTGGGCGGTGGGCCACTGGGAGCTCGGCGCCGAACGCATCATCGAGCGCAGCCGCGATGCGCTGCGCACCGTCGAGGGATTGCTGGAGACGCGCGCGCGACAGGCACGCACCCTGGTTGAGCGCGGCTTGGAGCTCGTGGCGCGACGCACCTCGGTCCGCTCCGAGCAGGACACCCGCATCGACGGCAAGCGCGTGCTGCTCGGCTGAAAGGAGAACGCCATGCTGCCCGCTGGATCGAAGGCCGGAGGAAACTGCATGTGCATGCCGGACGTGTGCAAGGTGCCCGCACCGCCCGCTCCTCCCGTACCCACGCCCTTTCCCAACACGGCCATGGTGGCCAACGCCACCAAGACCTCGCCCAAGGTGCTCATCGAGAATATGGACACGGTGGTCGAGATGTCCGAGGTCCCCTCCAGCACGGGCGACGAGGCGGGCGTGGCGGGCGGGATGGTCTCGGGCACCTTCGCCCAAAAGGTGGTGTTCAAGCTCGGCAGCACCAAGGTCAAGGCCGAGGGCAAGGCCGTCGTCTTCCTGACCGGGCAGACCGCCCACAACGGCGCCAACGCCAACATGCCCGCAGGCCTGTTCGCCGCGCCGAGCCAGGCCAAGATCGTGGTCATGCCCTGAACGCGCCATGCTGCACCTGCCCCCTCGCCCCCCAGAGCACGTACCCATCGTGGTCGACGGCCCGCTGGGCGCCGCACAGCTCAGCTGGCAGCTCGAGCCACCCCAAGATGCGCTCGTGGTGATCGTGCGGGGCACCTTCGCGATCCGAGCGGGCCAGGTGGTCGAGCCCGTCAGCGAGCCCAAGCCGCCTATGGGCGACCTGCACTACGGCGACGATCCGTCCGCGAGCCTGCGCTACGCCTCCGACCTGTGCCCATTCAAGCCGCGCGCCGACCTCAGCCTGGTCGGGCACGCCTACGCCCAGGCCCGGGCCCGGGCCCGCGGCAGCACGCACGTCCAGCTCGTCTTCGGCAAGCTGCGCCGCGTGCTCGCGGCCATCGGCGATCGCCGCTGGCAAAATGGCGTCCCCTCCAAGCCCCAATCGTTCGAGCGCATTGCGCTGCGGTGGGAAAACGCCTTTGGCGGTCCGAGCCATCCCGCCAACCCGCTCGGGGTGGGCCTAGACGGAGCCGCGCTGCCCAGGCTCGAAGATCCCGAGGCGCTCATTCGCAACCAGCGCGATCAGCCGCCGCCCGCCTGCTGTGCCCCAGTGCCGCGCCACTTCCAGGTGCGCGGCGGAAAGCTCGGCACCTACGACGCCGCCTGGCTGGACCAGCGCTGGCCCTACTTTCCCAAAGATGTCGATTGGAGCTACTTCAACGCCGCGCCCGCCGAGCAGCAGATGGACTACCCGCGCGGCAACGAGGCCTTTGATCTGGGCGGCGTGCATCCCGAGCACCCCGTCGTGAGTGGGCGGCTTCCCGGCTTGGCCCCCCGCGTCTTCGCGCAAATGACCGCCGAGGCGGATGGGGCGTTTCGGGAGATCGCCGTCCGGCTCGATACCGTGGCCTTTGACGCGGACGCGATGGAGGTCTCGCTCGTCTGGCGGGGGCAGCTCGCGGTGAGCGCCGAGCACGCCCCTGAGGTCGACCGGCTGTTCGTGATGGCCGATCAGCTCAACGGGCGCCTGAGCCTCGAGGCGGCACAGGAGCGCTGGCTCGCTTGCGTCACCGCCCTGTACGGCGCGCACGCGATCGGAGGCGGGACGCTCGACGAAAAAGGGGAGCCTGCCGCGGCCAAGCCACCGACCCCGCCCACACCGTCGCCTCCGCCTCAGGCGCCCGTGCTAAGCCGCGACCAAGCCCTCATGCTGCTCGGCTCGGGCGCCTCGCTCGAGGGCTTGAGCTTTGTCGGCTGCGAGCTCGAGGGCGTCGATTTCTCGGGCCGAAAGCTCGCGGGCGCGCATTTTTCCGACGCCGCCCTGGACGGAGCCCGGTTCGACGAGGCCGATCTGTCGGGCGCGCTGTTCGTGCGGGCCAAGGCCGCGCGAGCCAGCTTTCGAGGCGCCGAGCTCGGGGCCGCCAACCTGTCCGAGGCCTCGCTGCCCGAGGCGGACTTCTCTGAGGCCTCGCTCGAGGGAGCCAGCCTCGCCGATGCTGACGCCACCAGAGCCCGCTTCGAAGGGGCGCGGCTGTCGCTGGCGAGACTCACCGATGCCAAACTCACAGGCGCCACCTTCGACGGCGCGACGGCCGAGCGCGCCGATTTCTCGGGCGCGACACTTGCGGAAGCCTCGTTTCGCGAGGCCACGCTAGACGATGCCCAGCTCTACGACTGCGCGGCCGAGCGCGCCTGCTTTGCCAAGGCCTCCTTGCAGCGACTGCGGGCCGACGGCGCGCACCTCGAGCGCAGCAGCTTCGAGTCCGCCGCGGCGGACGAGGCCACCTTCGAGTCGGCCGAGCTCGCGGGCGCCAGCTTCGCCCGCGCCGAGCTCGCGCGGGCCGTGTTCTCTCGCGCGCAGCTCGGTCGGGCCACCTTGAGCCAAGCCGTGGCCCGCGAGGCGCGCTTCCGCCACGCCATGCTGACCGGGGCACAGGCCGCCAAGGCCGATTTCATGCAGGCCAACTTCGAGGGCGCCGACCTGTCCAAGGCCGATCTGCGCGGCGCCAACCTGTACGCTGTCGAGACCTGGAAAGCCAAGCTGGCGGGCGCGCGCCTGGACGGCGCCCTCGTCGCGGCCTCCAAGCTCGCGTCTAGCCGCTAAGAGACCATCGCAATGGCCGAAGAAGAAAACGTCAACACCAGCCGCTTCAGCGTCTACGTCCCCGATCCCCTGACCCGCCTCAACATGGGCAAGCCGGAGAGCGGCGACAACGCCTTCGGCTTCTACGGC
>CAYTYV010000414.1:0-5959 GCA_964441055.1 uncultured Polyangiaceae bacterium | reverse complement strand
AGAAGCATAGCTCATTCTATGGGCCGAAGAGCAGGCATCACAATTCTGCCGCAAGCACTTGGGGAGCTACCTGAGAAAAACGGGCTCGTGGCGCGGGCGGCCCGAGGCCACATGGCCCGCGTACGACGACGCGACCTATGCTCGGCCTGCGGCAGGAGCCCCACCTCGGTCGCGCCACGAATGACGTTCGTGGGCGATCATTCCGGCCTGACGGACTCCGGCTCGTCGCTCGCAGGGACGTCGTGCGCGGGCTCGTCCTCCGCTTCGTCCTCGTCGGGCGTTTTACGCAACAGCGAGGCTACCACCGCAACCGTCAGAATGGCGGCGACCACGCCCAGCGACAGCAAGGTGCCGATGTGCACCCACGGGGCGATGAGCATCTTGACGCCGATGAAGCTGAGCACCACGGCCAAGCCCAGATCCAGGTAGTGGAAGCGCCCCATGAAGCCCGCCAGAAGGAAGTAGAGCGCGCGCAGCCCCAGGATGGCGAAGATGTTCGAGGTCAGGATGATGAAGGGGTCCTGGGTGATGCCGAAGATCGCCGGAATCGAGTCCACGGCGAACATCACGTCGGATAGCTCGACCGTCACCAGCACGAGCAGCATGGGGGTGGCCAGCGAGCGACCGTCCACCCGCACGAAGAAGCTCTGTCCGTAGAGCTTGCCGGTCATCGGCAGCATGCGTTGCGCCAGCCGCACGGCCAGGTTGCGGCTCGGGTCTGCGGGCTCGCCGCGGCGCCAGGCCAGCCGGGCGCCCGTGAACACCAAGAAGGCGCCGAAGACGTACAGCAGCCAGTTGAAGCGGGAGACGAGCGCGGCACCTGCCACGATCATTATCGCGCGCAGCACGATGGCGCCCAGCACGCCCCAGTACAGCACTCGATGCTGGTAGTGGGGCCGCACCCCGAAGTAGTTGAAGATGACGACGAAGACGAACAGGTTGTCGACCGACAGCGACTTTTCGATGACGTAGCCGGTCAGGTACTCGAGCGCCTTTTCGGCGCCGAGCAGCCACCACACCCCGCCGCAGAACGATAGGCCCAGCGCGATCCATACCGCGCTCCAGATCGCTGCCTCGCGCATGGAGACCGCGTGGGCCTTGCGGTGGAAGACCGCCAGATCGAGCACCAAGAGCACGACGACGACCACCCCGAAGGCGATCCACAGCTCGAGGTGCGCTTTGTCGAACATGGACGGGCGGAGAAGGGCGGGGCCTGGGCGGACGCAACGGTCCCGCAGGGGAGCACGGGACGCAAGGCCAGTCCATGTAGGCGCTCGGCGGGCTCGTGTCCATCCTCTCAGGCTCGACCGCGGGGGGGGACGAGTCCCCTGTCTACCACCCAGCGAGCCCTCAGCGCTCCTTGTCTGGCGTGACCACCACGGGGTAGCGGACCGTCACGGTTCCGGTTTTCGGCGCTGGGAAGGTCATGGCCTTGGCAGCGCGATCCACACAGCCGAGGAAGGCCTCGTCCCGCAGGTCGGGCGACTCGGTAATCACCTCGCAGCGCTCGAGCGAGCCGTCTCGAGCGATGGCGAAGTCCAGCACGAGCTTGCCCTGGGCCTGCGGGTCGCGCTCCAGAAGCTCGTCGTAGCACTGTCGAGCCTTGCTGAAGAGCTGGCCGCGCACCACCGCGCGTATCTCTTCGGCAGGCAAGCCCTTGCGCACCTCGACGTATTCCACCTCGGTGGGCAGGTGGTCGAGCTCAGCCAGGTGCTTTTCGACGTCCCGCAGAAGGACCGTGCGCGGCGCGGCCAACAGTAGCGAGGGCGGCGCGCCCGGACGCTCCTCGGCCACCACGAAGCTTCGGCCCTCGGCCAAGTCGGCCTCGATGTCCGCCACCTTGCGCGGCAGGTGCGCTTCGTAGCGGGCGGGAATGCGGTTTTTGCCGAGGTCGAAGTAGAACACCGTCAGGGCTCCGGCGAACTGCTGCTGCCGCGCTGGGATGATGGTCCAGTCGCTGTGGCTCACCGACTGGCTGACGCTGATGCGGTTGTCGCAGAAGGGGCAGTCCCGCTCCTTTTGCTCGCGCAGCGCCCCGCGGATGTTCAGCGCCCCGAGCGGGTCGCCCAGATTGCTCTCGTAGGCCGCGATGAAGATGCGGGCCTTGACCACGCCGTCGGCGTCCTCGGCAAAGTACGGGGCCAGCACGTGGGCAAAGGGGGCCACGGGCTCGTTCGGCGGCAGCGCCAGCCCCTGGGCCGACTCGGAGCCCGTGAGCAGCTCGCGCAGCCGGTTGGTGAACGGCCGCTCGTGCCAGGAGCGGTCGTCGGCGTGAGCGGCGAGCTGCTCCTCGATAATCGCGATGGCCTGCTCGTGCTGCTCGGCGGTCTGGTAGGCGCGGCTCAGCGCCAAGGCGGCGCGATCGCGCTCGGCGGGCGTAATCTCAGGGTCGGCCAGGGCGCCCTCGAGCGCGGCCCGGGCCTTTTGGGCGTCGCCGCCTCGGTCGAGCTGGCGCTCGGCTCGCTCGATCTGTAGCGCAACGGGCGAGACGTCCTGCGTGACGTCCTGCTCGCGCTCGGCCTCGCTAGACGGAGCCTCGGCTGCGCAGGCACTGAGACCCAGCCCCAAGGTCAGGGCCGCGAGCTTTGCCAACGGGTTCGACGGATTCATGGTTCGACCTCCTCGATTGGGTTGCGGATGATCGAAGGATGCGCTGGCCGTGTCTCAGTCGTATCTCCGCCATGTCATCGTTCGGTCACGGGCCGTCTTGGCGAGGAAAGGCATCAACGCGTCATCCCCGCCGCGAGAAGCGATAGCCCGCGCCGCGCACTGTGACGATGTGGCGCGGGCGTTTGGGGTCGAGCTCGATCTTGGCGCGCAGCCGTTTGATGAAGTTGTCGACCGTGCGCGCGGTGCCGTAGTAGTCGCGGCCCCAGACGGCATCGATGATCTGCTGGCGACTGAGCAGCAGGCCATCGCGCTCGACGAAGTAGCGGAGCAGCTTCATCTCCAGGGCGGTGACCGCCACGGGGCTGCCGTCGCGGCTTAGCGCGTGGGCGTCGAAGTCCGCCTCGACCGGCCCGATGCTGACCCGGGCGCTGCTCGCACGCCCGAGCCGCACCCGTCGGAGGGCAGCGTCTACCCGCGCGAGCAGCTCGGCCACCCCAAAGGGCTTGACCACGTAGTCGTCCGCGCCCAGGCCGAGCCCGCGCACCTTGTCCTCTTCTTCGCCCTTGGCCGTGACCATCACGATGGGCAGCTCGGCATCGTCGCGGCGAATGCGCTCGAGCACTTCGAAGCCGTTCAGGCCAGGCAGCATGACGTCGAGCAGCACCAAATCGGGGCTCGCCGACCGCGCCGCGTCGTATCCCTCGGGGCCGGTCGAGGCCGTTTGCACCGCATAGCCGGCCGCGCGCAGGGTCTTTTGCAGGCTCATGCGCAGGATGGGATCGTCCTCCACCACCAGCACTATCTCCTGCCGATTCGCCCTCGAGCTCATGTCGCGCTGCTCCCAATCGCAATGGTAAAGGTCGCCCCACGGCCCGGCTCGCTATCCACCCAGGCCCGGCCGCCGTGGGCGTGCGCCACGTGGCGGACCAGCGAAAGTCCGATGCCGCTTCCCTCGGTGGCCTGGCTCAGCCGATCGTCGGCGCGCTCGAAGGGGGAGAAGATGCGCTCGCGGTCGGCGCGCGCGATGCCTGGACCGTGGTCGCGGACGGCGATGTACACCTCCTCGCCCTGACGGCGCACCGTCACCTCGTAGGGGGTGCCGTCGGGCGCGTGCTTGCGCGCGTTTGCCAGCAAGTTGTCGACGGCCATGGAAAGCTGCGCCTCGTCTACCCGGGCGCGCACGTCGGCCTTGGGCGAGGGTCGGATGACCTCGGCGTCGGGATGGCGCTCGGAAAAGGTGTCAATGGCGTCGCATACGAGCCCGGTCACCGACCCCTCGTGGGCCGACAGGCGTAGCTTGCCCGCTTCCATTCGGCTGAAGGTCAGCAAGCGGTGCACGGTGTGTCCCAGTCGGCGGGCTTCGCGAGCCAGCGCGCCGTAGACCTCGGCCCGCTCCTCGGGCTCGACCTGGTCCTGCTCGAGTAGCTCCGAGAGCATGCGCAGCGAGGCGATGGGCGTGCGAAGCTCGTGCGAGACCGCCGCGACGAAGTCGGTGCGAAGCGCGCTCAGCCGTCGCTCGGCGCGCATGCGGCTGTAGAGCAGCGCCGCGAGCGCGAGCGCCACGGCCACCGCCAGCGAAGTCGTGCCCAGCACGATGGCGAGCGAGCGCCGCGTCTTGTCGGCAACAGCGTCGCGGCCCGCCCAGCCAAGCTCCAGGAACAGGCCCGCGGGTAGCAGCTCCACGGTCGGGCCAGCGGGTGGGGTTGGTCCGCGCGTCAAGCGGCTTGCCACGGTCGCGGGCAGGGCGGGCCAGCCGCTGCGGCGAGCCCGCTCGATGGAGCCGGGGTGGACCACGAAGCCGCCCAGCGTGCCGTTGGGCAGCGGCTCGAGCATTCCCAGCGAACGGGCGTCGCGCCAGCGCATCGGAGCTTGCTGCCCGGCGCGACCAGCGATGGCGTGACGCTGAGCGCGCAGGGCGGCGCGCAGCTGCTGATCGGCCGATCGATCGGCCTCGAGCTTGGCGAGCAGTCGATCGCGCTCGGTTGGGCCGAGCCATGCGGCCGCGCCGATCTCGCGGCGAGCCGCCTCGCGCTCGGCCGCACCGAGAAGCGCAGCGTGGCGGTCCAGCCAGGACACGATGCGGGCGCTATCTACCAGCCCGCGGCTTCGGCCGTCGAGGGCAAGCACGAGCCAGAGGTAGCGCCCGGTCGCGCTCTGAGCGAGCTCGCACCGCTCGAGGAAGCGCTGGCGCGCGTCGCGTCCCGCAGCCTCGTCCTCGGCTCGGGAAAGCGCGTGGGCGAGCTCGGCGCACTCGGCTGGAGCGGGCTCCAGATCGGCCAATCGGCTGCGGTGGTCCGCTGGGGCGATGAGCTGGCCGTCGTTCGACAGCACCACCGCATCGGCAAAGGGGGCGAACGCGGGCGCGGCCAGCGAGCCCATCCGCGGCGGTGGGGCCTCCGCCAGGCGTGCGACCGCGGCGCCGTAGCGGTCCTGCAGCTCGTCGGCCATGCGCTCGAGCTCCAGGCGCATCTGTCGTCGCACCGCGGCCTCTTCGTTGCGCGCGGCCCGCAGCCCCAGCATCGCCACCGCCACGATGGGCAGCAGCGCGGCCAGGGAAAACAGCGCCCATTCGCGCAGTCTGGATCCACCTCGAGCGAGCACCTCACCGCCCATCAAACGCCAACGCCGCCCAGAAGTCACGGACGAGGGTCGCGGCAGCCCTCGCAGCGACCCGATCGTATTGTCGCTGGACCGGGCAATTGATATCGGTAGGGTACTTCGCCCGGCGGATCCGGGCGCGAGAAAGGAAGGGTAGCCCGATGCCGCCTCCCCACGAAGGCCGTCCCCCCTACCGCGCTCTGCGAAAGGCCATCCCCAAGCTCGAGGACCCCGCCGCCAAGCAGCTGGCCGAACAGCTGCTCGCTTGGCTGAAGCTGTCTACCCTGCGGGCCTTGGCCCACGAATACGAGCCGGAGCAGTACGGCATCGCCGAAGATCCCGGCTCGTTCGAGCAACGCGTCGCCGCCTTTGCCAGAGGGCTGGACATCGCCCAACCGGATCAGCTCAGAAGCAAGGTGCTCGGGCAGCTCAGGCGCCCCTCCCAGGACATGGCCAAGCTGCTGGAGACGGCTCCGGACGACGCGCTGCGTGCGCCGAGGCCGCTGGCCCCCCGGATCGTCCTGCCCGTGCCGCGGCCGAAGGCTCACGCCGAGTCTCCAGAGATCCCGCAGGTCATTCTGCGGCGAGCGGCCCGGCTTCGCGTTCGAGCGACGCCGCCCGCCTGGGAGCGCCCCAGCAGCAGCGCCCCGCTCCGCGCCCCACTCCGCGCCGGGCTGGACCGGACTGGCGCCCGCGCCCCGAGGGTCCCCGCGGCCGAAGGGTCTCCCGCCCGCATCGACCCGAGCAGCGG
>CAYTYV010000413.1:0-5984 GCA_964441055.1 uncultured Polyangiaceae bacterium | reverse complement strand
GTGTGGCCGTTTTCCAGCCGATCGGCGTCGCCAAAGGCGGGCGAGATGAAGTCCGGCTGCTCGCGATACTCCCAGACGACCTCGAGCTGGTCATTTTCCGGCCGAAACTGCACGGCCCGGCTGTACACCTCCTCGCCCGGTCGGTGAAGCCCGTTGTCGAGCACCAAAACGGTGCCGTCTGGCAGGTACTGCGGATCGTGGCTGTGGGCAAAGGTCACCCCGCCATCGCCGATCTCCCGCACCAGCTCGCCCGAGGGGTAGTCGAACACGGCGATGAGATCGAGGTTGCGCACGTTGAGGTAGATCTCGCTCTGCTGCTCGTCGAACCAGACCGCGTTGGCGTGGGTCCAGTCCTGCCCCGCGCCCAGGAAGTTATCCTCGAGGCAAGGGGCACAGTGCTCGTCGGGCTCGCGGTAGTCGTAGTAGTCGAACAGATCGATGAACCACAGCTCCTCGCCCGTGTGGCGATCGAAGATGCTGACGCCATCGCCGAGGATGGTGCGCTCGGTGGGCTCGTCGTAGCGCTGCGTGAACACCACCGACAGCAGCGCGTCCGAGCCGAAGGTGTCCGTGTCGTGGTGGAAGTACCGGTCGATGGTCACGGTCACATCGTCGTAGTTGCCCGACGGATTGGGGTGGGCCGGCTCGCTGTGCGCGTAGTTGGCGAGCTTGCGGTGGAATAGATCGATATGCCGCAGCTCGCCGAACTGGTTGAAGAGCACCGTGCCGTCGGCGAAAAGCTCCACCTCGTTGACGAGGCCGTCGTGGATGTCGACGTACTCCCAGACCACGGTTCCGCTGCGGTCGATCAGCACGACGCAACCGGTGCCGAACGGTTGGGTGTATGGGAAGAGGGAGAAGGCGTACAGGTCGTCGGCGCCGTCGGCCTCGGTGTACGGCACGGTGAGCTCGACCTCGCTGGGAAGCCCGGAGGCGGGCGTCTCGGTCGAGGTCCACTCCGAGCAGCTCGGCGGATCGGTGCTGGTCACGCACAGTCGGTAGTCATAGCTCTGCTCGGGCCCCAGGCCGAAGTCGAGCAGCTCGGTGGCCTCGTCGACCGGGTTGAGCACGACCAGCTCGCCGCTGCCATGGCGCCGCTCCGCGCGCAGGCTGGCCCGGAGCTCGGCCGCCACAGACTGCCAGCTAAGGCGCACGGCACGGGCGCAGACCGCCTCGGCAGCGGGCGGGTCGACCGCCACGGACGGCTGCTCGGCCGAGCCCTCACCGCAGCCCGCGACCAGGGCGAGCACGAGCGGCAGCGAGGCTCGTGGCAGCGCTGCGGGCCTTTTGCCTCGCGTCGGGTGGTGAGCCGGCCCGGTGTGGCTCACATCGCGAGCCTGCGGGAAAAACCCATGGAAATGACTAACCAAAACCGGTGGAGCTGATGAGAGTTGAACTCACGACCTCCTGACTGCCAGTCAGGCGCTCTCCCAACTGAGCTACAGCCCCGCGGGGGGCATTGTGTAGCCATTTTTAGCGCCATTGTCTCGGGTTTTCGACGTTTCGGCGCCCGCTTTTTTCGCCCAGGGCGCTTGGCGCCGCTCGTTGAGCAGCGGCCTAGGCGTAGCAGCGGTTGGCGACTCGGGCAGGGCCGTGAATGCCCCGGGCAGCCCGTTCGTCTACCCGTCGAGCAGGGTTCAGATCCCCGCGCCAGGAGTCCGTGATACTGCTACATAGGCTCCGAGCCCGTGGGGCCGAGGCGGACGAGCGCCGACTCGAGCCCCGCGCTGCCCGAGCAAGACGGCGCCGAGCCATAGCCAGGAGACCCAGTGATTTTCCGAAGACTACTTGCCGTTGCAACGCTTGTTATCGCCGCCATGCTGTGCGCGAGCCCGGCCCACGCCAACCCGGCCGTGGCCGTGGTCAAGGAGAAGCAGACGCAGCTTTTCCGGCTCATCGAGCAGCCCAAGTCGCCGAGCCGCGACGCCCAGATCAAGAGCATCTTCGATACCTACTTGAACTACCCGCGGCTGGCGCGCGACTCGCTCGGCGATCACTGGGGCAAGCTCGACGAGAGCCAGCAAGCGGAGTTCAGCAGCCTGCTCGAGCAGCTCATCACCAACGCCTACCGCCGCAACCTCCAGAACATCGTCGACCACGAGATGCGCTACACGGGCGCCGAGGACAAGGGCGGCGTGCAGCTCGTCAAGACCGAGGCCGTCTCCAAGACCGACCAGCGGGCCGAGCCGGTCGAGCTCGACTTCCTGCTCGAGAAACAGCCCAACGGCTCGTGGCTGGTAGTCGACATCCGCCCCGAGGGCGCCAGCCTGGTCAAGACCTACCGCAGCCAGTTCACCCGCATCATCGACAAGAAGGGCTACGACGAGCTGGTGCGGCTGATGAAGAAGAAGATCGCCAAGGGCTCGTAGCGAGCTTGGCTAGAGTGGGGGGTCCCTACTTCGGGCTACGCCCTTCGCCCGCGGACTTGGTAGCCTAGGGGGACGATGGGCCGAGCCGATCGCGCCGAGCTGCTGCGCCTGCCTGCTGCCGTCCGTCGGGCACGAGCGGTCCGAGGGGCGGCCGAGAGCGCGTCCGATCCCGATCGGCCACCGCTAAGACTGGTGGTGACCCGCGGACGGCTCGGCGTGGAGCTGGAGCAGCCCTTTTTCCTGGGGCCGATTCGGGTTGCCGAGCTCACCTTGAGCCTTCCGGGGCTCGCCTTTCCCGTGGAGCTTTCTGACGGCGCCGCGGCGTTTCGCAACCGACGCGGCCAGCTCGACCGGCTGCGGCTGGAGGTCGAGACGGCACGGCTTCAGCGCTGGGCGCCGCCGCTGCTGCGAGGGCTTCTGGACGAGACCACGCCCTACGGTCTCATGGCTCCGCTCGAGGACGGCTGGCTGGTCGGCCTGCAAGCGGGCTCTTCGGCCGTGGCCTTCGAGGTGCTGGTTGCGCCCATGGATGGCGACCTGCGGCTGATACCCACCCGGGCGCGGGGACTCGGGCTAGCGGCGCCGCCCCAGGCGCTCGCGCTGCGAGCGCTCGTCGCCCTGACCCGGCCGTGGGCAAGCTTGCGGGGGGGCTCGTGCTGATCGAGGATGCCGCCGCGCTCGCGTCCAGAGCGCTCCTTCCGCTGGCGGGCATGCGAGCCGCCTCGGCCCGCGGGCTGCGCTGGGCCTCACCAGGTATCGACATCGGTCGCCTCGGCCTGGCGGGAGAGCTCGATGGCGCCCCGGCCGCGCTGGACGAAAGGGTGGTTCGCGCGCTCGAGCTTGCCGCCCTGGTCACCGAGGCCGAGCAAGCGCTTTTGACCGGGGATCTGGATGCAGCGCGGCGGGGCTACCTCAGCGCGCTCGAGCGCGCGCCGCGGCACATCGAGCTGTCTCGTCGTCTGGCCGAGCTGGACTGGTGCGTAGGCGGACGCGTCGAAGCGGCCTTGGGCACCTTGTCGGAGGCGCTTCCGGTGGTGGAGGCGGGCGTGCTCGGGGGTCGGCTGCTCGGTCGGGTGGGCGACCGCGATGGCGCCGCGGCCGCCTTCAGACGGGCTGGCTGCGAAGAGCCCTTTGGCCCGCTCGCGGCCCTCGGCTGGCTGGAGCTGGCGGCGCTGCGAGGCGAAGGCGCCGAGGCTGAGGAGGCGCTGGACGAAGCCGTGGCGCGGGCGCCCGCGCTCGAGCTCGGCTACTGGCGTCGCTTCGAGCAGCGGCTGCGAACGGGCGATCTCGCGCGGGCGCGAGCCGAGGTCCAGCAGCTCGAGGCCGCGGCAAGAGGAGCGGTAGCGCGTCACCAGGTGCTCGCTCGGGCGGCGCGCGCCATGCTCCAAAGGCGCCTGTTCGACCTAGCGGCCGAGCTCTACGAGCGGTCGTTGCGCTACGCCCCAGACGACGCCGATGCCGTGGCCGGGCTGGCGCGGAGCCTGCAAGCCTCCGGTCGCCCGCGTCGGGCCCTCGATCTGCTGAGCCGGGCCGCGACCCTGGCCGAGCGGTCCTCGGGCGCGGCCGACGACGTCAAGCTGGATCTGGCCGAGGCGCTGGTCGCCGTGGCCGATGATCGACCGGCGGCCATCGCCCAGGTGCGCTCGATTCCGCCCTTTCGGCCCGAGACCTTTGAGGCGCGTCTGTTCGAGGCGCGCTGGAGGGCCGAGCTGGGCGATCTGGCGGGTGCGGGCGCGGCGCTGGGCGAGCTCGGCGAGGCCGCTGAGCAGGCCATGGCCGTGCTGGTGGACTCGGCCGAGCGTCCCACTGCGGAGGGCTCGACGATGTGGGGGCCCGAGGCGCGCTGGCCGAGCCGCGGCGATGCTCGGGCCGCGCTGGCGGCGCTGCTCGCCGAGGGCGCGCAGATCCACGAGATCGAGCGACAGGACCTGTGTGCGTCCCGCCGCCTGCTCGAGCTCGCGATGCGCCTTCGCCCGCAGCACGGGCCCATTCGCCAGGCCTTCCGTCGCGTGGCAGCGGCGCGAGAGCATCGTCCCGCGCAGGGCGAGCCGGAGCACGACGCAGAGCTCGAGGGCCAGGCAGAGGCCCGCGGCGCGGAGCTGGATCTGGACCTGAACGTGGAGGGGGAGGCGTCCGCCGACGAGCAGCTCGCCGAGGAGCTCTCCGAGCGGCTGCGCGCCGATCCCGCAGACCTCGAGACGGTGCGCGCCCTGGCCGAGGTGCTGGAGCGGCTGGGTCGCGACCACGATCTGTTGGCGCTACTGTGCGCGCGCATCGACGAGGGGCCCGAGGAGCTTGTCGCCGAGCTCGGTCCGCGACGGCGACAAACCCTGGAGCGACTACTGGCGGCCGCACGCGCGGCAGGCAACGAGGCCGAGGCCGAGCTGTTTTCCGCCATGCTCGAGCGCGCCGAGTGATCGCGCGCAAAGCACCCTGCGCTCGCCGTTGCGACTACCCTGAGGCCCGATGCGTTCATGGCTCCAACACGCGCTGGTACGGTGGGCGGCAGGTCTTCTGTGGCTGGCGGCGCGGTTCAGCCGTCGCGGGGCGGTCGTTCCGGATGCCCGCGGGCTGTTCGGCCTGGCAGCCGGACGGGCTTTGAAGGACGCGCGCGGGCCAGAACGCGCCGAGCCGCGCGAGCCCAAGGGGGCAGCCACGGCGTCCTCGCCGAAGCGGCCCTCGACAAGCCCGCCGGATGGCTACTGCGCGATGGTGGCCCGCACCCACCTGCCCTCGTCCTTTGGCAGCGCGCTGCTGCTCGCGGACGAGGCCGAGGAGCAGTTCGTGCCCGTGTTCGTAGGGAGCACCGAGGCGCTGTCCTTCGACCATCGGATCGGGGGGCGGCGGTTCCGCAGGCCGCTCACCCACGACCTGTTCGACGCGCTGCTCGACGAGATCGGCGCTGCGCTTCGCGAGGTGCGCATCGAGGAGCTTCGCGACAACGCCTTCATCGCGACCGTGGTGGTCGTGCTGACGGACGAGCGCGCGGTCGAGCTCGACGCACGCGCCTCGGATGCGATCGTGCTGGCGGTTGGCTGCGATGCGCCGATCTACGTCGCCGAGCGCGTGCTCGAGCAGGCCGGGCGGCCCGTGGCAGGCTTGGATGAGGGGGCGCTCGATCCGGACCGTAGGGCGTAGCAGCCGCCCTGCCGTTTACGCGCTGTCTCGGGCGACGCCGTGCCCGCGTTCAGAAGGGCGGCACAACGAAGTCAATCGTACTACACTTCCGCGCATGCGTAGCGGCTACCCATCTTCGTCCTGGCTCTGGGGGGCCAACCTCGTGCTCGGCCTGGTGGTCGCAGCGGCTGCCCCCGTGCTCCAGCCGGGATGCGCCGCTACCGGAGATGACGGCGGCGGCTCGTCGCCGACCACGAGCTGGACCACCAGCTCGGGCGGCTCGGGCGGCGAGGCGGGCGGCTCCGGCGGAGGGGTCGGCGGAAGCGAGGGCGGCTCGGGCGGCAGCGGCGCGAGCGGCGGCTCGGGTGGTTCGGGTGGCAACGGCGCGAGCGGCGGCTCAGGCGGTAGCGGCGGCAGTGGCGGCGCGGGCGGCAGCGGCGGCTCGGGTGGCAGCGGCGGCTCGGGTGGCAGCGGCGGCGCGGGCGGCACGGGCGCGGG
>CAYTYV010000412.1:0-5996 GCA_964441055.1 uncultured Polyangiaceae bacterium | reverse complement strand
CCGCACCGCAAGATCATCGAGGTGGCCACCTTCCGCCGCGACCCCCGCGAGGACCGGGACGCGCCCCAAGAGGAGGACGAGTGGCTCATTCGCAGCGACAACGTCTTCGGCGAGGCCCACGAGGACGCGCGCCGCCGCGACTTCACCATCAACGGCCTGTTCTACCACGTCCAGAGCCGTGAGATCCTCGATTGGGTGGGCGGCATGGACGACATCCAGCGCCGCGTCGTGCGCACCATCGGCGATCCCGAGACCCGCTTTCGCGAAGATCCCGTGCGCGTGCTGCGCGCCATCAAGTTCGCGGGCAGGCTGGATCTGGGGATCGACCCCGAGGTCTACGACGCGCTGCTGTGCTGCCGCCACGGCCTGCAGCTTGCGGCCAAGCCGCGCGTGGCCGAGGAGGTGCGGCGGCTTCTGGGCGGCGGACAGGCGCGACGCAGCGTGTACATCGCCTGGGAGACGGGCGTGCTGGACGTGCTGCTGCCCGAGCTCGCCGCGCTGCTCTGCGATGGCACGGACGAGCACAGCCCTGCGGCGCGGGTCTGGCGCCAGCTCGCCTTCATCGATCGGCGTCACCAGGCGGGCTCGCCGCTCGACGACGAGGTGCTGTGGACCCTGCTGCTGCTCGAGCTGCTCAAGGAGGTGGCGGCGGGCGAGCGCGACCGCGGTAGGGCCGTGGGAGCCTTTCTGACCGGGCTGGTCAAGCGGCTGACCATCCCCAAGCGCATCACCGAGGCCATGCGACGGATCGTGGTGGCCCTGCCGCGGATCCTCCAGGGACGGCCGGGTCGGCTGGCTCGCTCGGAGACCTATCCGCTGGCCCTGGACGTGGCCCAGGCCGAGCTGTTCTCAGCGGGACTGCCCGCGCAGCCGGTCGCTGCGCTGCGAGCCGAGCACGAGGCCCGCACGTGCAGACGACGGTAGGGGGTGGCGAGCGATGGCGTGGACCCCAAGTCTGCGTTCGGTGCGGTCCCTGGCGGCTCTGGCGCTGCTCGGCTGGGCCGCGGCACAGCCCGCCCACGCCCAGCCCTCGGCCGGTCGCCACCCCGTGCTTCACGAGTACCTCGCCCCTGACAGCCGCGAGGACCTCTCGCAGAGCCCTGGCTCGGCGCTCGAGTCCTTTCCGGATGCCGTCCACACCCCGAGCGGGCCCATCACCCCCCCCGACGTGAGCCGCCTGCCCGAGGCCAGCTCCTTCTACCAGGAGACGCGCGAGCGCGATCCGCGCTTCAGGCCCGACCGCGACACGCGGCGGCCCGCGATCGAGCGCTACGACGACCCCTTCTCGCCCAGCTTGACGCCGTTCAAGCGGCTGCACGCCTACGATGCCGTGCGCGAGGACTACACGCTGTACGTCTACGAGCCCCAGCCGGGCGTGCCCTACCGCCCCATCGGCGTGGGAGCCGACGCGGACGGGCAGCAGCACCACGGTGCCGAGCGCTTTTTCGGCGACATGACCGTGCAGCTCCAGCCAGGGCTGTACGTGCGCATCCCGACCGTGGGCCCGGACGCCCGCCTGCTCCGAGCCACGACCATCCCCAACGTGGAGGTCAGCTTCTGGCGGGATGGCGCCGACAACTGGTTCATCAAGGGCGACCGCTCGGTGCGCGTGCGGCTGGTCACCGAGCTCGCCATCGCTCGCGACACCTTTGGCAGCCCCTTTGCCAACGTCTCCTGGCAGGCCCTGCCCAAGCCGCCCCCGCAGCCGATCGCGCACCAGCTGCCCTTTGAGCGCGTGGCCCGCGCCATCGGCATCTCGCGGTCGCAGCTGCCCGCGCAGGTGGTCTCGCGCATGGTGGAGTACTTCCGCGGCTTTCGGCCCTCGACCGAGCCCCCCCGCGAGCACGGCGACATCTACCTGGACCTGGCGCTGTCCCGCAAAGGCGTGTGCCGCCACCGCGCCTTCGCCTTTCTCGTGACGGCGCTCAACATCGGCATACCCACCCGACTGGTCGCCAACGAGGCCCACGCCTGGGTGGAGGTGAACGACGGATCGCTGTGGCACCGCATCGACCTGGGCGGGGCGGCGGACGACCTGGAGGAGGAGCCGCATCTGGACCGTCCGCCGCACGTGCCGCCACCCGACCCCTACAGCTGGCCCACGGGCCGCGACTCGGGCGAGGACCTCGCCCATCGGCACCGCGCCGCTGCCATTCGCCGCTATCTGGGCGAGGCGCTGGCCGATCCCGCCGCCGATCCAGACGCCGACCTGGCGCCGCCGCTCGAGCCGCCGTGGACGGACGCCGATGCTGGGGCGGGCGGTGGCGCGGCCGAGCCGCCCAAGCCGCGACCCGCCTCGACCGTGTCGGTCGACAGCATGGATCGCGACATCTTCCGCGGCTACCCCTTGCACATCAAGGGGCGGGTGATGGCCGAGGAGCAGCCTTGCGTGCGGGTGCGCGTGGATGTGGTGCTCGCCACCGAGGGAAGCTCGGTGCGCCATCGGCTGGGCTCGCTGTCCACCGACGATCGCGGCGTCTACGACGGAGCCGTGGTGCTGCCGCCCGAGCTGCCAGTCGGCGACCACGAGCTGAGCGTGGTGACGGCGGGCAACGGCCGTTGCGGGCCAGGAGAGCTACGGTAGCGGCGGCAGACTTCCGGCTGCGAAGCCCTACTGCCAGTTGCACTGGGCGCTGCAGGCCGCCTCACCGCACTCGTGCACGGGGAAGGCCAGCGCCAGCACGTCGTAGCTCACGCCTGCGATGCAGGTGGTCCACGGCGTGGTGGGCAGGCACCCGACGATGATCTGGAAGCACTCGGCGTTGGCAAAGCAGGCGTTGACTGCGGTCGGACAGCTCTGGAACAAGCACACCTCGCAGTCGCCCAGCGGAGCGGTGCCCGGGCAGACGCTGGCGCAGAAGCTGCCCGCGCAGTGCTGGACCAGCATGGCGGCCGAGATGCCGCTCGGGCTCTCGGCAGCGCACTGTTGAACGCAGCCGAGGTCGCCCGGGGAGCAGCCCAAGTAGCACGCGGCAAAGGCCATGCACGGATCGCTCTGCGCGCAGGCGCAGAACTCGCTCGGGCAGTGAGACAGGGTGCACTGGCTGCAGGGCTCGCCGAAATCCTCGCAGGGCGGGCCGCCCGATGCGCCCGAGCCACCGCTGGCAGCCGAGCCGCCCGCGCCCGAAGCGCCGCCGCCCGCCGCTCCGCCATGGCCCACGCCACCCTCGCCGCCTCCGCCCGTGCCCGTCGAGCTCGCGGTAGGGGTGCCGAGCTCGCCGTCGTCCTCGCCGCAGCTTGTCGCCATGCCGCCCACGGCCGCAACGACGGCCAGCATCCCCGCCCCGAGCCACCTGCGCTTGTCCATCTGCTCCTCCGCCGAACGCACCGACGCCTCGGTCCAGCCTACGACAGCGAGCGGCGTTGGCAACGGAGGACTGCCACGGCGCGTCGGGCTCGGACAAAGTTGCCTGTCCCCGCCCTGCCCGGCGAGCTAGGACAAGCGCTCATGAGCACTGCCGAGATCGACGAGCTCATCGCGCTCGACCACGCCCACGTCTGGCACCCCTTCACGCCCATGCGCCAGTGGCGCGCCGAGCGGCCGATCGTCATCGAGCGGGCCGAGGGCGACTACCTCGTCGACATCGAGGGCCGCCGCTATCTCGACGGGATCTCCAGCTTGTGGTGCAACGTCCACGGCCATTGCGTACCCGCCATCGACCAGGCCGTGCAGGAGCAGCTGGGCCGGGTGGCGCATTCCACCATGCTCGGGCTCGGCAACGGGCCCGCCATCCGCCTGGCCGCGCGGCTTTGCGAGATCGCGCCAGGCAAGCTCGGAAAGGTCTTCTACACGGACGCTGGCGCCACGGCCACCGAGGTCGCGTTCAAGATGGCCGCGGGCTACTGGTACCATTGCCACGCCGAGGAGCGCGACGCCTTCGTGGCCATTTCTGGCGCCTATCACGGCGACACCACGGGCTCGATGTCCGTCGGCTACTCCGAGCGCTTCCACCGACCCTTCCGCCACATGGTGTTCCGCACCGAGTGGGCCCCTGCGCCCGACGTGGCGCACTCCGAGAGGTGGCGCGCGCGGGCCGCGAACGGCAGCGCCGAGCGGGTCTGGGCCCTCGAAGACGAGGCCACCTGCAGCGCCGTTCGCGACCAAGCGCTAGATGGCCTGCGCGAGCTACTGAGCCGCCTGGGCAAGCGGGTGGCCGCGGTGGTGGTCGAGCCGCTGGTCCAGGGCGCCGCAGGCCTCATCGTGCAGCCGCCCGGCTACCTCGGCGGGCTCGCCGCAATCGTCCGAGAGCACGGCACGCTGCTCATCGCCGACGAGGTGGCCACGGGCTTCGGCCGTACGGCTCGGATGTTCGCCTGCGAGCACGAAGGCGCCGAGCCGGACATCCTGTGCCTGGGCAAGGGCCTTACGGGCGGCTACCTGCCGCTCGCCGCCACGCTCGCTACCGACGAGATCGAGCAGGCCTTTTGCGGAGAGCTCGACGAGCACCGCACGCTCTATCACGGGCACACCTATACGGGGAATCCGCTCGCCTGCGCCGCGGCGCTCGCCTCGCTGGAGCTGTTCGAGCGCAACGATCTGCTCGCCGAGGTCAGGCGCAAGGCCGCGCTCCTACGCCAATGGCTGGAGCCGCTGCGCGACGGCCGCCGCTACCCGCGCGTCGTCGACGTGCGCCAAAAGGGCCTGATGGTGGGCATCGAGCTCGGCAGCGACGGCGACGGCGCGAGCGGCTTCGACCCCTCGCGGCCGCTCGGCCAGGCGCTGTGCCGAGCCTGCCGCAGCCGCGGGGTGCTGATTCGACCGCTGGGCAACGTGGTGGTGCTGATGCCCCCGCTCGCCATGACCGAGCCACACCTGCGCGAGCTCGCCCGGGTGGTGGTCGACGAGCTGGGAAAGCTCTAGACGATGGCGGAGCCGTCATCTGGAAACGGAGGCGTCGAGCGGCTCGGCCGTGTAAGCTCATCCTTGCTTGCCGCGTTGTGAGCCCATGCGGGGACGGGCGCGCCCGTGTCGCTTGAGGGAGAGGCGTGATGAAAGAGCCCAAGGGGAGAACGAGGCCTCGGCGCATCGGGGCGTACGGCTGCGCGTGCTTGCTGGGGCTGGTGACCGTGATCGTCGGCCACATCGCGCACGCCCAGGAGGTCATGCCCGGCCTGGACGAGGCCCAGCAGCTCGTGGGCCTGCCGCTCATCGAGGAGGCGCTCGAGGTCGAGGTCGACGAGCAGCACGCCCGCACCACCCTCCATCGGATCTACCACAACCGCACCGACCGCCGCGTGCAGGGCTACTTCTCGCTCGTCGCGGAAAAGGGGACGAACGTCGACCGCTTCGCCTACTGGAACGGCGACGAGAAGATCGTGGGCGAGGTATTCGAAAAGGAGATCGCCACCGAGATCTACGAGTCGACCGTGCAGCGCAGACGCGATCCAGGCCTGCTCACGCGGACCGATGACGGCGCCTTTGCCTTTCGCATCTTCCCCATAGAGCCGCAGGAGAAAAAGCGGGTCGAGCTCCGCCTCAGCCAGTGGCTGCCGCTACGCGGCGGCGAGGTGGAGCTTCGGCTGCCCGTGGCGAGCCCCAGCACGGCGGTGCGCCTCATCCTGCGCGGGGATCGCAGGCCGACGGCCATCAGCTCGCCCACCCACGAGATCGCCGTCGAGGACGGCCCCATGGGCGCGGTGCGGATCCGAACGCTGAGCGCCCGCTCGACCGAGCCGAGCTTCGTGCTGCGCTTCCGGCCCAAGCGAAAGCGGTGGACCCCCGCGGTCTACCTCCACCGCGATGCTGGCGAGGATGCCTTCCTGGTGGTGAGCCTGGCGGCGCCGCCCAAGCGTTCCGCGGCCCGCGCCGCGCGGCAGGACGAGCGCAGCAAGAGGCCCGTGCTGACGGATCTCTCGCTCGAGGCGCACGGCGGCACGCTCGGTCGCGTCTACCCGAGCTCGCTTCCCGCGCTCTACCCGACGAACGAGATCCGCGTTGCCGCCAGGCTGCGCGGCACGGGCACCGTGCGTCTCATAGTGCGCGCGCTCCGCAGGGG
>CAYTYV010000411.1:0-6029 GCA_964441055.1 uncultured Polyangiaceae bacterium | reverse complement strand
CAGGCGTCGCCGGCCTGGGCTGGGTGTAGAGCACGCCCTCCAACACCTCAGCAAACACATTGCGAGGGGCATCGAGGACCTCCTCGTAGGTCGCGCGCTTCTCGGCGGGCGAGGCAGTCATCATAGCTACTATGGCCCGGGACTCCCCCAAGGCGCAAGCTCGCAAGGCCTCGGACTGAATCCGCGGCTTGATGGAAGCACCGAACGGCGACGATCGTCCGCCAGGCGCCACGCGCCCACCATCCGCCGCGCTAGCCGTCGCCCCAGTAGGCCCCGAACAGCGTCGGGGCGGCGAGCACGATCTCCCCGCAGGTGACGTTGCCGTTTTCGTTGACGTCGAGATCCATGTCCACGCGTACAGCCTGGAAGGTGTTGCCGGGCAGGATCTCGATGGTCAGGCCGGCTGCCGCGGCCAGGCAGTCGTGGCTGTAGCCCAAGACGGATTGCTCGAGCAGCGCGTCGGCGTTGCCCACGATGCGGTCGGCGCTCTCGACCGTGCCGTCGAGCAGCGCCGAAGAGCGCACCGCGCCGTAGAGCACCTCGGGGGACGCGCACAGCACGGTCGTGGCCTGCAAGGTGACGCCTGGCGCGCCGTCTTCGTCCTCGTCCAGCGCGGCGGCAGGGCTTTCCGCCGTGGGCAGCGGATCGGTCTTGGGGTCGGCCAGCTCCGCGCCCAGCAGGGTGAATAGCTCGGGCGGCGAGAGCACGGCGCCCTCGGGCTCTTCGGCCGAAAGATACTCGCCCTCGGCCTCCATGTCCTTGGCCCTGAGCACTTTTTCGACCGCCAGGGGAATGCTGAGCTCGGCCACCTCGGGCACGGATGGCATGCCAAGGCGGCAGATCTGGCTGCGCATGCGCACCGTGCGGCCGTGCTGCAAAAGGCGCCAGCGTCCGAGCTGGCGCGCCTGCACCTCGACGATGGCGCGCACGTTGACGATGAGCTCCATGGCGTAAATGCCGGAAAGCGGCCCTGCGTCCGTGGTGTCCCAGTCCTCCAGCGGGTCGTCCTCGATCCAGTTCTGCGCGCCGCCGCCGTCCTCGGGCGTCCAGCCGTGGGGAATGCCCGCGTCGGGGCGAAGCAGCGGGTAGTCGTCGGCGTCAGGGCCGCAGCCGGCTAGGGCGATCGCTCCGAGCAGGCCGCAGCCGAGCGCCGCTAGGGCTCGGCCCGTGCGACGCACCGCCCGCTCGCTCCGAGCGCCGAACGCCGAGGCCATCACCAGCTGGCCTCCACGGCGAACGAGCCGCCCGGGATGGTCCCGCCGTGGCGGTAGCCGGGCACGCCCGGGTTGGTGGCGTACTGCGCGTCGCTGGCAAAGCGCCGCGGATCCTTGGTCTCCTCGCGCGGGACCAGCAGCGCCAAGCGTGCGGCATAGCGCAGCGAGAGCTCGAGCCCGGTCTGAGCGAGCTCGCCCAGGTGCACATCGACGCCCGTGGACGCGACGTGCTGGTCGTTGTCGAGCAGGTTGGTGGGGCCGCCGAAGTTGTTGAAGGGCGAGGGCACGTAGCGGTAGCCCCCGAGCAGCGAGACGCGTTCGCCGACCTCCCACTCCACGCCCACCGACGGGGTCCAGGTATCGCCGAAGCGGCCGGGGCCGAGCTCCTGGAAATAGGCGGTGAGCGCCTCGGACCAATGGCTCCAACGCAGATCCGCCGACAGCCACAGGCCCTCGAGCGGCTCGCCCGCAACGGCAGCCACCACCTCGTGCGGCTGGAAGTAGTGGGCGAAGCGATGCATGTAGCCGAGGTCGCCCGAGCCGGGCACGCCCTGCAGGCGGGTCCAGCCCCAGTCGTCGGAGTAGAGCTTACCGCGGTAGCTCGCCCCCAGGCGCAGCCAGTCGGTGGGGGTGAGCAGCAGGCCCACGTTCGGCGCGAGTCGCCCGTAGACCGTCACCTCCTCGCCGAGCTGGGTGCGCACGTCGAACACGGTCTGGCCCGTATCCGGATCGACCGTGCTCTCGACCTGGGTCACCCGACCGGTATTGAAGCTCTCCACGTCAAACAGCGCGCGCATGCCCACGCCCACCGAAAGCCACGAGGTGGCGCGCCAGCCCAGGCCCAGGTGAATGCCGATGTGCAGGCTGCGATCGCTCAAAAAGAGCCATTGTACCTTTTCGTCGGGATGGATGTACCAGCTGAAGATGCCCGCGGTGGGCAGGTACAAGGCCAATCCAACGTTCAGGCCGCGAAGGCCAAAGGCATGGCCCAGGTCGAAGCGCGTGCCCAGCATTACGCCCGCAGTATCGTGCGGCTGCTCGGCGAGCTCGACCGAGCCGCCGTCGGGCCGCTCGACGTAGACCAGCGGACGCGCATAGGTAAAGCCGACCCCGACCTCGGCAAAGCCAGGCGGATCGGCGGGCACGCTTCCGCCAGGGGACAGACCTGCCGGGTTGTAGTAGGCCGCGGCAAAGCTGCCCGGGCGTGCCGCCAAGGAGCCGCCGAGGGCGATGTCGCGCGGCTCGATGCCCATCGTGTCGGCCACGCCCGCGTGGGACGCGGGCGCAGCGCCGAGCCCGACGAGCCCGAATCCGAGCGCGGCTGCGATCCGTTTCATGGCGCCCGCTCCGCCGCGCTTCCGAAAAAGAGGTTGAGCGTCATGCCGAGCTGCCAGAACGATGCCTCGGCGGAGAACCCGGGGTAGCCCAGGTTGTCGACCTGCTGGCCCGGTGCCTCGGGATCGGCATCGGGTAGCGCCTCGAGCGATTTTTCGTCCTGGTGGGGCTCGAGCAGGTGCGTGCGCACATGGGCGTCGATGCGCAGCGGCGCCCAGTCGAGCGGACGCAGGTCAAAGCCTGCGCCCAGGGCCACGGCGTGGGCATCGCCGCCGAGCAGATTGGTCACGCCGTCCTGCGGGGGAATGGGGCTAGGCTCGTAGCCATAGCCCGCGCGCAGCTCGAGCCAGTCGAGCGGCGATTGCCACTCCAGCCCCGTGCGCAGGTAGACGACGTCTGAAAACGAGTCGGGCGGGCGGCGGTGGTGAATGGTGTGGTAGTCCGACCAGCGGCTGAGCACGCCGTCGATCGACAGGCTCCAATCGGGCAGGGGGAAGACGGCCGCGCCCACGGCGATCTGCTCGGGCTCGAGCAGATCGTAGAAGTCGAGCTGATCCTGCATGCGCAGGCCGCCCGCGGCGATGTCGTTGGGACCGGCCGCCGCGGTGTTGGACATCGCTCGGTAGGCTAGCCCGAGCGATAGCTCCTCCACCACCTGGGCGCGGATGCCCGCCATGAAGGATGCGCCGAACTTCAGCTCGCGGCCGATGTCGAGCACGACGTTTTGGGTCACGTCGGAGCTGCGGTAGGGGTCGTATCCGGCCGCGGTGGGGGAGACCAGGGTGGGGCTCAGCGTGATGCCCGCGCCGATGCCGATGCGCGAGAAGAGCTCGACCGCCACCGCGGCGCTCAGCGAAAAGCGCTCGGTGCGATCGCCGTACAGCGGAAACGAGGGCTCGTCCGGACGGGCGGGGGCCACCAGGCGCATGATGTGGGCGGCGGGCAGGTGCAGGGCGGCACCCACGCGAAAGGCCCGCAGCCAATCGGGGCCGGGCAGGCGCGTGCCCACCGCGAAGCCGTAGCCTCCGATGGTGCGGCTATCTTCCTCGGCCGCCTCACCCTCGCGGGCAAAGGAGCGGCGCAGCCAGCCGACGTGGGTGGTCAGCGCGAAGGCGCCCTGCTCGAGGTCTGCCAAGGCGCCTGGGTTGTAGTAGATGCTGCTGAGCTCGCCGCGACGCGCCGTCACCGCGTCGGCCAGCGCAGCTGTGCGCGAGGCCTCGCCGAACATGGCGCCGCTGCCCGCCCAGGCCGTCGCCTCCAGCCCGAGCAGCAAGGCGGGCACGCACAGGGTCGCCAGCGGGCGGGACGGCCTCATCGCGATCCCCCTCGCGGCAGGCAGCGGCCGAGCGCGGCGTCGCAGTCGAAGCACACCGGGCAGTCCGCGGCAAAGACGCAGGGCTCGGGCGGGACGCAGATCTGCTGGCCGCCGTGCTCGACGCACTCGAGCTCGGTCGGGCAAACGGCCTCGGCGCAGGAGGGCGCGGGCGCGGGCAGGGTGATCGGCAAGGTGTGCAAGCTCGTGGCCGTGCCGCCGCTCGGGTGGCTGACCCGCAGGGTGATGTGCAGCGGTCGCTCGCCCGCGGCCGTGAGCCTCACCTCGACCCCGCTCGGCTCGCCCAGGAGTTGGTGGGCATCGCCGGAGAAAGCCCACTCGAGCTCGAGCGGTTCGTCGGCTGCGGGTGGCGCGGGCACCAGCGTCAGGCTCGCGGTCGACTCGCTGCCGTCGACCAGCACGGTGGTGGCATGGTCGTCGTGCAAGCACAGCGACGAGGGCTCGGTGCGCACCACCGCGGTGGGCACGGGAGGCGTGGCCTCGCCGCAGCCGAGGGCGAGCAGCGCGGCTGCCCACGGGACGCCAGGACGCAAGTTCATCCCGCGCGGGCCCCAAGCCCAGGCGATCGAGCTACCCACGGTCAAAGCTCCTCACACCTCTACCCATGGCAAGTGCTCGACCAGCGGAAATCGCTCTTCCATGCCGTAGCGGTTCCACGGGTAGCGGAAGCAGCTCTCGATGCTCACCGTGGGAAGCAGCGGATCGTCGAGCTCGGCCCGCACGAAAAAGGCGTTCCAGCCGCCGCGGTTGCAGCCCACCAGGCGATAGCCCTTGTCCTCGCCCAGCTTGGCGAAGGCGCGCAGCGAGGCGCCCGCGAAGTTTTGATGCTGGCGGTTCACCTCGAAGGCGCGGGCGTCGAAGTCCGGCTCGTTGGGCACGGTCCAGGCTCGCTCGGGCCCGAGAATGTCCTGGTACTCCACCACCACCACCCGCGGGCGCACGCGGCTAAGGGCCTTCCAGACCCAGTAGTCGATGCCGTCGATGTCAAGGCACAATAGATCGATGTCGCCGCGCAGATCGTGCTCGGCGAGCAGCTCGTCAACGCTCTCGGCCGTGACCATCCGCGCGGCCGTCTTGGGTGGGAACAGCGCGGTCTCGGGGTGGCGGGCGTAGAAGGCGCGGGCAGCCTCCAGCGGCTCGGGGTTGCCGTCGACCAGCAGGCCTGTGAAGCCGTGGTGGAGCAGCAGGTTGGCCACGTTGCTGCCCTCGATGGCGCCAGCGCCGATGTCGACGCAGCGCCGATCGGTCAGGCCCAGCCGCGCAAAGATGTAGAGCAGGATGCCGTCCTCGCCCGTGGCTGAGTAGACGTTGAAGCCGATGTCGTCGAAGCCGAGCGGCGGGCCGTCGCTCGGGGTGAGCTGCCGATAGCGCAAGCCGAGCAGGATCTGCTGCTGGCGCTGCACAGAGCTCTCGGATGGCGCAGGCGGCTGCGAGCTGGGTAGGCTGCCCGCGACCTTGTGCCACATTCGCTCGAGGGTGCGGGTCATGAGCCACGCCCTTTTCTCGGGGCGGCGCAAGGGTCACTTGTCATTGTCGCATCCCATCGTTGGCCGTCTGTGGCGGTGCGGCGGCGTTGGCGGCTCGGTCACCATAGCCGGGTCGATAGGGGACGCAAGCGGTGCGACCATGGGTGCGACCTGGACGCGAGCTGGCGGTTGGCCTCGCCCAGGCGACAAGCGGGATGCCCAAGCGGCGTGGTAGCGTTGTCATGGTGGTGTTGTCGATGTTCCGCTCTTGGCTCGGTGTGGGCTTGGCCGTGCTGGCCGCGGCTTGGCTTGGCGGCTGCGATCGCTCCGAATCGGTCGGCCGCCCGCCTCAGAGCGACGCGCCCGCGGTCCAGGCCACGGCAAGCGCGGGGAGTCCCATAGCAGCATCGGCTTCACCTCTGTCGGCGGGGTCCCGCGAGGACGCCGCGTTCGAGCTGCGCGTCGATGCCAGCGCGGACGCGGGGGGCGGGCAAGGGGGAGCGGTTGCGAATGCAGGGACAGGGCAGGGGGGGGCAGCTGTAGACGCCGAACAGCGGACGCCTCCAAGGGCCGTCGACGCAGCGCAGCGCACCAGGGATCGCTGGCTTCGCGCGCACTATCCGCGGGTGCTGGAGCTGGAGTCGGTGCTGCGGGCGCACCACGAGCAGCACCCCGAGCGGA
>CAYTYV010000410.1:0-6050 GCA_964441055.1 uncultured Polyangiaceae bacterium | reverse complement strand
CCCGCAAGAGCCCGGTCAGCCAAGCCCCCAGCAAGAAGCCCGCAAGCCGCAAGGCCTCCGCGCCCAAGAGCACCGCAGCGGAGCGACCTGCACCGACGACGCGCCGCAGCGCTGGGGGCCAAGCCCGACCCGCGAGCGCGAAGGAAACCACGGCGCGCCGCAAAAAGGCCGCGCCCCCGCCTGCAACCGCGGTCCGCGGCGCCCAGCCAGCCAAACGGGGAGCCGCCTCAGGCCGGGTCGGCCCCAAGGTCGAGCTCGCCCCGCGTCGCCACGTCTCGGTCGCTCCCCGGATCCCCATTCCGGTGAAGTCGGTCCCCCGCAAGCCGACCTTGCTCCAGCGAGCCAAGCGCATAGAGCAGCGGCTCGCCAAGCAGTCTCCGGGGTTTCGCCACCACTACGGCGAGACCTTCGACATGTCGTGGATCTACCACGACACCGCGCTCGAGGGCGTGGTCTACACCTTCGACGAGCTGCGCACGGCCTTCCGCAGTGACGAGGTCACCGTCGTCGACTCCTCGGTCATGCCGATCTACGACGCCATTCGGCGCCACAAGGCGGCCATCGACTTCGTGCGTGCCACGGCGCAGAAGAAGCGCACGCCGCTCAGCGTCGAGCTGCTCAAGCACATCTACATCATCCTCCACCCCGAGGAGGGCGACGCCAAGAGCGTCAAGTACCGCCGAGACATTCCCCAGCACAGGCTGTACTTCCACGAGTACGCGCCGCCAGACAAGGTCGCCTACCGCGTACGCCGAATCGTCGAGGGCGCCGCCGGGCCGGAAACCAAGCGCAGCACGGCGATGCTGCGCCTGGCTGCCCGCGCCCACTACCAGCTCGCGCGCGCCTACCCCTTCCCCCACGACAGCGGCAAGCTGGCCCGGCTGTTCATGAACCTGCTGCTCATGCGCGGAGGGCTTCCGCCCGCCATCATCCACGCTACCGAACGGCAGCGCTACTACGAGGCGCTCAAGCTGGGGACGCCAGCGTCGCTCATCAAGATGCTGCAGGACGCGGTGGAGAACTCGCTGTCCAGCATCGAGAAGCTGCTCGACGAGCACGAAACGAACAAGCGCGGCTTCGTGAGCTAGCGGCGTTCGCCTGTCGTCCCGTGCGCCCATCGCCTTGCCCGGACAAGGGTGAGGGCAAGGCGATGGGCGCGCGGGACGAGCTCTGCTTGCCGCTAGGATTAGTAGACGATGGGGGCTCCGGTCGTCGCTTCGCTCCTCCCTCTGCCCCCATACCCCCGCGAGGTTTCTCCGCGCGCTGACGGCAAGGCGGGCGGCGCTCCGGTCGTCGCTTCGCTCCTCCCTCTGCCCCCATACCCCCGCGAGGTTTCTCCGTGACAGACCTGACTAAGAAGTCACTGAGAACCCCGGGCTTGCTGCAGCTCCGCTACCAGGCGCTCGGTGGCCGTGTAGGGATCGATCTCGCGGGCCGCCACGGCTGTCACGACCTGACCTAGCTCGGGGCCGATCTGGTCCACGGCCGCAGCCAGCAGGGCGTTGCGGAGCCGCTGCCGCAGGGCGTCGGCCAGGCGCTGCCGCCGCCGCTGCTGACCGGTGGCGGTGCTCGTCAGCCACGCGCGGTGCTCGTCGAGCCCTTCGAGAAGGTCCTCGACGCCCCGTCCCTCGGTGGCCACACACCGCACGATCGGAGGGCGCCAAGCCTGCGCGGCGCTGGCTTGCCCGTCCGTTTCCTGAGCGCTCAAGGCGCTGTCCGGCAGAGGGCCGCTGGGCAGCCCGGGCGACAGGGTGGCTCCGCTGTGGTGGCCCCTGGACAGCCCGAGCAGGTCCTGGTCGGCGCCGAGTGCGAGCATCAGCTCGAGCTGCTGCGCGGTGGCGTCCGCGCCTTCCCGATCGGCCTTGTTGACCGCGAAGACGTCGGCGCACTCCAAGATGCCAGCCTTCATGGCCTGCACCTCGTCGCCCATGCCGGGTGACATCACCACCACGGTCGAGTCCACCGTGCGCGTCACCTCCAGCTCGTCCTGCCCCACCCCCACCGTCTCCACCACGACCGCGTCCGCTCCCCAGCCGTCGAGCACCCAGGTCAGATCGGCGGTCGAGCGGGAAAGCCCGCCGAGCGCGCCCCGAGTGGCTACGGACCGAATGAACACCTCCGGGTCGGCGTGGTGGCGCTGCATGCGGATGCGGTCGCCCAGAATCGCCCCGCCCGAAAACGGGCTCGAGGGATCGACGGCGATCACGCCGACCCTCATTCCGCGGCGGCGCAGTAGGCCGATGAGCTTGTCGGTCAGCGTGCTCTTGCCCGTCCCTGGCGTGCCCGTGATGCCCATGGTCCACGCTCGACCCGTGTGCGGGAACAGGCTCTTGAGGATGGCGCGGTAGCCGCCCACCGCGTCGTCCACCAGGCGACATACCCGCGCCAGCGACCGCAGATCCCCGGCAACGACTCCTCGGGCCAACGGCGGCATGCCATCGGCCGTCATGCGCTCGCCCCCTTCGAGATGACTTCCTCGATGGTGCGGGTGGACATGTCGCCGGAGACCACGCCCGGGTCGCGCAGCAAGGCGCGGTGCAGGGGGATGTTCGTGCGGATGCCGCCGATGATGAACTCGTCCAGTGCCACGCGCATTCTCGCCAGCGCCTCGGAGCGGCTGGCCCCGTAGGTGATGAGCTTGGCGATGAGCGAGTCGTAGGTGTTGGGCACCTGCCAGCCTCCGAACACGCCCGAGTCCACCCGCACGCCGCGTCCCCCAGGCGGGTGGTACTCGGTGATTCGTCCCGGCCAAGGCGCGAAGGTCCGGGGATCCTCGGCGTTGATGCGGCACTCCATGGCGTGCCCGCGGAAGCGCCAGCGGCGGGTGTCGGGCAGCTGGATGCGATCGCCAGCGGCCGCTCGAAGCTGCAGCTCGACCAAGTCGAGGCCCGTAACCATCTCGGTAACCGGGTGCTCGACCTGGATGCGGGTGTTCATCTCCAGGAAGAACAGCCGGCCGCGCTCGTCCATCAAGAACTCCAGCGTGCCGACCGTCGTGTAGCCGGTCGATCGAACGGCCTCGCGGATGCGCTCGCTCAGCGCCGCGCGCGTCTGCTCGTCCATCGCCGGGCTGGGCGCTTCCTCGAGCACCTTCTGGTAGCGACGCTGCAGCGAGCACTCGCGCTCGCCCAGCGTCCAGACGCCGCCGTGCTGGTCGGCCACCACCTGGAACTCGATGTGGCGAGGCCGCTCGATCCAGCGCTCGAGGTAGACCGAGCCGTCGTCGAAGGCCTTGACCGCCTCCTCGGTGGCGGTTCGGTAGGCGGCATCCATGCTCTGCGGCTCACGCACCACGCGCATGCCCCGCCCTCCCCCACCCCGGGCCGCCTTGAGCAAGACGGGATAGCCCACCCGCTCGGCCTCGCGCGCGGCCTCGGCGGCGTTGGCGAGCAGGCCGCTAGCTGGCATCACGGGCAGCTCGAAGCGCACCGCGTTTTTCCGTGCGGACACCTTGTCGCCCCAGGCGCGCATGGCCTTGGGGCTAGGCCCGATGAAGGTCAAGTGGCAGCGACGGCACAGCGCGGCGAATTCCGGCGACTCCGAGAGAAAGCCGTAGCCAGGGTGGATCGCGTCGGCGCCGCTCACCTCAGCGGCGGCGATGATGGCGGGCGCGCACAGGTAGCTCTTGGCCGCTGGCGCGGGGCCCACGCACACGGCCTCGTCGGCAAAGCGCACGTGCAGCGCTCCCTCGTCCGCCTCGGAGTGGATGGCCACGGTGCGGATCCCCATCACCCGACAGGTCCGGATGACACGCATGGCGATCTCGCCGCGGTTGGCGACCAGCACCTTGTCGAACATCGGCTTTGGCTTCCAATCTGACCTAGTCCACGCGCAGCCTGAACAGCGGCTGGCCGAACTCGACCGGTTTGCCGTTTTCCGCAAGGATCTCCAGCACCGTGCCCGAGCACTCGGCCTCGATCTCGTTCATCAGCTTCATCGCCTCGACGATGCACAGCGTCTGCCCTTTGCGGACCACCGCGTCCACCTCGACGAAGGGCGGATCATCTGGGCTCGGTGCCCGATAGAAGGTCCCCACGAAGGGCGAGGTGATGGTCACGCCTGCGTCGACCGCTGACGGGGCCGAGCCCGAGCGAAGCGACTCGGCTGCGGCCGTCACCGCCTCGGCCTCCACGCGGTAGGCTTCCGAGGCCGCGGTCCCCTCGCGGGGCGCGGACGGTGCGGCGTCGAGGCGGCCGCGGGCAATGCGGAGTCGCGTCTTGGAGTCCTCGAACTCGAACTCGGCGACGTCGCCTTCGGACAGCGTGCGCAACAGGGACCGTAGCTTTTTCAGATCGATGTTCATGGCAAACAGGGGCGAGCGACGTGCGTGACCAGGACGAGGGGCGATTGAGTCTTCGGGCCGGCGTTCTACACCAGAAACGAGGTCTGATCACGGGCCAAGGCGCGCCGTATCGCCAGGCGCTGCCGAGAGCCCAGACGGGACGGCGGAGCTCAGCCGAGCTCCTCGAGCAGTGCCGGGACGCGAGTGCGCAGCAGGTATCGGCCTTTGCCGAGATTGCCACCGGGCTCGAGCGACAGGGCGATGAAGTAGTTGTCCCCCACCAAGCGCACCAGGGTCGTCAGCTTATCGGCCACGATGGCGATCTCCTGGGGCTCGCCCGCCGCGAGCATGCGCACGGCCAGGCGAGCGGATCGGAGCACGACGCTCAGCTCAACGCCAACGGTCTTGACGTCGAAAGCGCTTGTGGGCTTTTCGTAGCTGTCGAGCGCGATGCCATCGAGATCCATGACCAGCGAGGCCACGCCACCCTCCGTCGATTCGACCACGTCCTTCAGCAGGGCCTGGAACATGGAGCGAGCCTAGCACTACTGCCGAAGTTTTTTTCGACGGTCGTGCTACGGCGGCCGCGTCTTGCCCCTGGAGCGCTCGCTTGCTCGGGCTGGACACCTTAGTGCCGATGGGTAGGATATTGCCCTACAGTCGGGTGGCACCCATTCGGGCTTGCATCCTGCGCCCAACCGGGCCAATCCCGCACCCTAGCTCCCGCATGACGACATGCCTTGACCGTGCTCGGGGCGACCGACTAAGTTTGCCCATCGAGCGTTCGGTCGCACTCAGTGGGTAGCTACGGCTGTCGTGCCAGCGGAGGTCCACGAGCGTTCGAGCCGTTCGCCACCGATCGTAAGGCTCACAACAAGGACTACCGCAGAGCTATGCGCGCACGAGCTGGGGATCCTCCCCGCACGATGCCTCAGAAGGTGCTGGCGGGTCGGGCCAAGGATCCCGGGCTCAAGGGCGACCTAGTTGAGGTCAAGGCCGACCAGGTCATCCTCTCCCGCGCACCGATGAGAGCGCTCTCCGAGGCGGCGGCCGCGGGGATGAAGAAGGCCGTCCCCGAGGTCACCATCGCCTACGACGGCGCCTCGGTGACCACCGAGCAAACGCTGGAGGCGACCGCCCGAGGTGCTGGACACACCGTGGCCGCGGGCTTCCCGCTGCACGGCGTGCAGGTGGCCCGAGCGGGCATCGGCTTTCCGGCACGGGTTCACATCGAGCGATTCGCGGCGCCCGGCCGGCTGGCCCTGACCGACGATCCTCGCCTCGCCCCCGTGGGGGGCCTGGGCATGCTCTGCCTGGTGGTCTCGCCCGCCCAGCTCGGTCAGGCCATGGCCACGGGATCGGTATCGCTGCGGCCGCTGCGCAGCATTCAGATCCACCTCTCGGGTCGCACGCGACCCTTCGTGTGCGGACGCGACGTGGCGCTGGAGCTGCTCCGTCGCGATCTGCCCGCGATCATCGAGCGGATCGAGAACGAGTTCGGCGCGCCCGTGGTGCTCGAGTTCGCCGGGCCGAGCGCCCGCATGCTGCCCGTGGGTCAGCGCGCCGTGCTGTGCGGCATCGCCCCCCAGGTCGGGGCGGCCGCCGCGCTGTTCATCAGCGACGACAAGGCCGAGGTGTTCCTCCGCGATCAACGGCGCTCCAAGGCCCATCGCACGCTGGCTCCCGACCCGGGCGCTCCGTGCGAGGAGGTGCTCAGCATCGATCTGGCCACCGTCGATCCGCTCGTCATGGACGAGGACGGTCTCGG
>CAYTYV010000409.1:0-6055 GCA_964441055.1 uncultured Polyangiaceae bacterium | reverse complement strand
GGGGGCTCCGGTCGTCGCGTTGCTCCTTCCTCTGCCCCCAAACCCCCGCAGGGGTTTCGACGATGGGGCACCGGTCGTCGGTGTGCTCATTATGAGGACCGTCGCCGCGGTCGTTGCTTGGGGGTGCGGCGGGGGGAGGGCGCTGTCGGCTCGAGCGCGGCGAGCTCGGTTTGGCGGCGGACTCGGCGGGGCACTCCGTAGCGCTGGCGCAGCCCGCGGAGCTCGTCCACGCTGAGCGCGCGCCACTGCCCTGGTCGCAGGCCCTGGCCCTCGATCCCAGCAAAGGCGATGCGGGAAAGGCGCATCACCTGAAAGCCCACCGCCTCGCCCATGCGTCGGATCTGCTGGTTGCGGCCTTCCCGCAGGGTGAGCTCTAGCCAGGTCTTGTCCGCCTCGTAGCGCAGCAGCTTGGCCCCAGCGGGTAGGGTGGGGCCGTCGTCGAGCTCGACGCCCCGCCGCCAGCGCTCGATGTCGGCATCGCTCATCTGACCGAGCAGCTTGACCACGTAGACCTTGGGAACCGGCTCGCGCGGGTGCAGCAGGCGGTGGGTCAGCTCGCCGTCGTTGGTCAGCAGCAGCACGCCGCTGGTGGCGAAGTCCAGCCTGCCGACCGGGTAGAGCCGGTAGGGGATCTTCGCCACGTGCTCGGCCACCGTGGGCCTACCCTGCGGATCGGACATGGTCGCCACCACGCCCCGCGGCTTGTGCAGCACCACGTAGGCCAGGCGCTCGGCCGTGATGGGGCGTCCGTCGACCTCGATGCGGTCGGTGCGGGGATCGGCCTTGGCGCCGAGCTCGGTCACCCGTCGGCCTGCCACGCGCACCCGGCCAGCCGTGATGAGCCGCTCGGCTGCCCGTCGCGAGCAAATCCCGGCCTCCGCGATGATCTTCTGAAGGCGTTGCTGTGTCACCCGACTGCTCGTCGGCCTGGCTCCGCTGCTCCGCTGCGAAGCGCCAGCGGCCCGTGAGCGTTGGGACGGGGCACTAGTCGCTCTCCGCCTCGTCTTCTGGCTCGTCTTCGGCTGCCTTGCGCCGCTCCTCGCGCTTGCGCTCGGCCTCTTCTTCCTTCTTGCGCTCCATGGCGTCGAGCCGACGGCGCCACTCGGTGTCGTGGTCCCAGCGGTCCACGCGGCCGTCATGGTCCAGGTCGCGGCCCATGCGCTCGAGGCGTCCCTGCCGATAGGTCTCCCAGACGTCCACCTTGCCGTCGAAGTCGGTGTCCCGCTTGATCCGGCTGAGCGTACCGCCGCGGTAGTGCTTCCACTCGTCGGGCTTGCCGTCGAAGTTGCGGTCGAACTTGGCCTCGATGACCTTTCCCTTGCCAAAGGCGATCCAGGTGTCGATCTCGCCGTCGTGGTTGGCGTCGGCGCGCTCCTCCTTGGGCTGCCCGTCGTCGTGGTAGCGCCGCACCACGTCCTTGTAGCCGTCGAGGTTGGTGTCCACCTCTCGGCAGATCAGCACCTCGCGACGGCGCGAATCGCGGCCGAAGACCTGCCAGACGCGTCGCACGTTGGGCTGGAAGGCTCCGGGACCGGCCGTCTCCCTGACCTCCACATCGTCGCGCCCCTCGAAGACGCATCGCGCGCGGTCATCGATAATCGTGCCGTCGGCACGTCGCGGAGCCTGTCCCGGCACTTGGCTAGGCCCTTGCCCGGCCTCGCCGCCACAGCCGCTAAGGGCTGCGACCGCCAGCAAGGCGAGCCCGCAGGTGTGGCGCTTGGCATTCATGGCCCCCCCCCTTCACCGCCCTCGTGGGCGGGGCTGTCGGCATCGGCGCTCTCCGCGGTGGGCTCGGCCGTCGGCGCGGCCTCAGGGCCCCCGCCGCCTTGACCGGCTGCTTCGGGCGAGGTCTCGGTCGCAGGGGTCGTAGGCGCAGGCGGAGCGGCTGCACCAAAGGGGCTGGCCTTGGACTCGCACAGATCCAGCTTGGACGACTCGTCGGGCTTGCCGTCGTCGTCGGTGTCTACCGTGACCACGGCGCAGTCGGGGCGCTCGGGGCGATTGAAGGTCCACCACTGATCGATGAAGCCGTCCGCGGTGGCGTCGCGCTCGGCGCGCGCGAGCCGCCCTGCCTGGTAGAAGTCCCAGGTGTCGATCTTGCGGTCGTTGTTGGTCTCCCGCTCCTTGCGGACGAGCTCGCCGTTGCGGAAGAAGGCGATCTCGTCGGGCAGGCCGTCGCGATCGAAGCCCGACTCGCGCCGCCGCACTCGACCGTTCTCGTCGTAGTAGACGTACACGTCGATGACGGCGTCGAGGTTCATGTCCACGGCGCGGCAAACCGCGCGCCCCCCGGCCATCACGGTGATGATGTCCGGCTTCCCGTTGCGGTCGGCGTCGAAGAGCACCGCATCGTCCGAGTCGAGCTCGCAGGGCTCGTGTTGGATCTCGGTCTGTCTCCGCGCGCCCGCCTTGTCCGCGTCCTCGGTTCCGTTTTGGGCCCCAGCGCAATGGGTCAAGCCCATGGCTGAGACCAAGACCGTGGCGCGTCGAAGAGCTGATGCAAAGCAGTTCATGGCCAGGGACCTAGGTGCCGAAGCCACGGTGTCTTGCTGAGCGCGCACCGCAGCTCGTCGACTGAGGGTAAACCAGCGAGCAGGGCGGTAGCAAGCTGGACGGCGATTGCCATCGACATCCTCCTAGAGCAACTGCGCCCGCGCTCCTCTTAGTGCAACGGCGCGCACTAGAGCAACGGCGCGCGCGCTCCTAGCTCGGGAGCGCGCGAGAGAGCCAAGGCGCGCTCCAGGGGGCCTCGCGACTCGAATCGATTGTAAGGTTGGCCGTTAAGCTTGTGAATTGTGCGGACAAACACCGACCGATGCGCTAGGGGATCCCGCGAGCGAAGACGGGCTGCCCGAGCCCGTCGCACCACCCGGCCAAGACCGCACCGACCGCGGCTTGGCAGCAGGCTGGGCAGGTTCTTTTTTTTTGGATCGCGGTGCGCATGACATATTGACAACATACGTAGCATCATCTAGGGTAACGCGTTGTCACTCAGATAGTCGCGCTCGTTGGTGAGCGCGATGTCGGCCGGCCGCCATGTCGCGAAAGAAGATCTCGACGACCATCTACATCACGCCGGAACAGTCCGATCGCTTGAAGCTACTGCACGCGCGCACCAAGGTTCCCATCGCGGTCTATATTCGCGAAGGCATCGACATGGTTCTTAAGCATTATGCGCACATGCTTCCGGGTCAGCTCTCGCTCGACGAGCAGCAGGAAACCAAGCCGTAGCAACGAGTCCTGGCGACCACCCGACGATCGAGCTATCCCGCACGCGTGATGATCGACCCTCGATCCGCAGCACCGCGGCCGGGCGGACCGACGCGCTCGCGGCTTGAGGTCGGGGGGGTACCCACACCGACGCATCGGGGCGCGCAGTAGGCTGTGAAACACCTTCGGAGCGGGCGCTGTCGCCACGTGCACACGCACGGTTTCGGTCCCCACCTGTCCGTGGAGCGCTTCGCGCTCGATAGCGGGCTGACCGTCTTGGTGCTCGCCGACCCGAGCGCCCCGGTGCTGAGCTATCAGACCTGGTTTGCCGTGGGCTCCCGCCACGAGCGTCTCGGCAAGACGGGCCTCGCTCATCTGCTCGAGCACTTGATGTTCCACGAGACCGAGAGCGTGCCCTACGGCGAGTTCGACCGACGGCTCGAGCAGGCAGGGGCCGAGGGCAACGCGGCCACCTACCTGGACTGGACCTACTACGTGGTCAATCTGCCGACCTCGGCCCTCGAGCTGGTGGTGGAGCTCGAAGCCGACCGCATGCACAACCTGGTGCTGCGCGACGAGCAGGTGGCTGCCGAGCGCGAGGTGGTGGCCAACGAGCGTCGCCAGAGCGTGGACGACGACGTCGACGGCGTTGCCGAGGAGCTGCTCTACGAGCTCGCCTTTGAGCGCCACGGCTACGGCTGGCCCACCATCGGGCGCATGGCGGACATCCAGAGCCTCAGCCGCGCCGACTGCACGGCCTTTTATCGGACCTACTACGCGCCCAACAACGCGGTGCTGGTCGTGGTGGGAGACGTGGACCCCGAGCGGCTGCGGCGCCTCCTCGGTCGACACTACGCGGGCATTGCCGCCGCGGAGCTGCCGCTCGAGGACGTGCGCCCCGAGCCACCACAGACGGCGGAGCGGCGGCTTGTGACCGAGCAGCCCACGCCCACTCCCAAGCTGGCGCTCGGCTATCGCGGCCCGAGCTACGGCGAGCCCGACCATCCCGCGCTCGTGCTGCTCACCGAGGTCCTGTGCGGCGGCCGCTCGTCGCGCGCTCACCGCCAGCTCGTCGAGGAGCGCGAGATGGCCACCACCGCTCGCGCTGGCCTGACCAACCTGCGCGATCCAGGCCTGCTCGAGGTAGGACTCACGGCGCGCAGTGGCACCTCGGCGGCCGCGCTCGCCGAAGCCTTCGACGCCATCGTCGGGGAGCTGCGGCGCGAGCCGCCCGCGCAGAGCGAGCTCGAGCGGGCCCGGGCGCGGGTGGAGCTGGCCGCGCTCTGCGGCTTGGAGACGGTGGCGGGCAAGGCCTTCCACATCGGTTTCGGCGAGACGGTGCTCGGTCGTCCCGCATCGCTGTTCGAGCGGCTCGAGGCCTGGGGCCGCGTCGACCGCTCGGACTTGCTGCGGGTGGCGCGGCGCTACCTGCGTCCCGAGAACCGCTCCGTCGTGCAGATCGAGCCTGCGGCGGCGAGCGAGGTCGAGCCCGCGGCGGCGAATGAGGTCGAGCCGTGACCGCCGTCGTGGTCGAGACCGACCATGCGCTTCCGCTGGTCCGGGCGATCGTGGCATTTGGAGCCGGGGCCGTTCACGACCCCCCCGGGCGGGGTGGCCTGGCGCGGATGACCGCGAGCATGTTGCGGCGAGGAGGCGCGGGGCTCGATGCCGTGGCGATCGAGCAGCGGCTCGACGAGCTGGGCGCGACCCTGTACACGCACGCGGGCTTCACCTCGAGCTCGCTGCAGCTGACCTTTCTCAAGCGCTCGCTCGGGCCGGTAGCCGAGCTCGTCGGCGGCCTGCTCGGCGAGCCCCACTTCGAGGCCGCCGAGCTCGAGCGGCTCGCGCGTCAGATCGAGGCCGAGATCGTCGAATCGCGGGACAGCGACGAGCTGTTGGCCGCCCGAGCGCTTCGTCGGCACCTGTTCCGCGACCATCCGCACGGCGCGCGGCCCAGCGGCACGATCGCCACCGTCCGCCAGGTGGAGCCGAGCGATCTGCGGCGCTTCCACGAGCAACACTACCTTCGCGAACGAGCCGTGGTCGGGGTATCGGGCGATCTGTCGAGCGCCGAGTGCGAGCGGCTCGCCCGCGATCTGCTCGATGCCCTGCCAGCCGGCTCGGCCGCGGCCGACTACCCGGCTGGGCCGCCCGCCCGTCCCCGCGGTCGCAATCTGGTGCTCGTCGACAAGCCGGGGCGAAGCCAGTCCCAGGTGGTCATCGGCACCCTGGGCACGCACGCCGACGATCCCGACCACATCCCGCTGCTCGTGGCCAACACCGCCTTTGGCGAGACCTTCAGCTCGCGGCTGACCCAAGAGGTGCGCGCCAAGCGCGGCTGGTCCTACGGCGCCTGGTCGCAGCTCGCGCTAGGGCGCGTGCGGGAGAGCTTCACCATGTGGACGGCGCCAGCAGCGGGCGACACGGCCGCGTGCATCGCGCTCGAGCTCGAGCTTCTATCGCGCTGGCGTCGCGACGGCATCGACCAAGCCGAGCTCGACTTCTGCAAGAGCTATCTCCGCAACTCCTACGCCTTTCAGATCGACACGGCGCGCAAGCGGGTCCTGCAGGGAGTGGATCGGGAGCTTCTCGGGCTGCCCGCAGACTACCACCAGCGCTTTGTCGAGCGCGTGGACGCGGTCACGCCCGCGCAGGCCTCGGCGGCCGTCCGCAACCGCATCGCCGACGATGCGCTGTGGATCGGCCTCGTGGCCACCGAGGCGGAGCTGGGCGACGCGGTTCGGGCGGCGGTGCCCGAGCTCGCCGAGGCCGTGGTCGAGCCCTACGACCTGGAGTGAGGGCCCATAGACCCTGGCGGGGGTTTGGGGGCAGAGGGAGGAGCGGA
>CAYTYV010000408.1:0-6093 GCA_964441055.1 uncultured Polyangiaceae bacterium | reverse complement strand
TGATGAAGCGCCTCGAGGCCCTACCCCTCGAAATCCACACTCGGGCCGAGCTGCTGCGCCTGGAGGACGGCCAAGCGGTGGTTTTGGAGCAAGGCGAAGAGCGCCTGCTGGGACCGTACAACGACGTCGTCGTCGCCACCGGCAACCGGCCTTTCGACCCGCTCTCTGAGGACCTGCGCAAGCATGGAATCGCGGTCCACATCGTGGGTGATGCGGTTCGGCCCGGAAGGGTATATGACGCAGTGAGGACCGGCCACCTAGCCGCGGCCTCCCTCTAGGAGGTGGAGCCCGTTCACGATCAACCTATCCCCATCGCGCACCGATGGGGCCGCCAGAGGTCAAGGCATGAATCAACCCATCGACAAGGCTGTCCACTCGACAAGCCACCCTATCGACAAGGCCGTGGAGGAGATCCAACAGCAGATCGTCGAGCAGGCCCGCGCGCACTACTCCGAGACGGTCATCGACCATTGGCTGAACCCGCGCAACGTTGGCACCATGGAGCATCCCGACGGCCACGCCCGGGTCCAGGGCCCGTGCGGCGATAGCATGCAGTTCTTCCTGCGGGTGCGCGATGACGTCATCACCGAGGCCAGCTTCCTGACCGACGGCTGCGTGACCACCTTGGTGTCGGCCAGCATGGCGATAGAGCTCGCCACCGGCAAGACCATCCCCCAGGCCTCGGCCATCTCGCAGGCGTTGATTCTGGAGCGCCTCGGCGGCCTGCCCGAGGAGAGCCAGCACTGTGCGCTGCTGGCCGCCAACACCTTGGGGGCGGCCGTCAAGGACTACTTGGCCACCCGGGACCATCCGTGGAAGCGGGCCTACCGTCCTACTTGAGGCCGGCTTTGCCCACCCGCGCTGACCGAGGCTCCAGCTCCCTTCCTGGTGGAGGAACTACACCATGCCCATCTACGAGTATCACTGCCGCCATTGCGGCAAGTCCTTCGAAGACCTGGTCCGCCTGGGCACGCCGGACGAGCAGATCGAGTGCCCCCACTGCCACCAGCGCCGGGCCCACCGCCTGCTGTCGGTCTTCAGCGGCCAAACAGGCCAAGGCTCGCGCCTCGTTGCCTCGTCGGCGGCCGGCTCTTGCGGTGACGGCGGGGGGTTCACCTGAGCTCGCTAGCTGAGCGCCCGGGTGGCGCGGAACCCTGGGATGCAGAGTGGTCGGCGAGGGCGCCATGGCTCTGAGCTTGATCGACCAGCCGTCGGCCGGCCTGCCCGACGGCGCGGTGTGCGACGTGCGGGTCGGCGCCTTGCATGACCTACACCTTGGCCAGCGCTTGGTCGAGCGCGCGGATCAGATCATCGACATCTTCGATGCCCACCGATATGCGAACCAGGCCATCGTTGATGCCCGCGCTTTCGCGCTTCTTTCTGGGCACACAAGCGTGGGTCATCGAGGCGGGATGCTGGATGAGCGAGTCGACACAGCCGAGTGACACCGCCAGGGTGAAGATTTCGATCTCGTCCATCAACTTTCGTCCCGCCTCGAGCCCGCCCCTAACGTCGAAGGAGACCATGCCCCCGAACCTCTTCATTTGCCGCCGGGCCAACGCGTGATAGGGATTGGCCTTCAATCCCGGGTAATACACCCGTTCGATTTTGGGGTGCCGCTCGAGGTACTCGGCGATGGCCATGGCGCTATCGCAATGGCGCTCCATGCGCAGGGGAAGGGTCTTCAGGCCCATGTTGGCCAACCACGCATCAAGGGGACTGGGACTGCCACCAACGTCCTTGATGATGTTGTAGGCGCAGTCCTTGATCTCGTCGGACCTGGTCGTGAGGATGCCGCCCACGACGGTGCCGTGGCCGCAGATGTACTTGGTGGTCGAGTGCACCACACAATCAGCGCCGAGCTCGAGGGGGCGCTGCAGATACGGTGTGGCAAAGGTGTTGTCCACGATGACTTTCATATCGGGGTTGGTAGTCTTGGCGGCCTCTGTCACGGCCGCGATGTCAGTGACGGCCAACATGGGATTGGTGGGCGTCTCGAACAGCACGAGCTTGGCGTCCGGATGCGCCTCGAGCGCTTGGTGAACCTGCGCCAGATCGGACGTGTCCACCTCCACGACCCGGATGCCGAATCGCGGCAGCACCGTTTCGGCCAGATGGGTCGTGGCCCCGTAGAGCACATCACCGAGCAGCACGGTCTCGCCTTGGCTCGCCAGGCCCAGCATCAACGAGCTCAACGCGGACATACCCGACGAAAAGGCAATGGATGAGATGCGCAACTCGGGATTGTCGAGCTTGACTTGTCCACCTTCCAACGCGTTGAGCTTGGCTTCGAGGGCAATGACCGTAGGGTTCCCCAGGCGGGTGTAGATGTACCCCGGCTGCTCGCCCGCGAAGATCTTCGCGCCCTGCTCCGCGCTTTCGAAGACGAACGTGGAGGTCTGGAAGATGGCGCCAGTGTGGGACGCACTCTTGGGCTGACCCACGTGCTCGCCTGCATGAAGCGCGCGGGTAGCAAAGCCGCAGTCGAGATAGAACTTCTTCAGATAGCTCGGATCTTTGGAATCTTCCATGGCGTCATCCTCGGTGCGTGGGGCCCCTGTGGCTTGGCGTCCAAAGCACGGATCGTGCCACGACGAGCGCGACGACCCACACGCCTGGCAACTCCCGCCGATGAAGGGCCATCTCGTGACGAGCCCGTCGTTCGCCGTCGAGCCCGATGGCGCAATAACGAAAAATGTCGACCATGGGGTTGCAGGTCTGAAACGCCCCGGGGGTTTCCCCGGACTCGGTGAGCATAGGTCCGGTTTCAGACCAGCCCAGCACTGCACAGAGTAGGCATCGAAGATGCGCGGTGCGACTTAGGTGGGCGCCGTAGTCCGGTCGGCCTCTGACCGAATCATCCGCCGACTACCGGCAGCTTGGCAACGGGCCCCCTGTGCCACGGGGTCCACCGCTCGCTGGCACGCCAGATGCAAGAACGTTTACGCGTAACAGACGGCGGCCAGGGTTCCAGCCGATCCAGGCCGTCGCCCGTGGACTTACCGCGAGGACAGCGCAATGGAAGCGGTAACTGTAAAGGCTGAGCTATGCAACGGCTGTGGAGACTGCCTAGTGGTCTGCACGGCCGAAGCCATACGTATGGAAAACGGCAAGGCCGTGATCGGACCCGAGTGCATTGTGTGCCTGGCCTGCGTCGATATATGCCCAACCGGCGCGATTCTCGAGCCGGAGGTCCAACCCGGGCCCAGACTGCCCCTTCCGGTGTCGGCGCAACCCGTCCGGGCGTGGCCGCAACCCTCGGGCCAGTCATGGCCAGTCCGGCCGGGGCCACCTGCTCGCGCTGACGCCGGTCGCGAGCCGGAGCCACTGCCCCGAGAGAGCCACGGTGGTATGCGAGGCCGCCGCGGACTGTGGCGTCGCTAGCAGTGGCCAAGGTGGCGAGATGAAACGATTACAGCACAACCTGCTCGTCGATGCCGCCATGCTGCTCTGTTTGATGGCCATCGTAGGCCTTGGTCTCCTGATGGGGTACGTACTGATCCCCGGGCGCGAGCGCAGCGAGATCTATGGCCGCGACGTAGACTTGTATCTCTTGGGCCTGGACCGCCACCAGTGGGGAGATGTTCACCTGGTGGTAGGCCTCCGTGTTCGTGGGTTTGCTGGGGCTGCACATCGCGCTTCACTGGCGACAAGTGGTGTCGCTGTTCGGACGGTGGGTGAACAGCCGCCAACTGCGCTGGGTCCTGGGCTTGGGGTTTGGGGGCGTGTGCCTGGCTTTGCTGCTGGTCCCGCTGTTCGCACCCATCGACGTCCGCGCTGCGGCGGGCCACGGGCGCCGTCGCGCCACGCTGGCCGAGCTGGAGGAGCAGACGGGGTGCGCGTCGAGGCTCCACCATGGAGCGGCGAGCTCACGGGTCTCTGCTTTGGAGATCGAAGGCTGGATGACTCTGCGCGAGGTGGCCCACACCTATGACGTACCGATTGAGCATCTGGCTGCACAGTTGGGCTTGCCTGCGGATACGCCATATGACACTCGGCTGGGCCTGCTGCGCAAGCGTTATGGCTTCCGCATGAGTGATGTCCGGCGGGCGGTGGTTGCCTATCGAAGCGAGCGCTGAGACCAGCCTTCCGTCGCAGCGCTGCAACGATGGCGGAACGCCCGGCTTGCAGGCGCGCAACGCGAGCCACCAGCGGCATTGCGTACGTGAGGCTAGAGCCCAACTCAAAAACCCGGACCGAGGATCGCGGACGGGGCGGGCGCGGATGCAAGGCGCGGCGACGGAGGAATATTTGATTCCGGTGCGCATGGGCGAGTAGGAGGCGAACGCGGCCGCGGCCTCGTCGATGATGAAGCTACCCTTTCCCCGCCACAGCAGCGGCGGAGGGCTGGCGGCTAGCTCTGCTGCAAGGCCTTGTCCACCGCGGCCTTGTCGGTGACCTTCTTGCCATCGACGTAGCCGACGCCGCAGTGCTCGCACCAGACGGTCTTGCCAGCCTTGCCGGCGGCGCAGTTGCAGGCTACCTGGTCGCCGCACTGGTGGTCGCCGGCGGCCTTGTGGGGGCACTCGCCAGCGGCCGCCTTGTGGGGGCACTCGCCGGCGGCCTTGTGGGGGCACTCGCCGGCGGCCTTGCGGGGGCACTCGCCGGCGGCCTTGTGGGGGCATTCGCAGTCGGCCTTGTGGGGGCACTCGCCCTGCTTGCCCTCGTTGCCGGCTGCTTGGGCCTTGGCGACGGCGGCCTTGTCGGTGACCTTCTTGCCATCGACGTAGCCGACACCGCAGTGCTCGCACCAGACGGTCTTGCCCGCCTTGCCTGCGGCGCACTGGCAGCCCTCGTCGGCCTGGGCCGTCGCGGCGGTCGTGTCGTTGCTGCCCGTCGTGGCGGGGCTCGAGTTGTCACAGGCAGTAAACAGGGCCAACAGGCTCAGCAGGAGCAAAACGCGGGTCATGGCAGGGGCTCACCTTGGTAGAGGTCGTTCGAACGTGGGGGGTGGGGCGGCTCTCGATGCCTCGCAAAGGCTGGTCGCCGTCCCGATCACATAAGCACGATGAGCGAGCGGGCAAGGGGCAGCTGCTCCCCCGGGGCGCGGTGAATCATCCGGGCTAGCTCGGCGTCGACAGCTCGATGCGCCTGGCCCGCGCCAGAACGCGGCGCACCTCGTCGGCGTCGGGCGCGCGGGGATGGGCGCTGAGATAGGCCTCCAGATCCTCGATGCCTAAGCGCACCGCGCCCATGGCCAGGGCGTGCACCCCGCGATCGCACTGGTGAAAGGGCGCGTCGGTCAGCTCGAAAAGCCGCGTACAGACCACCAGCGAGCGCGCGTGGTCGCTCCGCTGACGGTAGATCCGCTGCAGGTTCTGCAGGATGCGAACGGCCACGGTGCGCGCGCCCACTGGCTGGAGCCGCTCGGCCGCCTCGCGCGCGCCCACCGACAGCGCCTCGCGGGCGAGCGCGCAAAGGCGATCGGGATCGAGTGGCCGCGCGCCGTCGAAGGGATCGACGAAGACGCGCTGGCTCGTGCCTGCGCCCACCAGGAAATGCCCCGGGAAGCCGATGGCCTCGAGCGGCAGCGAGGCGCGGCGGCCGAGCGCGATGAGCACCACGGCCATGAGGACCGGGCTTGCCTTGTGGCGCTCAACGACGTCGTTCAAGTAGTTGTTCCGCGGATCGTCGTAGTCCTCGTTGCCGCCGAAGCCGAGCTCGCCGTAGACGCACTCGCACAGCCGGTCGAGCCTGGCCTGCTCGCCCCGCTCTCGGCCCAGTCGCTCGGCTGCCCGCGCGCCCAGCTCGTCCAAGCGAGCGCGCAGCCGAGGCCGATCCAGCTCGGGGTACTCGTCGGCCGCAATGGCCAGCGCTACCTCCTCGAGGGGCGCCGAGGGATTGCGGACGATGTCGGCGAGTGGGAGCACGGTCTGCACCTCATGGCTCGGCCACCGCGGGCAGCCTGAACCTGCGCAAGAAGCGCCACATCGTCGAGTTGGCGTCCAGGTCCTGGGTGAGCTCGCCCACGCGGCGCTTCCACCTGCGGCACAGCAGGCCATCGGGTCGCTTGCGGCAGATCTCCGGGCTGTGGACGGTGCGGCCCGGCCAGGTGTGCCCCATGCCCTCGACCCTGCAGAGCGTGACCTCCGT